>JAKVCU010000069.1:20917-59513 GCA_022448955.1 Saprospiraceae bacterium
TTCAGCAAACTCACAGTACAAAACAGTTTCAGCTTCTAATTCTAGATTTGCATCCGTTATCGGTTCAATTGTGATATTAGCAAATTCTGAACAAGCAGATACTGGGTCCGTTATGGTGACAATATAATTCAAAGGAATATCTGTTTCTACGACTGGATTCCATGGTTCCGTTAAATCTAACCCATCTATTGGATCCCATACATACTCATAAGCTGGATTGCCATCTGGATTAATCCCTATTGCTAAACCTGAACATACTTGAATCGTTGTATCGCCTTCAACCTCTGGTATAAAATTCGTAACACTCAGTAAGACATTCGCAGTATCTATACATCCAAAATCATCTGTCGCTAGGGCATAAAAAGTATTATTTCCTTCTGCCAAATCTACATCGACGAATGCTCCTGTTCCAATCGATGGAGGTAACAAATTGATATTATCGTACCAAACGACCTCAAAATTAGCTGGTGCCGATGCTGAAAGTGTAAAAGTTCCTATTTCACAGACCGTAGTATCTAAACCAGATCCAGTTAGCTGTAAATCAACTAAGGGGCTCACAATTACTTCTACCGTATCAATTGAAAAACAATCAAAGGGCACACTTAAATCTGTTACAGTAACAAAATAAGTGGTAGATGTACTTCCAGAAAAAATTGGATTTGAAATATCTGTTGCGTTTAAATTATCACTAGGTGCCCAGTTATAGGAAAAGTTTTGGTTAGCATTAGGTCCTAGCCCAAGTATTTCACCCGGACAAACATTTATGGTATCTGCTAAATCAGACTCTATAGCTCCTGCGCTAACTGTAACAGAAGCTGTAGCTTCGCATCCATACTGATTGGTAGCTGTTACAGTAAAAAGGACGACCCCATCGGTCACTGAGATCAGTGGATTAGGTAAGTTTGCACCCGAAATGATATTAGCTGCTGGTTCCCAAGCATACGTCAATATATCATTAAGATCTAGGTTCATCACCATAATATTATCCTGAATAGGATTGCATGATGATAGGTTCCCCCCTGCCTGCAAATCAACACCATTATCAATAACAACTACTGTATCTGTTTCTACGCAACCAAAACTATTCGTTGCTGATACTATATAAGTTTCTGTTGTGAATGGATTCACATTTATACTCGCTGTACTAGCAATAATATCTCCACTCAGAGTAGACCATTCAACAGAAGCTGGATCATTTTCAAAGGTCGCATTCAAAACGACATTCTCTCCACATGTAATAACATCTTCGCCTGCATTTAAGCCTATCTCATCTGGAACGAGAACGACTACTTCTAATTCAACTACACAAGTATCCGACCCAACAGTTTGGATTTGAACAGTATAGGTAGTCGTTTGATCAAGCATAACAACTGGACTAGCTATATCATTTGCCGAAAGGCCATCAGATGGAAACCAATTATAGATATATGATTCACTTCCTCCTTCATTTAGTATAATGCTATCTCCAGGGCATTGTATTATGGTATCTTGGAGATAAATACTATCACTTTCAACAAGCGAAATCATAACCACTTCAGTAATTGTAGAAGAGCAGCCATTTGCCGTTATTATTTCTAAGCTTACATCAAAGCTACCTTCTTGAGTAAATACAAAGGTCGGATTTTCTTCATTTGAACTTCCCAATGTCCCAAAAGTCCAATTCCAAGCATCAGTATTATTAAAACTGTTGAGGGAAAGATCTGTAAAACTAACTAAGGCACTATCAACAAAACAAGCACCATCTGTAATTTCATAACCAAATGCAGCAACTAGCTGTAACTCATCTATTATCACTTCTCGACTAAAAGTCTCTACACAAGAGCCCTCAAATAAAATATCTAAAGTTACAATGTAAGTACCTTGAGTATAAATATGTACTGGATTATCATCCGAACTGCTAGTTCCATCACCAAAATCCCAAACATAACTAAAAGCATTGGAACTTGTATTTGTGAAATTAACCGTAACTCCATCACATTGTACCTCGGAAGTAAAGGATAAATCAATATTTGGATCAATTACGCTTACTGTGACATCTTGGGTAACAGAACAGCCATGTTGGTTGGTGATGATAACAGAAACTGTTTGAACCCCTATTTGTTCTATATAATTGGGAGAAGCGACATCTGTCGGTCCATCAAAAAGACTAGAAGGAGACCACTGATATAAGAGAGTATCACTAAGGTCTAAGTTATCCGTGGAAAAAATAACTTCTTCACCTAAACATACACTTACTGTGTCTGTGACATTAACTACTACTGGGTCAAAAACAACATCTACATCCAAGCTTTCTATACATCCATATTCGTCTTCAGCTGTCAGAACATATCTGGTTGAATCCATCACAGTTACCATAAATGAAGTTTCTGTAGAAAGAGTATCTCCATTTTCATTCAGCCATGCAAATGAAACATTTGCTACATCACTATTCGCTACTAAGGTAGTTTCTTGGGTGCAAATATTGCCTCCACCACTTACTGAAAGCTTAATTTCAGGGTATACCACAACGACTATATCTTGACTATACTGACAGAGATTCTCTCCTTCACCCAGAGTGATGGTTACAGTATAAGTTGTTGTTTCTAGGGGGGCTGCAAGTGGATCAGGAAGATTAGGGTCACTTAGTCCGTTTGCAGGAGCCCACTCGTAAGCGTAATTCAAGATTTCATTTGGCGCTAGCCTTACTGAATCACCAAAGCATACATAGAAAGTATCTGGATAAATGACATCATCAGGAAAATCTGCCTCTACTTCTACATCTAGTGTTTTGGAGCAGCCTTCGCTATCAAGTACAGTCACTGTGTATATGCCTGGCAGTAAGTTATCAAAAACATTAGATGGAGAGAAGGTAGCACCATCTATACTATAAAAGAAAACACCTGCTCCTCCGGAGGCATTGATTGTAATTTGGCCATTCGGCGAGCTGAAACAGCTTCCATTCTCTATCTCGACATTGATTGTAAGTGAATCCACGAAGGTCAGGGTTTCACAACAGATTGTCGTACAACCCTCTTCATCCACTATTGTCACACAATAGTCTCCTTCCTCAAAGATCGGTCCTGTATTAGCGGTAGACAAGCCATCAATACCTGGTCCTGACCAGAGATAAGTTACATTTTGGCTGGTGCCAGAAGTTTCTACTTCAAATGAAGTTGTATCTCCTTGGCATATGGATGCATCTCCTATAATTTGGCAAGTTAGCAAGGGAACGTTGACTGTTTTTACTCGAATAATATTAGCAAACCACCAAGTATTTAATGTGTTTTTGTCTCCATATCCGGTAGTGATGCTGTCAATTAGGCCTGTGCAATCTGCGCCATCTGGCAGATTAGTGGCAAAAGTAGTCCATGTTCGACAGCCATCAGTGCGACATGGGCATCCACCTCTACCATCTAGAGGCTGACCAGTACCGGGGATCGTATCCATTGTACCAAGAAAGTTGGTATCATCCCAATATAGGATATCTGTATTGATTGCATTATCGCAAGTTGGGCGAACTCTTTCTACGCAAAAACCACGCTTCATAAATTCCACATCGTAAGCAGCCCAGTTTTGAACACCTTGTGAGTACACGAAGATGATATTAATAGTATCTCCGAAAGAAGCTGGAGTGCCTAAACCTGTAATACCATCCCATGGGACGCAAGCACTCAATTCATTTTCAGTAAAATCATAAGTAACGGAAACATCTGCTGTTCCTGGATCAAATTGGCTATTTCGATTAAAGTCGAGAAAAATCTCTACTAATCCTGGTCGCGTAACGCTTACGTCCAAGCAGTAGGTCGTATCTGTTTGGCAATTAAAAATGGCTTCTGAAAATATATCTCCACATTCACCATCTGGGAAAAGCAGTATATCCGGTTCATTAAGGAATATCTTGTGTTCTGCCGAGTTAGCGGTGGCATTTACTCCTGGTAATGATTTTCTAGTTTCTGAGAAAGGACCATTTAAACCTGGTCCCTTACTATTAAATACTACATTAAAAGAAAGACCTTGAAAACCAGAATCGAAGAAATTGATTTTAGAAACGAAGCCATCTGCCGTATATGAAAAAAGCTCTCCATTAAACTCACGATTCCACTTACACTCACTTTCTTCTAAATCATCTAATGGGGGTGCACGAAAAGCCCAATTCTGAGACCAAACACGCCCTAACTGAGGAATATCATTATTGGCAACTGTAATATCCCAATAACCTAGTAATACCTTTAAGTCAACTTCTCCATTACCCGCAATATCTTCAAACTCAATAAAGTAATCACCTGCTTCTTGTGGATCGAAAACATACATTAGTTCTCCGTTCTGTTCTTCTGTTAGATCGTAATTTCCAAATAATGCTTCTTCCCAACTACTGACATTGGCATTGATTAAATTAACAGTAAAAGGGCCATGAACGACAGGATTATTATTGGCCTCGTCGAGTCTTCTAATTCTAAAAGTATATTGACTTCGCAGGAATGACAACAAGGGATCGCCATCATCATCATATTCACTAGATAGTCCTAGATAAATCATTTCAGATGGATCTTTGATAGAGACGTATAGTCTACTTTCTGCAGGACCATCATAAGCACCAAAATTACCAAAGCCTAATCGATTTGTTTCTAACATGATATAATCAGAAGAAGAAGGTGCTACTTGACGTGTGCCCTCTGCTTTTAGTAGTGTGAAGCTTAATAAAAGCACTGATACAGATAATAGGTACCTAAGTGTAGGTAGGGGTGTAATTATTATATTCGCTTTTAGCATTTCCATTTTTTAGTGTCTTTTTCAATTGTTTATTGTTCAGGGGAACAAATGGGATTATCTAAAGCACCCACATATTACAGATAATTAACATGTTTATAATTTGATATACTATCTACAAGTAAGCAGTGAGCCTTAAAAATTATTACCATAAAATTCCAGCCAAAGGCTGACAGGTTTACGTTCGCTCAAAAATCGTGCGTAACTTTCCTATTGTCAGTTACTTACTATTTTTGAGCTGACGCTGTGCCTGCCAGCTGGCAGGAATTTATTACACAAGCAATTTTGACTAGCCGCTCACTATCAAAGCTTTAATACTTTTGTCTATATATCTGAATAATCCTTATTGAGCTTTCACTTCGATAATTTCAACTCTTCTTTCAAGTGATGCAAGTTTGGTATAAATTGAATTTTTGCTATTATCATCTGCAATACCATCTTCTTTTGTTTTTACTGTTTTCTCTCCCAATGGTATCTTCTCTATAATGAGTTGTTTATTTTTTAGATATTTAGCAAGAATTCCTTGTCGATACGCTTCAAAGTGATTAATGACAGAATCAATCCTTCTTTCACTTAAATTATCATTGTAGTTGGTATTACCTCTTGGGCTTGAATAACCTTTAATTTGGATAGTAATACTAGTTCCACCTTCTAATATTTTGATAAGTTGATCTGTAAAAGACAATAAATCCTCATTACCATTTTTAACATCCCTTTCAAAGAAATTACGTAGTCTCTCCGTCCTTACGAAAGCTGTTTCTCTATCCATGTCCTTCACAAAGGTGGCGATAAAGGCTTCTCTCCTATTGTAGTATCGTTCGAAAGATTCAGGATAGGTTTTGGTACTTGTTTTACGATAAGTCCTCGAATCTGGACGATCATTATCAAAATAAAGTGCCAATGGCAAGAAGTCATCTAATGAATAAGGATTTAACTTCAAAGTCATTGGAATCTTATTTGTAATCGGATCCAGGCGCAACTGGGTAAAAGTAAGCGTATCAATGAATGGTTCAAACCCAGGTTTAGTGGCAGAAATGATATATTTTTGGTCAAGGGCGATAGGGAAAATATAGTTGTTATTTTCTACATTAATCTGGGATTCTTGTAAGTTTGGCTGATCGTTCACATACTTAATCAATTCAATATTTACACCAGGAAGTGGATTTATTGTATCCTTTTCATAGGTGAAAATTTCTAGTAATGGCGTTTGCCCTATTGGACGAGTAAAAATCAATTTGCGCTCTAGCAACGGCACATTATAATTTTCAGGTTTAGTCAAATCAACAGATAACTCAACCTCAACAAATCCTTTTTTCATCCCTCTAACGCGATATTTCTTCCCTGGTAATAATGTAAAGATGTGATCATTACCTGTAGGGTTCTCAAACTCAGCTACTAATTTCAAGCCTATTGGCTCTACTTCAAATAACTGTACCATAGCCCCATTCAAAGGATTGCTGTTATTATTATTAAAAGTTAGAGCTTTTAAGGCTAAAGGTGGAACAGGTTGATTTAAAAATAAATCTACTCTCATATTTCCACTATTCGGAATTAAATTAGGGTCAGTCAGATCGATCATCTGCTGTGCTGTTGTATAGCCATCCTTTGTTGCTTTTAGCTGATATTGCTTTCCTGGAAGAATTGGGAAGTTGAAATCATTGCCTGTTGGATTTTCAATTCTGGCAATTAACCTTGGACCTTGCGGACTCATCTCCCAAAGTTCAACCACTGTTCCCTGTAACGGTCTGTTCAAGCTATTATCAAAAGTTAATGCATTTAGTGCTATTGATTGATCCAGTCTCAAATCAACCTTCATCTTTCCATTCGATGGTACTAAATTAGGCAGGCTAACATCTATGGTTGCTTGATCATAAACAAAGCCCTCTCTTTCAGCCACGACTTCATATTTTCTGCCAGAAATAAGAGGGAAGTTGAAATCATTGCCTGTATCTTTTTTAGTTGTAGCGACTAAAACTAAGCCCGTGGGACGAATTTCGTATAATTGAACAGTAGCACCGTCTAAAGGCTCTAACTTGGTATCAAAAGTTAATGCATCTAAGTCGATTGTTTGAATGATTGGAGGAGCAAGCAATAAATCTGCTCTAATGACACCTGATTTTGGAACCAAACTAGGGTTACGTGTATCAATAATTTGTTCTGCCTTTTTAAAGTCTGATTTTTCTCCTACTACTTTATATACTTTCCCTGGAACAAGATTAAAGTTATAATCGTTACCAGTGGGGTTTTCGCGAGTAGCCTGTAGTACTAATCCTTTAGGCGTTAGCTCATATAGTTCTACGGTAGTTCCTGCTAGCGGATTGGCCAATTCATTTTCAAAGGTTAATGCGTCTAACCTCAAGCTTTCAATAGATGGAGAAAGAAGAATTAAGTTAGCTTTCACTAAACCTTTGACTGCTAAATCTGCTTTACGGGTATCTAAGGTTTGTTCTGCTGTAATATAACCATCACGAGTAGCTTGCAATCGATACATTTTATTAGGTAAGATGGGGAAGCTATAATCATTCCCAACAGGATTCTCCCTCACCGCTTTCAATACGAGGCCATTTGGCGTAAGCTCATACAACTCTACATTTGTACCAGTTAATGGATTGGTCACTTCTGTATCGAATGTTAACACTTCTAATTGTAGCGATTCAATAGTTGGTGGTACCAAGAATAAATCTGCTTTAATCACGCCATTGGATGGTAACAAAGCTAGTTGTGTAGCATCTATGTTTTGGGTAGCGGAAGTATATCCTTCGCGAATCCCTTTAATTTGATATTTTCTACCAGGAATTAGTGGAAACTCATAATCATTACCTACCGTATTTTCCAGAGTAGCGATTAAAACGGGACCTCTTAATCGAATTTCATATAGATCGACCCTAGTACCTTGGAGGGGATTAGCAATATCTGTATCATAGGTATTTGCTTCGAGACGCAAAGTTTGAATATTTGGTGGAAGTAGTAATAACTTAGCACTAACTTTACCATCCACTACTATCAAATTTGGATGAGTGGTATCGATTGTTTGTTGTGCTGCTAGATATCCATCGCGAGTGGCCCTCAGTTCGTACTTTCTGCCTGGAATTAGGGAAAAGTTAAAGTCGTTTCCTATTGGATTTTCCATAGAGGCAACTAGACGAGGTCCAAATGGTGTCATTTCCCAAAGTTCAACTGTGGAGCCTTCTAGAGGGTTGGTGATATCTGTATCAAAAGTAAGTGCCTCCAAAGCAAGTGTTTCTATATTTGGTGGGAGTAATAATAGATCTGTTTTAATGACCCCATCTACAACTTGCATGTTTGGATTTGCAGTATCTATAATTTGTTGTGCTGTAGTATAGCCATCACGACTTGCTCTTAGCTCATACTTTCTGCCTGGAATGATTGAGAAATTGAAGTCATTACCTCTTGGGTTTTCTACCCTTGCCATCAGCTTTGGACCATTTGGCGTAAGCTCCCACAATTCTACTGTTGTTCCTGGTAGTGGATTGGTAAAATCGGTATCGTAGGTTGCTGCTTCTAACTTTAAACGCTCGATATTTGGTGGGAGCAATAATAACTCAGTCATTAACTTACCATCAATGATTTGTAAGTCAGGATTAGATGTATCTATGATTTGTTGTGCTGTAGTATAGCCATCACGACTTGCTCTTAGCTCATATTTTCTGCCTGGAATGATTGAGAAATTAAAGTCATTACCTCTTGGGTTTTCTACCCTTGCCATCAGCTTTGGACCATTTGGCGTAAGCTCCCACAATTCTACCGTTGTTCCTGGTAGTGGATTGGTAAAGTCGGTATCATAGGTTAAAACATCTAGCTGTATTTGCTCAATGACTGGAGGTAATAGCACCAATTCTGCAGTGACTATCCCATTTGGAACAAGTGCTGGATTAGGTATGGTCACAGTATCTTTTGCTTCTGTATATGCCGGCCGAATTCCTTTGATGACGTATTTTTTATTAGGTAGAACATCAAATCGAGTTTCATTTGCTTGGGGATCAATTTTACTAGAGACAAATTTTAGTCCAATCGGCGTCAGTTCGAATAAATCAACATTTACCCTATTAAGAGGTATTGTAAGATCTGATTCAAAAGTACGAACTTGTAAAGCCAGAGTTGGGGCATTTGGCGGCAAGAGGAAAAGATTTCTATCGATAAGGATGGGGTCACCTGTTTTTGGTGCAATTGGCATGACAGTAGCAGTAGCAGCTGTGTAACCCTCACGTTCTACCTGAATCAAGTATTGCTTATTAGGCAATAGTGGAAAATGAAAATCATTTTGCCCAAGCTTAGCAGTTTGTTCCGCTATTGGCTTCAAGCCCGAAGATGTTACTTCAAATAAAGTGATGCTTGTTTGATCCAGCGGCACCCCATCAATTAAGTTGAAAGAAAATGCATTCAGCACAATGGGAGCTGTGGCTGGGGCCAAATACAAGTCTCGTTCTACTTTTAATGTATGATGGAGTTTAGGTAGCTTCATATTTATGGTATCCAGATTCACTATAAAATCTTCTCTACTTGCTCGAAGGACATAGGTTCGGTTTGGAATAATATCCAATTGGAAAGAATTATTATCTGGATGTTTTGCATTAAGAATGGGGAGTTCTCCATTTGGCGTAAGCTCAACTAGAGCTAATTGCACACTATCTAATGGAGAACGATCCAGAAGATTAAATGTATTTACAAGAAGATCGATTGTAATTTCATTGTCTATATAATAGATATCATTACAACATGCATCTTTGGATTCATCCCAGAAAATAGCTAGGGAATCTGGTCTATTGGAAGAGAAGTAAGTTCTTGCTCCGTTCCAGTATTTGCTATAGTATAGATCATTATAACTACTATTGATTGGCATGCCCAGATTCACCTTAGAAGATCTAGTTGTCGGCCAATTTCCAGCTTCGTCTCTTTCTGTATAAAAGATATCAAAACCACCAAGGTTTTGATAAGCTTCAGAGCTGAAATAAAACTTTTGCGTTGCTGTATGGAAGAAAGGTGTAGCCTCATCAAAAGGAGTATTAACTTCTTTAAAATTTTGAGGATCCTCTAAAGAACCATCCGTATTTATTCTTGAATACCAGATATCTAGGTTGGAACTATTTTTATTAGCGGATGGACGATTAGAGACGAAATATAAGCGTGTTTCTTGTGCTGTGGAGTCATATCCCACATTTGGTTGCGTACTGGTATACTTTTTGTTATTGATAACCAGCATAGTTGGTTCGCCCCATGTTCCATCAAATAATTTCTTTCTTTGATATAAATCACAACGAATTTCTGTTGGCTTTTCGTAATCACAAACAGTATAGTACACGGTCGAATAGTCTAAATTAAATGCGGTATGCGCTACGTGTTTAGTAGGTAAGTTAAAACGATCATCTAGTACTTCTGGATCTTCATTATCGACTATTTTCATGATTTTTATAAATGGTCTTGGCGGATCTAGTGTATCTTTTTCAAAGACAAATCGGAAGGATGAAAAATAAAGAGAATCACCATGTAAAGTAGCTGCGAAATCAGAATATTGAGAATTGACCAGATCCCCTGCATGTCGAATAGTATCTGTTGGCACCTGATTTAACATACTTAGGGCCCAGTCACAGTTTTCGACAGCCAATTTTGCCTTTCTAACAATAAGGCCTTTGTCTTTTTTATTGAGCTTTAGAAATTCTTGATAACGCTGCTTTGCCAGTTGGTACTTTCCTAAATAGCGATTGACTTCTCCACTCCAAAAATAGGCAAAGGGATAAATATTGTTTATGTCTTTTTCGAATAAGACTTGATAGGCGCTATCTGCTTTGTGATAGGAACCGTATAATCTAGCAGATTCTGCGAAGTTGTATCTATTTCTAATATTTGTACTATCAAATTCTAGTGCAATATTATAAAATTGATAAGCAGAATAGTAGTCTTTTCTTTCAAAAGCTTCGTCAGCGGCTTTTTGCCAAGCTTTGAGGGTTTGGGCATTGAGCGTAGCACCAAGACCTGCTACAAAAAGGGCAATGAGAATGATTATCTTGTTTTTCATAAAACCAATTTTCTCGCGATAATGTCTAACTGAAAAATTATAGCGCCTCAAAGTGAAGTTAAATCAAAGGACAGATTTTGAATACTGGCAGTGGTTTCACTTTTGTAATAATATATCTGATAGAGAATTCGATTCCACCATATTTGCTTGTTGCTACATCAAAATCAGAAATATTCCAATCGTAGGTAAATCCAAGATGGACTTCATGTCCAAAATTTGGAAGGATCGGATTGAGGAAAATTTCGCCTCCTAAGAATACAGCATCACCGAAAGCATCAAATCGATAGCCAATATTAGCCTGAACAGCTTTTTGTTTGCCTAGGCCTCTATCGAGGTAATACTTGGCACCGATTACAGCTAAAGCCTCTAGGTAGGGACCTTGAATTTGGACACTACCATTCGCCACGACATCTACGTTTTTTCCTATTTGAATTTGACTATGTATATATGGGCTCAGTCTAGTGAATAAGCTTGCTTCGTCATCTTCGTAAAAAGCTTGATCGGGTTGTGCGATATGAAATAATGCCACACCAAAATCAACTTTAGAACGTTTTTCTAAGCGATTAACTACATTGGCATTTGTACTTTTTTGCCAGCGAAAGTTCAAGCCTGCTGAAAAATCAAAAAATACATTTGATGTACTAGAGAAAGCTTCGCCTGTTGGCAAATTAGGATCAACGACATCTCCATTCCATTGGCGATCAAACAGTAAATCGTTCAATTTAAAATAACGCTGATTAAAACTGAATAATGCACCAACAGTAGAATAGATATTAGAAGAAAGTTGACGGGTGTATGAGCCTGTTAACCCAAGATTAATCGCAGTCAGCTTAGAAGTGCCTGCTTGGTCTTGATTGGCGACAATTCCTCCAGAAAAGAAACTTCTTTTAAACTTTGGAGATAAAAACTTCATATCTGCAGATGCAGAAAACGTACGGTAACTCACTGGAACTCGTTCCCACTGGCTTCTATAGTTCGTTATTAAACGAATATCACCTTGGAAAATCCCTGTTAGTGCAGGACTAATGTTAAGTGGAGCATTATAAAATTGTGAAAAATGTATATCCTGACCAGACGTTGGTGCAGCAAATAAGACACTCATTAATGTCAAGATAAAACCAATTCTGAACATTGCAGCGCATTTAAGTGCAACAGACTTCGTTGCTAGAAACTCTTGTAAAAATTTTGTTTCCATACTTATGGGTATTGCAGAAGATCATCCAATTTGGAAACTAAACGTTTTTATGGATGCTTCTTTGTTCATGAGATTTGTGGGAAAATAAAAAAATAATACCAGATCTTCCCTACAGAACGTTCATAAAATACAGTAACAGAGCGGAATAAGTGTATTTCACTATATTTCCATCTGTTGGATTACGATCGATTTAGACTGATAAGAGATAGCTATTTATTCATTTACCCACATAAGATAGCCGAAAGCTGGTTTTGAATACCTTTTGTCTCTCTCAAAAAACACGCTGTGGTCTTTAAATAAGTTAGTACTGAAATTCAAGGGGGAGCAAAGAGATATAAGCATTGATGAAAGTAAATTTCTTCAATTTAACTCATATCAAGGGAGTTGTTTCAAATTAAGTTTTCTCACAGCGTAAAACAAATATATTTTACTCAATACTTAGCAAATAGTGTATAAACTAAGAATTAAACTCAAATATCTACATATTAGAACGAATAAGCAAATAATATGCTGCTTTTAATTTTTTAGATATTTTTTTGCAACCTTATTTGCAGTTATCCGTAGCTATGGGTGTATCATAAAGATTTGTAAGATTTCTAAATAAATTTGTTAGAATACTTTCTTCTTTAAAAGAAAGTGTTTAACTTGAGGCTAAGTTGACAACAATTCCCGTGTATTAAAACGAATAAGGATATAAATCCTCGTTCTAACCCATCTAATGTGCTATCCGTTTGACTACGCTTTGAGTGGTATGGTTCAAAAGTCTCTTTTTAGAGTCTCAGACTATGCTCTATCTACTTTAACCAAACAATAATAAAAACAAGAAGAATCTATTTTCATGATTGATTCAAACTAGAAGTTGGACCCTTCTGGTATTTGAACCTTCCCGAAAATGTTTTTTCTTGATAGTTGTTTTGACGATCTAATTATACAACCAACTTCTAAAAAGAAAAGGCGTGAAACGTACATTGACTCTAGCTGTAATGGTCTTTGTTATCGTGCAATTGCAGGCAAAGATTATTTATGTAAAAGCTGGGAACGACGGAAATGGCAAATCATGGAAATCCGCATTAGGCCATTTACAAGATGCACTAGCTGCTGCTGAACCAAACGATGAAATTTGGGTAGCAAAAGGAGTTTATTATCCCACCACTGACGATAATCGAAATGTTTCTTTTGTAATACCTGACGAGGTAGCTGTTTATGGCGGCTTTAATGGTAGCGAAAAAGAGCTAGATGAAAGAGATTGGATGAAAAACCTGACTGTTCTTTCTGGTGCGATAGGCAAGGAAGATTTATCAGATAATTCCTTCACTGTAGTTTATATTAAAAACGCTAGTTCTGAAACAATACTAGATGGCTTCATTATTACTCAGGGCTATGCTAATGGATATTCGATGAAAGGTGAATTAGACCGCTGTGGCGGTGGGCTTTTTAATGATGGTTCAGAAGGTGAGTCCAGTCCAATCATAAAAAATTGTCTATTTCAAGAAAATTACGCCAGAGATGGTGGTGCTATATTCAATTATTCTAAGTCTGGTGCAAGCGCACCCAAGGTTGAGAATTGCCAATTTATCGCTAATATAGCGGACCTAGATGGAGGTGCTATTTATAATGATGGAAGCAATGGTATTTGCTCTCCAACAATTACAAAATGCTACTTTTCCAAAAATGAAGCCACCTATGGTGCTAGTATCATGAATACTGCTTCTTATGGAAGCGTTAGATCGAAAATTTCTCACAGTTACTTCTACAAGAATATTTCTTATATCCGTGGAAGTAGTATTTATAATACAAGAGATAAAGGTGTACTTAAACCTATAATGACTAATTGCACCATGACTGATAATGTAGACCCTGTCGGTCGTTCTAATTGTACAAATCCTAACAACAACTCTATAGAAGATAGCAATGAATTATATTTCCGCGAAATAAGCTATTAAAATTTATTTCACACCATTTAAAAAAGGCTGATCAGTAATTGATCAGCCTTTTTAGTTTTAGACTTATATTAGAGACTTTTAGCATTAAAAAACAATGTGGTATGAAATATTTAGTTCAGCTCAGCTTTTGCCTCAGCCTTCTACTTTTAATGCAATGTAAAAATGAAGTTCCCCCAGAAGTGAATAAGAGCATTGCAAAAATCAAACAGACCTATGCTCCTGATAAACGAGTGGCATGCTTTAGTGTTGATCCACATTATGAAAATGGAAAATTGTTACTTTCTGGGGCATCCAATATTCAAGAAGCAGTAGACGCACTTGTTACAGACCTCAGTCATCAAGGTATAAAGTTTGAAAATCAGATCAATATACTTCCCGATAAAGCACTTGGTAGCAATCATTATGGAGTAGTAAGATTATCTGTTGCCAATATTCGTTCTGATGCCAAGCATTCTGGGGAGTTAGCGACTCAAGCCATGATGGGCACACCGCTAAAGGTTTACAAGCAAGAAGATAATTGGTATTGGGTACAAACGCCTGATGGTTATATCAGCTGGTTAGATGAAGGCGGCTTTCAATTAATGAATGAACATGATTTTCAGCGTTGGATGGCCGCATCAAAAGGGGTTTATTTACCAGATTTTGGTTTTGCTTACCAAGAAGCGGATGTGAATTCTCCGATTACTACTGACTTATTGGCTGGAAATATTTTTAAACTAAATAATAAAGAAGAAGATTTCACAGAAGTGGAATTTCCTGATGGTCGTACCGCCTTTGTTCCATCTAACGAAATTATGGAATTTCAATCTTGGGTTACTTCTCGTGACCCAAATGTTTCGACTATTATTCAGACAGCAAAACGTTTTATGGGAAGACCATATTTATGGGGAGGTACATCAGGTAAGGGGGTGGATTGTAGTGGTTTTACTAAAACTGTATTCTTCTTGAACGGAATTCAGCTTCCTCGCGATGCCTCCCAACAAGTGCATGTAGGAAAAGAAGTAGAAACGGATACCACATTAGTGAATTTAGCAGCTGGAGATCTGTTATTTTTTGGCCGAAAGGCTACTGCAGAAAAAAAGGAGAAAATTACTCATGTTGCTTTGTATCTAGGCAATGGTCAGATAATTCATTCAGCAGGAATCGTAAAAATTGAAAGTTTAAGAAGAAGAGATGTGAATTTTGCAGAGGACCGCTTAAAGACGTTTGTCCGAGCAAAGCGCCCCTTTAACTCTATAGGTAAAAATGGAATTACAAAATTAATGGACGTTCCATTTTACAGTATCGCTAATCATTAATACTAGAAAGTTTTTCTGCTTTGTGCAAGCACATATACGGTACCACCAATAATAAAAAGCAAAGCTAACATCGCTATTGGTTTTGATTGAATTACTCATCAATAATATATAGTTGCTTTGCTTTTTATTCCTTTTTTATCGGTAAATTTTTGAGAAAACTCGACCATTAGGGTCTGTAGCCTTAAAATGGCAATTTTTCTAAGTCTACATTTCCACCAGTCAAAATCATACCTACTTTTTTGCCTTTAAACAAGTCTGACTTAGTCATAACTGCAGCTAAGGGTACTGCACAAGAGGGTTCGATAATGATCTTCATACGTTCCCAGATCAATCGCATCGCTTTAATGATCATTTCTTCAGAAACAGTGATGATATCTTCGAGGTTTTCTTTTATAATTTCGTAAGTTTTTTCGCTAAGGTTGGTCCGCAATCCATCTGCGATGGTGTCAATTCGTTCGTTTTTCACGATACCCTTTCCATGAAAACTACGATAAGCATCGTTTACGATTTCAGGTTCAGCCCCATAAACTTTAGAAGTTGGTGAAAAGTATTTCCCACTCAGAGCCGTCCCACTCATCAATCCACCACCACCAACAGGTGCCATCAAAATATCTAAAGGGGGACAATCCTCAATTAATTCCTTCGCACAAGTAGCTTGCCCCGCAATAACATCATAATTATCAAAAGGGTGAATAAATGTTGCTCCTTTTTCAGCGATGACTTGATTCAAAGTTGTTGTTCTATCATCAATCGTTGGGCCACAGTGAATGACCTCCGCACCATACCCTTTCGTAGCTGCAACTTTGATACTAGGGGCATTACTTGGCATTACAATATAAGCAGGAACCCCAAGCAGTTGTGCTGCCCGAGCAACAGCCTGAGCATGATTGCCAGAAGAATGAGTGGCCAAGCCTTTGGCTTGTTCTTCTCTACTCAAGCGAACAGCTGCATTTGCTCCTCCTCGCATTTTGAATGCGCCTACTTTTTGGAAATTTTCGCACTTAAAGTAAATCTGTGTTTCCAGCAAGTGGTTTATGCTTTGGCAAGTCATTACAGGGGTGCGAAAAATCATATCTTGAATAAGCTCATGAGAAGCTTCAATATCTGCTTTATTTGGTATATGTGTAATTTTCATTGGCAATTCTACTTCTTATCTTTATTAAAATAATCGGCTTCAAAGGCTTCATTTTCTTTATGATATAAAGCATAGTTAAAGCCTTTCTGAATGCTGTAAGCGCCATGATCCCCCTGCTTATTAAGCGCAATATAACCTACTTGAAAGGGTTCGCCAGTATCCTCATACTTTTTAACGATTCTTTTTACTGCTTCTTCACAAGCCTCTTGAGGCGTCATTCCTTGACGCATCAATTCTACGATAAGGAATGATCCCAATGTAGTCATAACATATTCTCCAAGTCCTGTAGCTGCTGCGCCACCCACCTCATTATCCACATACATACCTGCGCCGATAATGGGAGAATCTCCTACCCTACCATGCATTTTGAACGCCATTCCACTAGTTGTACAAGCACCACTTATATCTCCCTTTTGATCAATCGCCAGAATACCAATAGTATCATGACGTTCTGAATTGACCTTTGGTTGATATTCTTTCTTTTCTAGCCACTTTTTCCAAGCCTTCGCTGCATTCTCTGTTAGCATCTCTTCTTGCTTAAAGCCTTGAGCAATTGCAAAATCTAATGCTCCTTGCCCACTAAGCATGACGTGAGGCGTTTCTTCCATTACTTTTCTAGCAACAGAAATAGGATGTTTGATACCTTGCAAAAAAGTAACGGCACCTGCATTTCCTTTTTCATCCATAATACAAGCGTCAAGGGTCACATTACCATCACGATCAGGAAAACCTCCATAACCAACAGAAGTATCTTTTGGATTAGCTTCAGGAATTTTAGCTCCTGCTTCCACTCCATCTAAAGCTCTTTTCCCTGCTAATAATTCTTTCATAGCCGCTTCTGTTGCGCCTCGATTATCCCAAGTAGCAATGGTAATAGGGTATTTAGGCGCTGAATTCGTTAGACTTGCCTCTGCGACATCAGTGCTTTTAGCCTTTTCGTCTTTACAACTAATGATACCTAAGCTTAGCGCAAAAGAACTTAAAATAGAACGATTTAAAAATTTACGTCTGTTGATACTCATAAGTTGGTTTCGTTTTATTTGTGGTCTTAATCTATTTAATCGCAGCTTTCTTCTGGAAAAAATCCTAGATATTCTTCAACGATTAAAGTTTTTTCTCTACCGGTATTTTCGATTTGACCTTTAATTTTCACAAAGATCTTTTCGTTGGTTTCTTTCATTAACCTTAGATAATCTGATTCCATTTTCACCGTACTTTTTTTCAAGCGTATTAGGTAGTTTTG
Source organism: Saprospiraceae bacterium (assembly GCA_022448955.1). Classification (GTDB taxonomy): domain Bacteria; phylum Bacteroidota; class Bacteroidia; order Chitinophagales; family Saprospiraceae; genus JALEHC01. The sequence goes on from JAKVCU010000069.1 coordinate 38,512, forward strand.
ATGATCTGCACAATTTTTAAAATAGCCTACATCTGCAAAATAAGAGTAGTGCCCTTTAATCACCTCCTCTTCCTCTGATGGAGCTGGATTTGCAGAAGCAGCTTCTTCCATCACTTGTCCCGGGATCTTTTTTTCTTCCTCAACTGCATTATTTACATCTGTGGCAGGTTCTTCTTGGCTGCGATCTTCCACTTCACTTTGCACTTCTTCTTTTACCTCATCACTTGCTGTGCTGGCTGGCGCAGTATCTTGACAGCTCCATAAGATTAGAATTAATACAAGTACACTTGAAGTTCTCATCGTATATTAATTTTTTGGGTAAAATAATTGATTTGAAAAATTACAAAATTTCTTGCTATTCTTCATAAGGCAGTATCCATTCGCTGGAGCGGAAATGATACCACTCTGCTTTCGCTAAATCGTAATTAGGGTCGACTATTGGCCGCCTCGCTCGGCCATTCAGTTTTACTCTTATTTTGGCATACACTTCAACTTCTTCTCCTTTTTCTCTGTACTGATCTCGGATAATATGTGCAAATTGAAGCATTAAATCGGGCCTTGTTAAAACCTTTCTTCTTTGCCGTTTATACAGATGATCTTTTAGGTTAATGTTTTCCTTTGTACTATCGCTTTTCACGACAGTGAAATGACCTCGACCGCTTTTCGAGCGGAGCATCATCCGCCAAGAATACTTGTGCCCCTCCTCTGTCCATGCAACATCACCCGGATAAAAGTGATGCCTAAGTGGCAAAGTAGTATGAATTAAAATTACTACAACGAATACGCCAAAAACAGCATTCCGGATAGTACTTTTTGCTTGCCAGAGCGGAATATCTGATTTTGCGGAAGCTAAACGCGCCGCCCATGCTTGATGCCATTTTCGCACAACAGAAGACCGGTCTTTCCACCACAAAATAATTTTTAATGGAAAATCAGAAGAAAAAAAGAGTGCTGTTAGTGCTACAGACATGAATGGGAAAATACCAATATTGAATATAAGATGATTGATGAAGTGGAAAAAAACAGCAGCGGCAAAAGCAAAAGGCCGCGTATAACGACTGAGCAAAAAGAAGCTAATCGTCAAATCCAAAGCTAAACCACCCCATGCCATAAAATAAGGCACCCAATCTTGAGTGACTATGCTCCCTATCAAAAAAGTATCTCCCTTCGATCGAAGCCATAATTTTAAAGGAACTGCAGCTATCCACTCTGGATTAAGCTTTGCAATCCCCCCATAAAAATAGACCAAGCCCATCAATAAAGGTAGTGGAAGTAAACCCCATAAAGGTATGGTGGGACTGTACAGTTCTGGCTTTCGCCAAACACTTAGCGAAAATGCACGATCTGCTGGCAGTACGATCATTATAAATGACAACCAACAAAAGAGATAACCGTGATTGAGATAATGACATTTCTCTAACAGGAATATATAAGTGAATCCGATAGCAAAAATCGTGGCACTTAGTTGATATCGCCATCCAATAATCACACCAACTGCAGCGATTAAAATAACTATAAAAATCAAAGACATCCATGGATCATGGAAAGTAGGTACCCATTCAAAGCCTATATATGGAAAGCGAATTCGATCAGGATTATAAGCATCTACAATAAAATGATAATATATCCATATGGAAAGTACATCAGCAAAACCTAGCACTCCAAATACAACCCTGAAAAAGGCCAATGATGCAATAGAAATAGGCTGAAAAAGCCTGTTTTTTAATTGATTGATCATATCCAATGTATAGCTCAAAATTTGCCTGATAAATTAGCACTAATTTACGAACTATTCTCTCTTTCGAATTAATTGTTTGGGATTGAGATCATAGATATTTGCTTTTTCCTCAGAATAGCCAAAAGAAGCATGTGGTAAAAGCCGATTAAGCGTACGCGATATCAACTTCAAATCCTTGGTCCCTACACTTACACTAAAATCTTCACCATTTTCTAGCTTAAAGTAAATGAGACCACTTTGCACAATTTCAAAACCAAAGGGCATCCGTTGAGTAACCAGTGTATATACCCACACTATATGCTGAGGGGTATGTTGAAGTGTTGACCATAGCGGTATTTGGTTTGGTTTCCATAGATAAGTTATATTCTTAGCTAATGCCAAACCCAACACCCAAAATAAAAGTGCAAATACACTCCAAATGACCTGCTTTTCAAAGGTAAAGAAAAGAATAATAAGACCACTGGACATACCGCATACTGCCAAGGCCGCCTTGATGCGTACTTCCTTAATCAAAGCCGTTTTCAAAATCTGCAAAGCAGGATGTCGTAATAATTGTTCTTTACTCAAACTAACACGGAATGTTTTAAGATACAACAAACAATTTGTTGTGTCTTTCTTTTTAATTTTATATTTTTGTAACAAATAATGAGAGAAATTGTGTAAAATTATAGCCTAAAATTACACTTGACTTAGATTTCTTTTCGGCTACAGCATTAAATAATTATAATATCATTTTTGAATGGCTAAGGTTTCTTATACAGAAGATAATATTCGGTCATTAGATTGGAAGGAACACATACGCATGCGTCCAGGTATGTATATTGGTAAATTAGGCGATGGTTCCTCTGCTGATGATGGCATTTATATTTTAGTGAAAGAGGTCATCGATAACTGTATCGATGAGTATGTAATGGGGCATGGTAAAAAAGTGGATGTTACCATCAAAGATGGACGAGTAAGCATCCGCGATTATGGCCGTGGCATTCCATTAGGTAAAGTAGTGGATTGTGTATCCAAAATCAATACAGGTGGCAAGTATGACTCAAAAGCCTTCAAAAAATCAGTTGGCCTAAACGGTGTAGGTACAAAAGCCGTAAATGCACTTTCTAATTACTTCAGAGTGCAGTCCGTTAGAGATGGCAAAACTAAAATTGCGGAATTTTCTAGAGGTGAACTCACTAAAGACCATCGCCAAAGCAAAAGTGGGGACGAAAATGGTACGCTAGTTGAGTTTCAACCAGATGATACCATCTTCAAAAAATACAAATATCGCAAAGAGTATCTCGAAAATCAGTTGTGGAATTATGCCTACTTGAATTCAGGTTTGCGAATCTTTTACAATGGAGAAAGTTATTATTCAAAGAATGGTCTTTTAGACCTTTTAAGCAGGAAGACCAATACAGAGACTAATCGTTATCCTATTATCCATATGAAAGGGGAAGATATTGAGATTGCTATGACGCACGGTAATCAATATGGCGAGCAATATTACTCTTTCGTGAATGGCCAAAATACCACACAAGGAGGTACACACTTGAATGCATTCAAAGAATCTGTAGCGAAAACAGTGCAAGATTTCTTTTCTACCACTGCTAATAAAAACTTTGATCGAAAAGATATTCTCACTTCGATCATTGCGGCGATCAGTATCAAAGTAGAAGAACCTGTATTCGAATCACAAACAAAAACGAAACTAGGTTCTACTGATATCGGACCAGAAGGCCCCACAGTAAGAACCTTTATCAATAATTTTCTCAAAACGAAATTAGACAACTTCCTTCATCGTAATCCAGAGGTTGCAGAAGCTATCAAAAAGCGTATCATGCAATCTGAAAGGGAACGAAAGGAAATTGCAGGTATCAAAAAGCTAGCGAACCAAAGAGCAAAAAAAGCCAACTTACACAATAAAAAACTACGCGACTGCAGAGTTCACTTTAGTGATAGCACTAGAAAAAGCGATGAAGAGACCCGTCAAGGAACGATGATCTTCATTACAGAGGGTGACTCAGCGAGTGGTTCTATCACGAAGGCTAGAGATGTGCAAACACAGGCAGTATTCAGTTTGAGAGGTAAACCGCTCAACTGTTTTGGCCTGACCAAAAAAGTGGTATACGAAAATGAGGAGTTTAACCTACTTCAGCATGCTTTGAATATCGAAGATGGCCTAGAAGATTTACGATATAATAGAGTGATTATTGCAACGGATGCCGATGTCGATGGTATGCACATTCGTCTCTTGCTATTGACATTCTTTTTGCAGTTTTTCCCTGATTTGGTGCGAGCCGGGCACTTATTTATTCTTGACACGCCTCTTTTCCGCGTAAGAGATAAGAAACAGACCTTCTACTGCTATAGTGAGGAAGAGAAGCAAAAAGCCATCAACAAACTTCGAGGCAAGCCAGAAATTACTCGATTTAAGGGGTTAGGTGAAATCAGCCCAGGCGAGTTCAGCGATTTCATTGGGGAAAACATTCGCCTTGAACCCGTTATCCTAAATGAGGATACAGAAATCGATGAGGTACTTAGTTATTATATGGGTAAAAACACCCCACTTAGACAGAAATTCATCATCGAAAATCTAAGAGTAGAAAAGGATGATGCTGATGAAGAAAGAATAACAGATGAAGAAGAAGAACTAGCTGAAACACTGAGCTAGGCCCCATATGTATACTCTTTTTAGGAGAGCAAAGCCTTAAGTTAAGCTTTGCTCTTCTGTCTTTTTGTCCTTTTTCAAGTCTATTTTATGCCAATTACTAAAATTTTCAAAATAAAAGGGTATTGGCATAGATATTGCCTATTATTGGACGATTATAAATGAGCCAATTTACTGACAACTTGTCATTTTATTGGATATGTCTAAGCGCTTTGCTCTTGCATTGAAAATAATTGGTAATTTTGGCTTTAGCATTAAACAGCGCATATCCAACACCTAAAACGTTAAGTGAATAAGGCTTATGCTTTTTAATGCCATTACCAAAACAATCGAAGCTCACACAAGATATGTTTGAGAATTTATTTGCGCATCAAGGATTTGACGAAGAGGGAGATTTCTTACCGTTAATTTCAGCTGAAGAAGACTTTGGCAAAGACGATACTATATATCCAGATACTTTACCTGTATTAGCTTTAAAGAATACAGTACTATTCCCAGGTATTGTCATTCCAATTACTGTTGGTCGTGACAAATCTATTCAGGCTATTCAAAAAGCCTACGAAAGCGAAAAGGTAGTTGCTGTGCTTTCGCAAAAAGACCCTGCCATAGAATCACCTAAAGCAGATGACCTGTACAAAGTAGGAACTATTGCAAAAATCCTGAAACTACTTAAAATGCCTGATGGTACTACAACAGCTATACTTCAAGGCAAAAAACGATTCGCACTTCAACAAATGGTGCAGGAAGATCCCTACATGATAGGAAGCATTATCTTTCTACAACATACGCCACCTGATAATAAGTTGGAGTTTGAAGCACTCATTGCATCTATTCTTGATAAGTCAAGACAAATTATTGAGCTTTCGCCAAATATCCCCACGGAGGCTTTAGTGATGCTTAAAAATATTACTAATCACGCTTTCTTACTTAATTTCATTGCCTCTAACCTAGGGATAAAAATCAAGACGAAGCAAGAAATATTAGAGATTAATGCTTTGGCTGAAAAAGCCAATACTATTTTTAAGCATATGAATAGTGAACTCCAACTATTGGAGTTGAGAGATAAAATTGAGAATAAAGTAAGAGGAGATATTGAAAAGCAGCAGAGAGATTACTTTTTGAATCAACAGTTGAAGACTATTCAGGAAGAATTGGGGCAGAATCCCCAAGAAGAAGAAATTCAAAAACTACTCAAAAAAGCAAAGGATAAAAATTGGTCTGATGAGGTGGAAAAAGCTTTCCAAAAGGAAATCGGAAGAATCAAGCGAATGAATCCTCAAGTAGCTGAATACTCTATCCAATTGAGTTATTTGGAATTGTTTACAGACTTACCTTGGAACGAATACACCAAAGATAATTTCAACCTCAAAAAGGTAAAAGCAGTACTTGATAAGGATCACTTTGGCCTAGAAAAGGTAAAAGAGCGTATCCTAGAGCACCTCGCTGTCCTAAAATTAAAAGGCGATATGAAAGCGCCGATACTTTGCTTGGTCGGCCCTCCAGGGGTTGGTAAAACTTCTTTAGGTAAATCAATTGCTAGAGCACTAAAAAGAGAATTTGTAAGAATGTCTTTGGGTGGTTTGCATGATGAATCTGAGGTAAGAGGTCACCGTCGTACTTATATTGGTGCTATGCCTGGTAGAATTATCCAATCATTAAAGAAAACAGGTTCCTCTAATCCAGTGTTCATATTGGATGAGATTGATAAAGTTGGTAAAGACTTTAGAGGAGATCCTTCTTCTGCCTTACTTGAGGTACTTGACCCGGAGCAAAACAGCACCTTCCATGATAATTATCTTGATGTAGAGTATGATCTTTCAAAAGTGCTATTCATCGCTACAGCCAATTCTTTGAATACCATTCAGCCTGCACTACTTGATCGTATGGAGATCATTCAAATTAGTGGTTACTCACAAGAGGAAAAGATCGAAATCGCTAAAAAGCATCTTATTCCAAAACAAAGAGAAGAACACGGCTTAAAAGCTTCGGAAGTTAAGTTAGGTGCAAAAGTGATTGGTGCCATTGTAGATGAGTATACCAAAGAATCAGGCGTACGTTCTTTGAATCGCCAAATTGCAGGTGTAATGCGCCATGTCGCTAAGAATGTTGCGATGGAGCAAGAGTATAATGTTTCTGTAAAGAAAGAAGAACTTAAAGATATTTTAGGCCCAACGAAGTTTTCAAAGGATATGTATCAGGTATCACCTAAGCCAGGAGTTGGCATTGGTTTAGCATGGACTTCCGTTGGTGGTGAAATCCTATTCATTGAATCTGCCCTGAGTCCAGGGAAAGGCAAACTTACCCTTACGGGAAATCTGGGAGATGTAATGAAAGAATCAGCGGCTACTGCACTAACTTACATCAAAGCCCACTCTGAGGAACTACAAATAGATCCAAAAATATTTGAGCAGAAAGATATCCATGTCCATATCCCGGAAGGTGCTATTCCAAAAGATGGACCATCTGCTGGTATTACACTACTCTCCACTTTGAGTTCTTTATTTACGAAGAGAACAATTAAGCCATATTTAGCTATGACTGGCGAAATCACACTTCGTGGAAAAGTCCTTCCAGTAGGAGGAATAAAAGAAAAAATACTTGCTGCCAAACGAGCTGGTATGAAAGAAGTGATTCTTTGCCATGAAAATGAAAAGCATGTAGCAGAAATTCCGATGGACTATATTAAAGATATTCAGTTTTACTATGTAAGAGAAATGTCTGAAGTGCTTCAATTAGCATTAAATTAGGTAGGACATATAAAAAATATGCCTTGTCAATAGGTATTGTCAGGAGTGCGTTTGGAAATTTATTATTCACTACATACACAAGTATTCTTTAATTAAGAGCATATTTAAATTTTAAAGTAGACTGCATTGAACCTTGCCGCAAATTTTGCTACTTTTAAACTCCTCATCAAACCTAAATCGGTTTTTTGAGGTCTTATAAAAGAATAGTTGCTACAGAACTATTCTTTCACAAGTAATTTGGCTAAAAATTAAAGTATGAACTTCAGGTATATTTCTCTACTCTCTATTTTTTGTTTAATGATTAGCTTTTCGCTGAAGGCGCAGGAGCAAGAACGACTCGTTCAGTTTTCTGGCTTAGTACTGGATGGCTCTGATGAATCATTATATCCTGTTCCTTATGCAAACATTCTAGTAAAGGGTAAAAGTCGTGGTACCTATAGTGATTTTAAAGGCTTCTTTTCTATTGTTTTAGAAAAGAATGATACCATTGTATTCTCGGCTATTGGTTACAAAACAGTGGAAGTAGTTATTCCTGAAGAAGTAAAAGATAACAGATATACCATTGTACAATTAATGACACAAGATGCTGTTAACTTGCCTGAAACTGTTGTTTTCCCTTGGCCAAGCCGAGAGCACTTCAAATTAGAATTCCTAGCAATGGACGTCACCCCCGAATTACAAGAACGAGCGATGCGAAACTTGGCCAACGAAACCTTAGAAAGAATGCGCAGTGAAGTGATTACGGATGGTAACGAAAATGCAGATTACTTTTTGCGACAGCAAGCAAGGGAATTCTACTATGTTGGTCAGCAACCTCCAATGAACATCTTCAATCCAGTAGCATGGAAGAAATTCTTTGATTCTTGGAAAGCAGGTGATTTTAAGAAAAAAGATAAGTAGGGGATTCTCTCAAAACTTAGCAAAAGGGTGACTATGAATATTGATAGTCACCCTTTTGTTGTATATTATACATTCAAATTTCAATTTTCACAACAAATTAGCGATTCTCATTAAACAAAAAATCAACTTATGTGGAAAGAATTTAAAGCATTTATTCTAAAAGGCAATGTACTAGAGCTCGCAGTAGCCGTCATCGTTGCAGGTGCATTTGGTGCCATTGTTTCTTCTTTTACGAATGATGTCATCATGCCTCCAATTGGTTTAGCACTTGGAGACGTTGATTTCAGTGAGTTGGCACTTACTTTACAAGAAGCACAAACTAATGATGCTGGCGAAGTCATAAAAGAAGCTGTGCAAATCAGATATGGAGCGTTCATCCAAAAAATTATCGACTTCCTAATCATTGCTTTCATCATCTTCATGTTATTACGTACCTACAACAAGATACAAGCTAAAAAAGAAGAAGCTCCAGCTCCTCCTCCTCCTGGCCCAACACAGGAAGAATTACTCGCAGAAATAAGAGATTTGCTGAAAAAGCAATAAGATAGATTTATTAATCTTCCAGAATACCCTACTGAATTCTCAGTGGGGTATTTTTTTACGAATAAAATTAATCCTTAATTAGGATGCCTGTCTTGACCTATCTTTTCCTTTTCACAATTTGTACAAAATATAAGCAATGAAAAAGCTATGAATATTCTTCGATTAGATAAAGAGGAAGGTTTAAAATATAAATTTGCCGAAAGGCTAAAAATTTCACTCTTCTCATATCCATCAATTTAGCCATTTTATAACTTAATTCATTGACATAAAAATGAGTATACCTCCCTATTATCTGTAAAGATATCCTAGATGTACCTATTCAATATATTTTCAAATAACTCTTGCCTGCCACTGCGCTGTTGAGGCTCTTCTCCAGCTAAATCAGCAAGGTCTTTAAAACTCAATTTGCCCTCTTCAAATTCTTTTCCTTTGCCCGTATCAAAAGAAGCATAACGATTTTGACGCAGTTTTTTATAAGGTGACTTTTCTAATACGTCATTAGCCACTAATAATGCTCTTGCAAATACGTCCATTCCTCCAATATGAGCATAAAAGATATCCTCCAAATCAGTAGAGTTCCGACGAGTTTTCGCATCAAAATTGATTCCTCCTCCCTGTAATCCCCCTGATTGCAGGATTACTAACATCGCCTCTGTTACTTCATAAATATTGACAGGAAATTGATCCGTATCCCATCCGTTTTGATAATCACCTCTGTTAGCATCTATACTACCTAACATTCCTGCATTTGCAGCTACTTGTAATTCATGCTCAAAAGTATGCTGTGCTAAGGTGGCGTGATTGACCTCGATATTGAGCTTAAAGTCTTTATCTAAACCATGCTCTTGTAAAAACTGGATAGAAGTAGCAGCATCAAAGTCGTATTGATGTTTACTAGGCTCCATAGGCTTTGGTTCTATGAAGAATGTCCCTTTGAACCCTTGAGAGCGTGCATAATCTTTGGCCATATGGAGGAAGCGAGCCATATGATGAAGCTCTCTTTTCATATCTGTATTCAGTAAAGACATATAACCTTCTCTACCTCCCCAAAAAACATAGTTTTCACCAGATAATTTGATCGTGGCGTCCAAAGCTGCTTTCACTTGAGCAGCAGCATGAGTTACTACAGCAAAATCAGGATTAGTCATTGCTCCATTCATATATCGCGGATGGGAGAATAAGTTGGCTGTTCCCCAAAGTAGCTTTACACCAGAATCCTTTTGTTTCTCTAATGCATAATCTGTAATGACATCTAATCTTCTTTGAGATTCAGATAAACTATCGCCTTCCGCCACAAAATCTACATCGTGAAAGCAGTAATACGGAATACCCATTTTAGTAATAAACTCAAATCCAGCATCCATCTTATTTTTAGCTTCTTCCACTGCATCATTTGCGCCAAGCCAAGGAAAATTCTTCGTTCCCACGCCAAATGGATCTCCTCCAGTTCCACAGAGGGTATGCCACCAAGCGACTGCAAATCGAAAATGTTCTTTCATTGTTTTTCCAGCAACGACTCTATGCTCATCATACCAACGAAAGGCAAGTGGATTATCAGATGAAGGTCCTTCAAAGGCAATTTTACCTATTCCTTTAAAATATTCTTGAGCTCCAGTGACTATACTAATCTTAGACATTTCTAAATAATTTAATTCATGATCAAAAAGAAACTAGCTACGTTTTTTGTAGGTCAGTCAACCAGTCCTGATATGCTTTCTCATATTGGCCATTCGTACGGATTGGCTCATAAGATTTAATCAACTGATTATTGGATACGGCTTCTCGGATAGAACTATAAATTCCGTTTGCTACTCCAGCAGCTTTGGCCGCACCGACTGCGCCTGTAGTTTCCATCATTTCGATTTTACATCCTATCAAATTAGAGATAGTTTCAGAAAATACTGTTGATTGAAATAGATTATCATTCCCTACTCTAATAACTTGAACATTGAGCCCCATTTCTTTTAGAATATTCATTCCATAAACAAAGGAGAAAGCAATGCCTTCTAGGGCAGCTCTGAAGAGATGTGGTCGCTTATGAAGATTAAACTGTAGGTTATTAATTTGGGCTCCTAATGCTTTATTTTTAAGCATTCTTTCCGAACCATTGCCAAAAGGCAGCATTCTTAGACCTTCCGCCCCAGGATAAACACTTGCCGCTAAGCTTTCCATTTCATCGTAACTCATACCACTAGTAGCCACCTGCTGTTTTATCCAGCTGTACTGAATCCCCGCCCCATTGATACATAGTAAAATTCCGATGCGAGGATCTGTTGGCGAATGATTTACATGTGCAAAACCATTTACTCTGGAATCTTCATCATACAGATGCTGATCAATTACGCCATAAACTACCCCTGAGGTACCGCCTGTAGCAGCTACTTCACCAGCTTCCAAAACATTTAGCGAAAGCGCATTATTGGGCTGATCTCCAGCTCGATAATTCACTGCTATGCCTTCTACCAGCCCTACCGCCTCCGCCGCTTCTTTAGTCAATCTGCCTTGTTTAGAAAAATTCGGTAAAATCTCCGGAAGCAGATGTTCCTCTATTCCGTAATAGTCCATTACCTTTTGAGCAGGCTTTTCCTTTTTAAAATCCCAAAGGATGCCTTCTGAAAGGCCACTAATAGTTGTTGTTACTTTACCAGTTAATCGCATAGCAATATAATCGCCAGGCAACATCATTTTATAGATACGTTTAAAATTTTCTGGCTCATTTTCTTTCACCCATTTTAGCTTTGAAGCCGTGAAGTTACCTGGTGAATTAAGTAGGTGTCTTAAGCACCAATCCATACCCAAATCTTTTGCTGCACGATTACCAATCTCAACTGCTCTACTATCACACCAAATAATGGAGGGTCTAATTAGGTTATGATCTTTGTCTACTATAACTAGTCCGTGCATTTGGTAAGCAATTCCAATACCTTTAATCAGACTAGTATCAAGCTTTGTCTGGTTTACTATTTTTTGTGTTGCTAAACACACATTATTCCACCAAATTTCAGGGTCTTGCTCAGCCCAGCCTGACTGCCTAGCTAACATGTTCATCTCGCTTTCAGGAGATTGCACTACAGCTAGAGTTTTACCAGTATTTACATCTACAAGAGCAGCTTTTATGGAAGAAGATCCAATATCATATCCAAGTAAGTACATAGTATTATTGATCAAATAATGAAAATGCGCTTTCCTACTAGCGTTCCTCGATCACTTCACTAGTTGAAAAGCGGTAACGCATATTTCTATACACAGCTATATCCGTAATATTTTCTGATGTACCTTTAGGGATCGCTCGGGCATTTGTAGAAAACCGATATGCGCCCTTCACAGGTAGGACTCTATGCCATGTATGGCCATGTAAGATAACAAGAGTTCCTTTTTTAGGAGCAAGAACTACTTGATTATCTAAATCTTCATGTGGACTTCCGCTAGGTATAATGCCTTTACGATGAGAACCAGGCATAACAATCGTTTTTCCTCCTGTGGTATCATTAATATCATGTGTATAGCATAATCTATTCAAATTAAATTGACTGCTTTCTTCTGGAGGACAGTCTTGATGCCAAGCTTGTCCTTTCGTTCCTTTTTTAGAAAACATGACCATGAGGTAAAGGCTTTCCCATCCTTCACCTAGTATTTCATGGGTGAGCCATTCGAGTTTGGGATCATTTTCTATTGGTTCGAAACTTTTATTTCCCTCTCTAAAAGGGAACCATGGTACTACTTCAGTTTCGGATTTGGAGATAAATTGACTATTGTGTATCCAATTTGGATGCCGACTGAAATGTTCAAGAATTGAATCATTTAATTGATCCATTAATAGCGTGTGGAAAAAATTTTCAATACAGATAAATCCATCTTCCCAAAACGCTTCTGCATATTTTTTAACATCCATATATTTTATATTGAAGGTACAAAATCCTAGCATTTGGGTGAATAGGTGAAATTTGAAACCAACAATTCATTGGAGTAATTTTTTGATATCAATATTTTTGAGCAATGATTGATTGGTTCCCTCTAATCCAGTCTGGAAGATGGCTTGGGCTAATTCTTCAGACGTAATGACTCCAGTAGAATAAATCGTCTTTAGTAAAGGATATAATGCTCTTGATATACGATACATCACATTAGGCTCTTGCCTAGGTTCTACTGGATAGATATACCCTGGCCGAAACAAATATAGGTCTTTAAATGCCTTAGAAAGTAAGTGGTTTTCCGCTATACCTTTGTATTTAGCAAAGGAGACTCGACTTTTTTCTGTTTGATCAGCTCCTTCTCCACTCAGGAAACAAAAATTCACATTAGGACTATGCTTTTCTAGCATGTCTGCAAATGCCGCTGTAAAATCTACCGTGATCTTTTTGAATAGATCATCAGAAACTGCACCTGTGTAGGCTCCCAAACAGAAATAGGCGACATCTTGATCCTTAAAATATTCAGTAATAGATGAATAATCTCCGAAGTCTTGATGAATGACTTCAATTAGTTTCTCGTGTTGAATACCAGCACTTTTTCGAACAATCGAAATAACTTCACTAATTGCTGGCGACTCTAAACATTTTTTCAAAACGCTGCCACCTACCATACCTGTACCTCCTGTTAATATGACTCTCTTCATTGGTTTATCTTTTAATAGTGTAAGTCAGTTCATACAACATTAAATCTGTTTAGGCTTAGTTATTCGCTTTACCAATTACTCTTTCCAAGACCTAAAATACGATTTAAACCAATTCCATTGGTAGATCCGTCAGGCGTTGACCTGTAAGACGACGCACGGCATTACCTATTGCTGCTGCAATAGGGCCCAATGGTGGTTCACCCACAGGTAAAGGAACATCAGCCCCTTGAACTAGATGGATATCTATTTCTTCAGGCGTATGTCTCATCATAGCCATACGGTACGGCCCATAAATGGTAGGTACTAGTTTTCCATCTGAGATGACCATTTTTTCATGCATGGCAGCACTCATCCCCATAATGATAGAACCCTCACACTGTGCTCGTACTTGATCGGGGTTCACGGCAAGACCGCAGTCTAATACACAAGTCACTTTATGTACTTTAATCTCCCCATCTTGGATAGACACTTCTACTACATGTGCACAAGGTACTCCTGTATCAATGGAAGCTGCAAATCCCATAGCTCTATCACCAGAAACACCCTCTATATAATTCGCTTTTTGTGCTGCAGTTTCAATTACTTTTTTAGTTCTGCCTTCGTATCCTTCATCATTGAGCATGGCTAATCTAAATTCGACTGGATTCTTGCCTGCCTTAATGGCCATTTCATCAATGGTACTTTCGATGGCAAAGGTGTTAGCGAGTAGTCCAAGACTTCTCCACCAACTAGTTGCAAAAGGTAATGAAGTGTGCCATTGTACTGCTCTACGATTTGGAATCTTGCCATACATAATATTTCCCCCGCGCATTGCTCCAACATCCGTTCCAAGAATCGTATGTAATGCTTCCGGCAAGATTACAGAGCCATAGGCTACATCACCACTAGCATAGTGATGCTCTAGAGAATCAATCATACCATTTGCATTTAATTTACCTTTTACAATATGGTGAGTAGGTGGGCGGAAATTGTCGTTTTGAAATTCTTCCTTACGGCTAAAGAAATATTTTACAGGCTGCCCGACCTCTTTTGACAACAATGCCGCAACCACAGCATGGAGCGTATTTAAACGTCCACCAAATCCACCACCCAAGAAGGTACCAATAATATTCACATTCTCTACATCTATTTCTAGGGCTTCTGCAATCTGTCGTTGAGTAATACCGATCACCTGAGTTGAAAGCTTAACGATAGCTTTACCATCTTTTACTAGTGCAAGGGCACCGTTTGGTTCGATTTGAGCATGTGCTCCAATTGGACTAGAAAACTCTAATGAAATGCCATCTTCCTCATATGTATTTAGTGCAGATCCTACTTTTTGAGTGACCATCTTTGCACCATTACCCACTTTAAGTAAATCTGTAATGTCCTTTTGTGTCCACTTTTTGGGAATATTCCAATCTATTTTTACTGCATGCTTGGCAGCTGTTGCTTCGGAAAAACTTTTAGCTATGACACCGACCCAATTATCGTTTTTGACTACTTTCACTACTCCTGGCATACTTTCGGCAGCTGATGTATCTACACTTTTTAAGCGAGCGCCAATATGCTCTGGTCGAACTACCGCTGCATATAACATGTCAGGCATTTCAGCATCCATGCCAAAAATAGGTGCCCCAATCACCTTCGCTTTAAGGTCCACCCTTTTTACAGGTTTTCCAATCAACTTATAGTCCTTTATTGGACGAAGTTTAGGTGTATCAGGGAGTTCCCAAGAAGAAATGTTTGCAATAGCTTCTGCATATGTCATCGTTTTACTTCCACTTGAAACAAGCCCATTTTCTGTCTTCAACCTAGATGCAGCGATACCCATTTTTTTTGCAGCTTCTTGTTTCACAAATTCTCGCATAGTCGCTGCCATTTCACGTAAAGGCTGCCAGAGACTAGCGATAGAAAGACTACCTCCCGTGCTTCCACTATCTATGATACCTGTATCTGTTTGGGCAGCAGCTACTTCTATTTGTTCTATACTTATATCTAACTCATCTGCAATAATTTGTGCAAGCCCCGTAAAAGTTCCTTGCCCCATTTCTACCTTTGGAGAATGAAAGAAGACCTTATTATCCTGTGTGATTTCAAACCAAAGATTGGCTTCTGTGCCTGTTCCTGAATAAGGAGGTATCATCATTTCTACCATTTCAAAAACAGCTCTTCTCATTGGATTCCTAGATACATATGTTCCGAATGCTAACACCCCAAGCGTACCTAGTCCAGTGCGGATTAAAAATTTACGACGTGATACTTTTTCTATTTTTACTTCTGACATGATTGTTTGCAGGATTACAGTGAAAATAAAATGCCCCCTTTTTTGGGGAGAATTAATCAATGGAGTATTTGGTTATACACAATATTTAGGAATTAGCCTGTTTAATTGCTGCAGCTCTATGGATAGCTTTACGCATTCTATAATAAGTACCACAACGACAGATGTTCATTATATTTTCGTCAATATCCTTATCGGTTGGATGAGGAATTTTTTCTAAAAGCGCAGCAGTGGCCATCATAAAACCTGGTTGGCAATATCCACATTGAGGTACCACTTCTTCTATCCATGCCTGTTGTACTGGATGAAAGGTTCCATTTGCCGAGAGGCCTTCTAATGTAACCACCTCTTTACCCTCCACAAACTTTACTGGGTAGGAGCAAGAGCGAATGGATTCGCCATTTACATGCAAAGTACACGCACCACAAGCTGCTTTACCACAGCCAAACTTTGTTCCTTTTAGATTCAAAACATCTCTTACCACCCAAAGCAATGGGGTATTACCATCAATATCTACGATCTGGGCTTGTCCATTTATATTAAATGAGATTTTCATCTTTTTCGAATTTTATTGTTCTGGAATAATCGCACCTTTCTTTGTTCAGAAGAGATCATTAGCTGGATAATAAATAGCATTCCTTCCCTAATTGTTCGTTTACACAGAAGCTAAAAGGTGAATGTTTTTTAACAGAGTGCAAGTCATTAAAGGAAGCATACATTAAATTATGTCCGCATTTTAAAACCTAAAGTTGTATCTCGCCTTAATCAGCAACTGACGATTCAGCAGTTCCCATCTTTCTGTTCCATTAAATGTATTATCATTATACACAATAAATAAATCTCCCTGTGGATGATAAATCCAATGAATACGTGCATTTATGCCTACTGTTTGAGAGTCGGTATCGTACTGAACAAAACTATTCATCTGCAAATCAGGCGAAACATTATATCGTACTCTTAATCCAAACAGAGTCTGCTCAAAGTCGCCAAACGGCAAGCGCCCTACATTATGCGTACCAACCAATTCAAAATTTAGAATACTGCTTGGGTTCCAATTTATAGAAGCCTCCAATTCATCAAGTTTCCCTTCAAAGAAAGAGCCAAACCACCATGTTAACTGCCCATTGAATTGCCGCTTTGCGGCTAATTCCCACTCTAAGCGATAACGAGTAAAGTGATATTTCCCGACAGGGATAGTTACCTCATCTGCGATTTGGAATGGCTCAATCAGTTGCTCGCCTTGTGGCATATAATTAACCTCCACCCTGTCTCCACTCTCCAAGCGCCAATTAATAGGAGCTGTAAAAATACGATACGACTGCCAATTGCCGTCCAAGCCAATGATGTAAGAACCAAAAAGCTGATTGCGCATTTGACGCAACCATTCCCATTCTGGACGAGGTGCGAAAGTCATTCCTCCCCGAATACTGTGAATACCTTTTCTAGGTACAAATCCAAGAGATGGATCAAATGACTCACCGATGCGAAGATAAGTAAGTGCAACATCCCAAATATCATTCGGATAGTCTGCCTTAAAAGCAAATGCAGATTGATCGCCAGACAAGTCCGCACGATTAGCGTACATACCAGAAAAGCCAAGCAGAAAATTCTTATCCCCCTTAAACCGTGTAGTCTGATAAGTAAAATCTACACCCGAAGTAAATGCATTGCCTCTATTTTCTGGGTCACCGAACGTTCCGATGAATCCAATAGAGGATTCTTTCAAGATATTGCGTTTAAGACGTACAACCCCCATGGAAGAAGAAGCAAAGTTGGTGCTATCAATCTCAAATTCTCTGGTATTCATTACTAAGCCGCCAAAGGCGGTCTTCCCTACCCGGCCATTAATTTTTCCGCCAGCTAGCACAGGAACTTCATTGCCCTGATATAACCCAATTCTTCGACTAAAAAACGGGATAATACTTCGCCCTAGACCAAAGCCAAACTCGAAGATATCCGCACCTTCTAAGAAGAAGGCTCTCTTCTCGGGGAAAAAAAGTGCAAAACGAGTAAGGTTCGTTTGCCTAGTATCTACTTCTGTTTCTGCAAAGTCTGTATTTACCGTAAGGGTAGTCTGAATATTCGGGCCAATCCGCTGGCTAATTTCTAAACTAGGATCAAATGCATATTCTTCTGCACTACTCCCCTCTTTATTAATAAAACCAATTAAAGAGGGACGAATCGTCAAACCCAAACCATAGGTAAATTCAGGAAGATTGGTCAGTAATCCAGCGCGACTGGTTTGAATAAACCATTGATCTCTTCTAATATTCGCCCAGCGGATGGTTTCTTGAAAACGCTGAATTCTTCTTTCGACATTAAAGCCCCATTCTTTTAAGCCTTTTTTAAAAGAAATACTTTGAACAGGAATTTTTATTTCTAGGGTCCAGCCTAAAGAGTCAATAGTCGTTTTAGCTTCCCAAATGGCATCCCAGTCTTCGTTTTCAGATTCTCCTCGGTTGGCGACTAGTGCATCATATCTAGCTCCACTTGCATTTACAGCAAAAATAATTCCTGATTGCCCATCCAAAAAAGGATCAATCACAATCCGAATATGATCTTCATTTTCTAGATCAGCATCTCTAATTTTCGAAAAATTAACGATTCCACTGGGGTCATCATCAAAACACCGAATTCCTATAGCTAAGTATTTTGGATGAGTTAAAACCTGGACAATAGTTTGATTAGAAGGTTGCCCTCCCTCTTGAGGCACTACACTCAAGAACTGATCATTAGCAGGAGCTTTGGCCCAATCTGGTTCATCTAATTTCCCATCCAGTTTAATTCCCTCTGTAACTGGTGCTGCAGCCATTGTGGGGCGTCCTTTGTCTTGGGCATATCCTTTATGCGCTATAAATAGATATAATGTAAAAATAAGTATAGGGCAAAATAGGCGCTGCATTATTTTTTAAAGATTAAAATACAATCATTGGACATCTTATCAAAAATGTCGCTGCCATTTTGTCCACTCGTCATTCGTCATTTAGATCTAATTTCTAAATAGGAAAAACTTTTCCTAGCAAGAGGAAGATTGGTTGGATGGTTTTAGATTTTT
This sequence comes from Saprospiraceae bacterium, assembly GCA_022448955.1. Classification (GTDB taxonomy): domain Bacteria; phylum Bacteroidota; class Bacteroidia; order Chitinophagales; family Saprospiraceae; genus JALEHC01. The sequence goes on from JAKVCU010000069.1 coordinate 57,026, forward strand.
TAGTATCTATTGGGTTTAGTGAGATTAGCCTTCCATTAATTGGATAAACTCTTCTTCTGTAAGGATTTGTACGGTACCTAAAGCTTGAGCTTTTTTAAGCTTTGAACCAGCCTTCTCTCCTACCACAAGAATATTCAATTTTGAACTTACCGCACTGATATTTTTGGCGCCAGCAGCCTCTGCTTTGCTTTGTGCTTCTTTACGACTCATTTGCTGTAAAGAACCAGTAAATAGAATCGTCTTGCCGAAAAGTGGTGCATTTTCATCTGCTACAACCGGACGGTCATCTTCCGTCTGCGTCATATTCACACCAGCAGCTTCCATTTCTTTCAGTAAATCAATATTTTTCTGCTTTTGGAAGAACTGCATGACGTTTTCAGCTACTTTAGGTCCTATATCTTTGATGTTTGTGTAATCATCTACTGTCCAATTTTGTAGGTCCAAGACGTGCTGAATTTCAGCAGCTAGCAACTTAGAAACCTTTTTACCAAGATGATGGATACTCAAGCTATGCAATAAACGATAGATAGGATTTTGCTTTGCTTTTTCGATGGATACTTCCAGATTTGCCGCCGAGCGCTTACCAAAACCTTCCAGAGAGGCTACTTTTTCATAGTCTAGGCGATAAAGGTCAGCCATATTTTTCACCCATCCTAGTTCAAAAAAGCGTTCTACCAAAGACTTTCCAAGACCATCAATATTCATAGCTGGCTTGGAAACATGAAAAATCATGCGTTGCAAATCTTGCGCTCCACAAATGCAGTTTGGGCAGCGCCATGCAGCCTCTCCCTCCACTCTAGTCAAGTCAATGGGTGTTTCTGTAGTATTAATAGGGCATTGTTTAGGGAACTCGATTTTGATTTCACTCCCATCCCTTAAATCATCTATTGCTTTTACGATATAAGGGATGACATCCCCTGCTCTTTCAATCAGCACCGTATCCCCAAAGTGTAAATCTTTTTCTAGGATAAAATCTTCATTATGCAAGGAGATAGAAGAAATGGTTACGCCAGCCAAGCCAACAGGTTTTACCTTAGCAACAGGTGTGATGGAACCAATTTTACCTACTTGGTATTCAACATTAACTAATTGGGTAGTAGCTTGTTTTGCTTTAAATTTATAGGCGATTGCCCAACGTGGGTGATGGCTAGTATAACCCACTCTTTCTTGCAGCACTCTATTATTTACTTTGACCACCATGCCATCAATCTCGTAGGGATAATCCTCTCGTTTCTGCTCCCAATCGAAGCAAAACTGAGCAACCTCCTCAATATTTTTACATACCTTCAATTCGTCCTTTTCTTTAGGTACTTTGAAGCCTAATCGACCTAAAAAGGCGACGCTGTCTGAATGCGTCTCAAATTGACTAAGCTGGTCATTACCATTTGTGTCTATGGCATATGCTAAGGTGTACAAAAATGCTTCCAAACCTCTCTGCGCCACTTCCTTTGGATCTTTCATACGTAGCCCACCAGTAGCGGTATTCCTCGCATTTGCAAAAAGGGGCAGCTCCTCTGCTGCTCTTTGTTCATTTATTTTTTTGAACTTGTCTTTATGGATAACGACTTCGCCCCGTAGTTCTATTCGATGTACATCCTTTCGGGAAAATTCCGCTTTAAGCGGAACAGAACGAATAGCCCGAGCATTAGCAGTAATTTCATCACCCTCTTGTCCATTTCCACGAGTTGCCGCTCTATTGAGTGTATTATTTTCATACACTAGTGCTATACTTCCTCCATCAAATTTTGGTTCTACCACATACTCAATATCAATATCCTGTTCCATATTAAGCAGTCGTTTGATTTGTTCATCAAACTCCTTTAGATCCTCGGCATTATAACTATTTGCTAAAGAAAGCATTGGAGTGAGGTGACTGACTTTTACGAAGTCTTCAATGAGATCATTAGATACTCTTTGAGTAGGAGAGTTATTAGAAAGTAATTCAGGATAGTTACCCTCTAGTTCTTCTAGGTATTTAAATAAATGATCATATTCAAAATCACTAATAATTGGATCATTTTGAACGTAATATCGCCATTCATGATAATTGATTAGTTGATGAAGTTCTTGAACTTGTTGGGAAGCTACAGCTGTTCGAACAGCATTTTGAGGGTCGAGATATGCTTTGGTAAGGTCAAAAAGATGCTTGTGCTCTTCTTTGTTATACATGGATCAAAATTTTCTGTATGGTACATGCAAGATACAGAGAATTAAAAAAATAATCACTATTTCGATTAAAAAAATATTCTTTATCATCAAAAAAGCGCAATAATTACCTTTGCAACTTTTATTTATACTAAGGTAATTCTTGCTGTAATCGATTCAACATAATTACTGCACAATAAAATTGTTAGTTACTTATAATTTTCGATTGAACAATTTTATTGTACAGGCAATTTTGTCTAGCCGCTTAAGTAGTTAGGCTAGAAAATTGGTATAATAAATTTCAGCCATAGGCTGACAGGCTTTAACGTCCCTTCTAAAATCG
>JAKVCU010000007.1 GCA_022448955.1 Saprospiraceae bacterium
TGAAATGCGTAACTAATATTATCTGATTGATAGGGGAAAGAAGGTACACAAGCATCTGCCGTTTGCGTCCAAGTTTGGGTAGCATAGTTAATATTAGTGGTCCCCGTGCAACCAAAGGCTCCCTCATCAATACACTGTGATGAGCTTAGTGCAAGTTGCGGTGCAGATCCTACTGAGATACTACCGGTACCGACGACTGCATTAGGTGAAGCAGTAAAGCCAGCAGTTCCAATAATGATATTGTTATTGGTCAAATCTCCCTCATTCGTATTTGTTCCAGTGTAGTTTGTAGCTAATACCCCATCATTTGAAAATTTGCCATCGTTATCGATTGAATTATTAGTCAGGATATTAATCACTCCCGTACAGGCATTATTTATTTCTCCATTATTATCAATTGCATTATCACTTGAAAAATCACAATCTATGTTTATCGTATTTTCATTATTCAGTAAAGAAGATGAAGAGCTTAAATATACACCATCATCATCCCCATTTGTCATACTGATTATTCCAGTATTTAAAAGCTCTCCCCCCGATTCAATGTACACACTTTCATCATCGCTATTATTAATTGTAACTATTGCACCTTCCTTATTATCAAAGATCCCGTCATCGACCTCTAAACCAGAGTCATCAGTATCTGAGATATTGATGGTTCCATAATTTTCAAAAACAGAATCGCTATCATCTATATCAATACCATCTTCATTACATTCTGATATTGAAATAGAGTTATAATTATAAAAATAACCATCATCTAATTCTATTCCTTCATCATCTGCGTTTGTAATGGTTATAAAACCCCGATTAATGAAAGTCGCTCGTTCGGAAAGATCAATACTTTCATTTCCAGCACCATCCAAAGTAATCATACCATCATTTTCGAAATGACTATCATCATACATTAATATTGGGTCACTTCCATCATCTGTAATATTAATTTGACCATCATTAAAAAATTGAGCATTATGTAGTAGTTTGATGGCGTCCGATGTATTCATAAATTGCATAGCTCCTTGATTTCTGATGGAAGCATTGTCTTTCATGACAATATCCCCTACATTTATATCCAAACTTCCTGATGGAAGTAACCTCAATAATGCATTGTCATATAAATCAATATTTTTTGCCACAGCCGCTGATAATATGATTACAGTATGAGACCCCTCTATAACTACATCATCTGAAGCCGTAGGGACACTTCCTGTATCCCAATTATAAGGTATATGCCAAGAGTTATTTACTGCACCTGTGAAGGTTGCCGTAGCGGCATAAGAATTGAATGCGACCCATAGGATTATTAGCATTCCAAGTATCACTTTCTTAGAATTCATACGAATACAATTTTGGTGAAAAAATTATTTAATCTTAATACAACAGGTTTGATGTATTTATGAGAGGTATTTCCAAAACAAAAAATGAATTAGTGGGGGGGGAGCGAGAGGGTTAGGTAATAATCCTTTGGGTGGTTATATTGTTCGTAGCTTTGTGTAATATAAGCATTTTAAGCCATATAAAAAACTAAAAAACAACAATAACTTCCAATTCTTGTACTTTTTTTATGAAAAATACCAAGTATTGTTAAAAAAATCACCGGATTCAATATGATCCAACGCTCCAAATAGATACTAAGCATAAAACTTTTCGATTACACTAAATAAATTGTTCATCATTTCGTTCAAGAGAAATATTCTCTAAAAGCATTTCAAGTAGGTCTTTAATCACTGATTACGCTTCGACAAATAATGAAGATTAGATCGTTGAATAAAGGCTTTGAATGATCGCAATTATGGGACAAAGGATGAATAAATGGCTAGTCTAATATTTTTATCAATTTTGTAGTTGATACCAATGCTTGTGTTATAAAAAATAGAAAATCTTAAATACTACCCAACGCTTTTGCGTTAAGCAGGTGTCTGGGCAGGTAATAAACAAAAACTTAGGATTTATGCAAAAATCAATCTTTCTCGCAATAGCTTTATTTTTGAGTTTTAGCTTAACTGCTCAGATAAGCTCTTCTTGTAATATCCCTGAAGAACTACAAGACGCCTATGAACGAGATGTCCAAAGTATTGCGCTAAAGCGAATGCAAACCTTAAATAGCCCAGATTTTAGTAAAATTGAAATCCCACAGGAATGGCAGGATACCATTTTTGAAGGCCTTGCTGCCATTTACAATGCCAATGTACTTCCACAAAGAGATTCTGTATTTAACCTATATTGTATACACGATGTATCCAACTCCTTAATTAGCACAGGATTTTTGGTAGGTGTCACAGATGGTTCTGAAATAGCAAATGCATGGGACTCAGGAAATATACTTACAGGAAATACCTACCTAGATTCCCTATTAAGTTTCTATAATTTCCAGCTGACAGGCTATATCAGTAGTATCAACGTAGGTGTTCTACAAACCGATAAAATCCTTAACCTTTACGCTTTAGGTAATGATCTTACAGCTAATGTACCAGACGTTCAATATGGCGAACCGGATTTCTTGATTGGTGGTGCAGGCCGTATCAATTATGAGATAGATGCAGATGGAAATCAACGCTATGGCTTTCGTTTTGAATGGAATGACTGTTTTGATGGCTGTGATAATTCATATACCTGGAATTACAGGGTGAAGTCTGATTGTTCTGTAGAATTTTTAGGGGTAGAGGAGTTTGGCTTTTTTGGTGTTGAGCCCTTACCTGAACCTATTAACTGCATGCTCACAGATGTAGAAGATGAGTTAGAAGTCAAACAAGAGGTAAGTATTTTCCCTAATCCAATTTCAGATAGGATCTTTGTGCGCAATGTACCTATTCAAACCCAATGGCAACTATTTTCAGCTAACGGTGCGCTGGCAGGATCAGGCCAAATTAATCCATCAGCAATTGACTTATCCCATTTGCCGAAAGGCATGTACTTCTTACAGCTCATTGCTGCAAATGGTCATCTGATAACCAGTAAAAAACTAATCAAACAATAAAAGTAATCAAGGTTTAATTCCTATCGATAGCATACAAGCTTCCAAAAGTGCTGTAGGAGTCATCAGCATCAATAGTAAGTCTTATAAATGGCTTAAATAGGCAAAAAAGGTCTGTATAGGTAAAAAATCTTCAAATCTCTTTCATTCTCGAGTGAAAGGAAGCTTTGAATGTTTGAACTTTCGGAGCAAAGATTTTATTTTCGCAGCTTTATTGGAATTATTGATGCCTGACAAATGTTAGTGTGTCTAAATTATAGATACAATTATGAAACGAACAGAGATCGTACAATTACTGAAACCTGAGTTTTATCAGGCACATTTAGAGCAGACCGTGCTACTAATGGGATGGGTAAAAGCTTTTAGAGCTAATCGTTTTATTGCTTTGAATGACGGATCTACGATTAATAATGTACAAGTAGTTGTTGACTTCGAAAATTTTGATGAAGAAATCATCAAAAAGATTAGTTTCCATTCTTGTATTAAAGTTTCTGGAAAACTGATCGAATCCCAGGGTGCTGGTCAAAGTATTGAAATCCAAGCTGAAGATATCGAAATTCTTGGAGAATCTAACCCTGCAGACTATCCGATTCAGCCTAAGCGTATGACCATGGAGTACTTGCGTGAAAAGGCCCACTTCCGTATGCGTACTAATACCTTTAGCGCTGTATTCCGCATCCGCCATGCTGTTGCTTATGCCGTGCATAAGTTTTTCAACGATAAGGGCTACATTTACATGCATACACCTATTATTACAGGTAGTGATGCGGAAGGGGCAGGTGAAATGTTTAGGGTAACTACTTTTGAACCTCAGCAAGCACCCACAACAGAAGAAGGAGAAGTGGATTATAGTCAAGATTTCTTTGGTAAAGCAACGAACCTTACTGTATCTGGTCAGTTACAGGCAGAGATTGGAGCATTAGCTTTTGGTAAGGTTTATACTTTTGGACCTACTTTCCGTGCGGAAAACTCCAACACTTCTCGCCACTTAGCAGAATTCTGGATGATCGAACCAGAAGTAGCTTTCTTTGATATCATGGATGATATGGATTTGGCTGAAGAATTTGTGCAGTACTTGATCAACTATGTGTTGGATAACTACCCAGATGATTTGGCATTTTTAGATAAGCGTATCCAAGATGAAGAGAAGAATATGCCCAAAGAGAAGCGCCGTCCGATGGGCTTAATCGAGCAGCTTCGCTTTGTAGTTGATAACGATTTTGAAAGAATTACGTATACAGAAGCCGTGAATATTCTTCGTAATTCCAAGCCCTATAAAAAAGGTAAATTTGAATATGATGTAGAATGGGGAACTGATCTTCAGGCTGAGCACGAGCGCTTCCTAGTAGAGAAAAAATTCAAGAAGCCCGTGATCGTTCGCGACTATCCAAAGGGCATCAAAGCCTTCTATATGCGTTTGAATGATGATCAAAAGACCGTTGCTGCTATGGATGTTTTGTTCCCTGGTATTGGAGAGGTCATTGGTGGTTCTCAAAGAGAGGAGCGCCTAGATGTACTCATAGAGCGTTGCGAAGCGGCCGGAATTCCAGCTGAAGAATTATGGTGGTATCAAGACTTACGCAAATTTGGCGGTGCACCACATGCTGGTTTTGGCCTAGGCTTTGAACGCATCGTACAGTTTATTACAGGTATGTCAAATATTCGCGATGTAATTGCATTCCCTCGTACACCTGGTAATGCAGAGTTCTAGAATGATACTGTAAGAGGAAGGAGGGGAGAAAGTGAGCATTTGTGACTTTTAGAAAGTTTGCAGGCTCCCTTTCTCTCATCCTATCCCGCGCTCCAAAACCTAGGCTTCCCCAACACTATGTCCCAAAAATTCTCCGTCTAAATTTTCTTTCTATTCTTCGATATTCTTTTTCACCATTCCTTAAGAAATATAACTTAGGGCTGTTCTATCCATTTATTGAGAAAAATCTTTCCATCTATGCAACAAGAACCAATGATACAGGCCAAAGGCTTGACTAAATTGTTTGGCGATTTCAGAGCTGTCCATGACCTTAGCTTTGAAGTGATGCCCGGCGAAATTTTTGGACTCCTTGGCCCAAATGGTGCTGGAAAAACAACTACTTTACGAATGCTCTCTGGATTACTCCAACCTACTAAAGGAGAATCTTTTATCGCAGGACATTCTATGAAAAACAATCAAATTGCCGCCCGACAAGAATTAGGTTTCCTTACGGGAGACATGGACCTTTATCGACGTTTGAACCCCAGAGAATTATTAACTTATTTTGGACGACTTTATGAAGTCCCTGAAAAAACACTCGAGGAAGCGGTTGATCGTCTGATAAATGAATTTGGTATCACTGATTTTGAAAACCGCTTTTGTGAAAAGCTATCCACAGGCCAAAAACAACGCGTATCCATCGCTCGTACATTAGTACATGACCCTAAAGTGGTGATCCTCGATGAGCCAACCACAGGCTTGGATATCATGGCCAGTGAATTCATTCTACAATTCATCAAAAAGATTGCTAAGGAAGATGGCAAATGTGTAATTTTTTCAACGCATCACCTAGATGAAGTAGAACGACTTTGTGATCGAATAGCCATTATTCACCAAGGTCAATTACAACAAATTGGAAGTATTCAAGAAGTTCAACAAAGTGCAAGACAGGAAAGGCTTGCAGATGCGTTCTTCTCATTAGTTGCTTAACCCCCAAATCAAAAATTAGATGCGTTTTTCTATCATAAAAACTATTTTCCAAAAGGAATTAAAAGAAGTTCTTCGCGATAGGCGAATGATTTACTTAATCATATTATTACCGTTTTTCTTATACCCTGCTTTATTCTACCTCATTGGGAAGGTTGGCCAAAACCAGCAAAAACAAATGAGCGAAGAGTCGGTGCAAGTACTACTTAATCCAGATGCAGAGCAAACAGCTGTGTATGAAATTGTGAAGAACACAGCTGGATTTGACCTAAGCCTAAGAAACTTTGATCAATCAGAACTAGATGTACTTAAAAATACCATTGGTATTCAAGTAACCGCTGACTACAACCAACAAATTGCACAAAATGGAACGGCTCAGATTGAAATTTTTGCCAATCAATCTAATGACTTATTAAAAAAGCGGCAAAATCTTATTATCCAACAACTTGAAACCATAAATCAGCAAATACTTCTTCAAAGATTGGATAGTGCAGGCTTAGAACAATCATTCATCCAACCGCTCAACATTAAAAAGACGGATTTAGCTTCTACCAAAGTTCGACTAGGGAAGGCTATTGGTTCTTACCTTCCAATGATGCTTTTACTATTCATATTCATGGGAGCTATATATATTGCCATTGATATCACCGCAGGTGAAAAAGAACGACGTACATTACAAACCCTATTCACAACGCCTTCAAGAGTAGGAGAAATCATTGCAGGTAAGTTCCTTGCAGTGCTTGCAGTAGCACTTACTTCGGCTTTCATGAATTTATCTAGTTTGGTGGTAGCTATTTTGCTTCAAGCAAAATTGATGGGCGGCAATATCAGCAAGTTTGCCATAGATGTAAGTCCAACAGGCTGGGTATGGTTGATTTTATTGATTGTACTTTCAGCTATATTATTAGCAGCAATGAGTTTGGCCGTCGTTTTATTGGCCAACTCTTATAAAGAAGCGCAGAGTTATGTATCTCCATTGATGATGTTGGTATTAATACCTGCCATTTTGGTACAAATGCCTGGTATGGAGTTGAATATGACGACTGCCTGTATTCCAATATTAAATATTTGTTTGGCTATGGGAGCCATTTTCAAAGGGACTTTTTCAATAGGTGCCATGGCTTTAACTGTAGTATTTTTAGCTGTTTACTCAGCAATAGCCCTTTACTTCGCTTCTCTCGTATTTAGAAACGAAAACGTCATTACTGGCGAAAAAGTCAACTTTAAACAGTTGTTTGCTAACTAACAGAACGACTTAGCTTCATGACTTGTAAAACAATTGGTGCTGGAGATTTCTTCAGCACCTTTTTCTTTTTCAAGAACACATTTGTCCATCTTATCCCGACTTCCTACCTTAGCAGCAAAGACAATACCTATGCGATTTACAAAGGGACTATACTTTATTTTATTTTTAGTCGCTTGCTACTTCCTTTTGTTTTTGCACCTTGATAGCCAAGCCTTGCACCTTTGGGACGAATCCCGCAGGGCAGTCAGCGCTTTTGAAATGGTACAAAATGGCAATTGGTTAATCCCTATGTTTGAAGGGCAGCCCGATATGTATGGTACCAAACCGGCTCTGCTAATAGCCTTACAGGCCTTCTTTATGACATTTCTTGGTTATAATGAACTGGCAGTTCGTTTGCCTTCTGTCTTGGCAGCTTTGGCTACTGTTTTTATGCTTATTCATTTTGCAAAGCATTGGTTGCGCTTGCCATTTGCTGGATATCTAGGTAGTTTGGTATTATTGACCTCTTTGATGTATATCAATTATCATGGTGCTGTTAGTGGTGATTATGATGCTTTATTATGCCTTTGGACAACAGCCTATGCCCTTTCCTATTATAAGTATTTGGAGTCTTTCGACAAAAAATATATTTACTATACAGGACTATTTGTGGCCTTAGCTTGCTTAACCAAAAGTATTGCGGGTCTGTTTTTTGCGCCTGGGCTAATCGTTTATACGTTATTTAGAAGGCAATTTCAAGAGGTCATTCGCAAAGCTGATTTGTACTATGCAGCAACGGGCTCTATCGCGCTTATTCTTTCTTATTACTTCTTGCGTGAAATCTACAATCCTGGATATCTGCATGCGGTTTGGATGAATGAAATTTATGGCCGTTACTTTGCTCCTCAAGAGGGGCATACCCATGATGTATGGTACTACCTTAGACATACCTATGAAAGCAAACGTTTCCATCCTTGGGTATTCTTCTTGCCTTTTGCTTTTATCATTGGTTATTTCAATGATAAAACCAAAGCCATTACACAGTTAATTTTGATCAATGCATTGGTCTTTTTATGGATTTTATCCAATGGAGGAACAAAATTGGAATGGTATCCGCTTCCAATCATCCCCAGTCTTTCCTTTTTGATTGGAATCGCTTTGGCATGGCTTTGGGAACATATGCGCTCGCTGGTTTCTTCGCCTTATCAAGCTATGATGGCAGGCCTTTTTATACTTGCCATTTTTGCACAGCCTTACGGCAAAATAGTACAGCGCCATCTAAACAATACCCCTCTTGGATGGGATGGATGGCTAGAGCATTATAGAGATGCCATGGAAGCCTTTTCAGATGAAAAAACCTATACCGTATTACATGGTCGTTATAATGGTCATGTGGTCTTTTACAAGAAAATATGGAATCATCAAGGTCATAACATTACGCAGCATATCCTTCATCCGCCTGCCCCGCATGTGCAAGCCACAGGCTTTAGCACGGGCCGTCTAAATTTCCCGAAAGGGCAAAAGCTATTAATGTGTGAAGGCGAAGCATTTGATCGCATTCGCGAAACCTACGAATACAAAGAAGTTCGATGGTATGGAAAGTGTCAAATGTGGGAAATCATTGGCCCTAAATAACTATAAGCGTCGAATATCCACTAGTACATCATTAATGAATAGAAGTTTAAGTGTTTCTATCTTTTTCTCCCTTCGAAAATAGGAAATGATCTCCTCTTTCGATCGGATACTATTTTTTCCATAGAGCAAGGCTTCGCCTGAGAAGCGTTCTATGTTTTTGATTTCACTCTTTCTGAACAGTTGTCCTGCCTGATCAAAGTATTGAACAGACTCATTAAGTTGAGTCAGCATATGCCCACCATCGCAGCCTTCCTCATGCATCTCCTTTCTAATCCCACCACTATCTGATGCATACCCTAATTGAATCGTTTTATCCACACAAAAGTAGGTAGGTTCATCTTCCCCATCACTGCTTTTACTACGATCAATAACGGCTATCGTATCTACTGCTTTTTGGTTAATTTCTACTGCTTGCATTTCAAGTTTCGAGATATCTCTTGGATCTGCGATCGCCTCATTTTTTTGGAGCGCCAAACTAGTTTCCACAAAAAGATAAGCCTGCGCAGCTTCTGTTATCTTTAGCAAGATTTGTTGAAGTCTTTTTGGGTTAAAAGGGGCCTCAAAAGTCTGAGTATCATCAATATGTCGAAACAAAGCTGGAAAAGTAGCCTTCTCGCTTAATCCAATATCAATAGATTCAAAATAATAGCGGTATTCCACACTATCGATTTGTTCAAAGATGAAAAGCAACTCTTTATTTTCATTGAAGTAAAACTCTACCGTATTTGCCTGTGCTCTGTATTTACTGATCTTCTGGGGCACACCATCCTTCATCCAAACAAACACTTCCCCATTCAAATTAATTCGCTCTAGTTGATAGAGTATATCATTCACCGAATAGTAATGATCTTTTACCTTTTTCAGCGCCTCTGCATTATCCTGCCCGAAAAGGGTAAAAGATAATGCCATCATCAAGAATATCAATAAGCTGTTGTGTAACATAATATGTCTAATGAATTTACCCCAAAACTACAAAATGATTAAATACACTGTAATTTAGATTAGATTGTATGAAATATGATAAGGATCTAAAAATCGAATCTTCCATTGATCCCAGAAGGAGACTTTATAATCTGATGGTAATCGATCAAGGTCTTCTAGGGTTGTGGAAGCAGCAAACCGAATTTTCCAGTTTTTATGCGAAAGCTGTTGTTTTATTCTATCTTCTAAACCAGTGTACTGATCAAGAATACTAGGGGTTAAAAAATCACCTAGATTCCAGAGTGCTTTATACAAGATAGCAAGATTATCGTGATCTAAATAAGGCTGAATAAGCTCGATAATTTGATCATTATAAGCTGTTGCTTCCAAATCTGCAAAGCCAATTTCGTCTAAACATTCTAATATTTCAAATGGATTGGGAGCCTTTTCTGCTGCTTGAAAAGCTCTTCGATATTCTTTTACAAAAAAGCCGCCCCATTTTTTAGGTTCATCGCTTAAAGCTTCATAAATCACTTCAATGCCAGAGAATAATACCTGATCAAAGTGTTGCTTCACCTCTTTTGCAAAATCCTTTGACCTTTGAGTATTGGCATATCGTCTGATCTTTGTCAGCAACTCGGTTTGCTCTGTTTCCTCTAAATCCCAGAATTGGGCAATTGTTTGTTTGAAATCAGTTAGAGACATGCGTGAAGGTTAATCATATAATAGTTATAGTCTATCCGTTAATAGTATAAAGCTTAATGAGGAAAATAGGTACCCAGTCTATGAACCATTAACCTTTAACCAATTACGATTTAACAAAAGGCAACTGAATAGCGCCACCTTTTACATAAATACTTAGATAATATAAGCCTTTCGGCAAATGAGATACATCAATATTTCTTTCCAATTTGCCCGACCATACCGATTTGGCTTGCCCATTGATGATAGTTGCACTATCAATGACTACATTTTGTTGATTATTGATCGTTACAAACTCGTTCACAGGATTTTGCGAAAGCGAAATACCTGATATAGCAGGAAGGGTTTCCACGGAAGTGAGAACATCCGCACAATCGCCATTCGTATCACTTATAATTTGCAAAGTGCCATCTTCCACATACCAATTTTCCCAAATACCATTAGAAGGATTGCTCCAATCATTTAAGTCTATGGCTAATGTGCCATAAGTTGCACCGCCCACTTTGTACGCTTTTACTGCACTCTGTCCACGTACCCAATGTAGTGCTTCACCTTGCATCATCTGCTCTGGCAGTGGTGCTGCTTGGCAATTGGTTTGAATAAAGTAAGCAAAGTCATCATATTGAGGGTATTCTCCGAAGACAATCGCTTGTCCCATTTCATTGATGCAGACAGCAGTATACTCATTACATGCAATTCCAAAGTACTGTTCCCCTGTTTCAGCAGCTAGGCGTGCTAAGAAAGTAAGATGTCTTCCTTTGCGATCTCTTTGATCGTAGTGCGTATCGGTAATAACATTAGTTAAGATCGGTGTTTCCACAAAATCATCATGCCCAATAATATCCATAAATGGATGAAAAGGATCAGAAAGTGCTTCCGCAGAAATTACGCCCGAACTTGTTGGCGTATAATAAGCCTTACCTAATATAGCCATCCCTGCGCTTGTTCCTCCTACAGTTGCACCTTTTTCATTAATCAAATCATTAATGGCCTCTTCAATGGGAGTATCTTTCCAATAAGAGTAATAATCGAATTGATCACCACCTGCGATGAATAATACCTCTGCATTTTCAATGGTTTGAATCACAAAAGGATCATTTGCTGCATCCACATTGTGGAACAGAATTGTTTCTACAGAATTGACATTTACACTCAAATCAGAAAAGAAATAATTGTTATAGCCGTCTGATCCACTTGCACGGATCACAACGACATCACCACCATCTGCTCTTTCGAGCATCCATTGCATAGCATCATCATTGTCGCCACCGCCACCAGCCAAAACTATTCCTGATAAATGATTGGATTGAACATCTGCATCATCACCAGTAAGCCAATAAGAATAGGACTGAGCAAAGGTAGTTGTTGATAAAGTTGTGAGTAAAAAGAAGAATACGTACCGCATTTTTGAAAGGTAATATAATTGGAAAGCTTGAAAACAACAAAAGACTTCCTGCAAGATTTGCAGGAAGTCGCAATAGTCAATGGATATTTGTTTTATGCCACCGAACAAGTAACTTTATCTAAGCACTTATCGGTGAATAAATCGTATACCCTTATATATCTCAATAAAACTCATAAATTCGTTGAGGGGCATAGTTAAGCCCATATGTTAGATTTCGGATTGGAACGCAATCTTAATGTTATAATCAGTTGTTGCAGAGGTAGATTTTATATCTAATTGTTGCTCGTCTAGCTGTTGTGTGATGAAATTCTTCAAGTACTCGTTATCTGTTTTTACATTCAATACATTAATCGTACCATCGTCTTCCAAAGTAAATTGGAGGAATACATCAGCAGATTTGATGCCGTTCTTTGCCAATTCTGGCGTTTGAATAAGGCGTATCACCTCTTTTCTTACTTCTTTAGTGTCAGCTGTGCCATGCGTGCCAGTGTGAGCGAATACAGCTGTTGAAAATGCGGCGAATAAAGCAAAGCTCAAAAATAATTTTTTCATAACGGATGATTTTTAGTTAAGCAAGTGATCAGAATTCAATGATTGACGATAAAGATTGCCCAGGCATGAAGGTCACCCTTTCGGCTTCATGCGGTTCTCCTTGAATGTTGACCAGATTGCTTGGTACAAGGAATAATTTTACTGGTCAGACAAAGGACTCAAGTTCCTGATTATCTGTTCCTTAAAGTAGACCAAACTTGTAACATACTTACATATACAAAGATGGATAAAATTTAGAAAAGTTGCATGGGAGACAAAAAAAATTACAAGCACCTTCTATGAATGGGTATTTTTAGCAGATCAATATTACCCCCTTTTCTACTGGAAGGCCTTGTTTATCTATGAAAAAAGTAAATCACCCCATTTTCTTAAAAAAATTATTGAATTCATCTATTTTGCTAAAAAAATTTAAAATGGGAAATTGGATTTTTCCTTTAACGATACTACCTGGCATTGGATTATTAATTATGTCAACTACTCATTGGTCAGCTGCACTAACTGGAGAGATTAATAAATTATTTGAGCAAGATTCTTGCGACCGCTCGATACTAGCCCGAAAAATTCAACAGCTAGGTTTGATCAATAGAGCCTTAGTGATGTTATATATTGCGGCTTCTTTATCCGCGCTAGGTGGGTTCACAGGTGCTATTTGGGTGAATGATATGCACCAAGACGAGACACTTCCTGTAACTATCTTGACAGGTATCGGTGTATTATGTCTTTTTATAGGTACTTCTATGCTTATCATTTTTGCGGGGAGAGCCGTTCGGATTAAGCAAGACCAGTTTGAGCGACAGCTTTAATCGAAGCACTTGTAAAATTTGCCGAATAATTGGAACTAATTTTATATCTTGATTGTATTAATTAATGATCTGATATAATCTATTAATTTAGTGTGAAATAATAAAAATCAATTTCATAACTTTCTTGAAAACAAAAAACTAAAAAGGATACAAAATGAGTAGACGAAAAGGATTTTTTGAGTCACGTAATCCAATCATGACGGATAAGGTTTTCCAACGTGCGAACCAAAATCAAACCTTAGATAATGATTTCATTCAGGCACGTGGTGCTAGAATGACCGTTACTGGTGCTGTAAATAAAACAATGATCCTAACTGGTATTTTGCTGATTACAGCGTTATTCAGCTTTACTAGCCCAAGTCCATTATTGACATGGGGTGGTGCGATAGGCGGATTTATTGTAGTTTTAATTTCTGTTTACAAACTGGAATATTCTGCCACCCTAGCACCAATTTATGCTGCTTTGGAGGGCTTATTTGTTGGGGGTATTTCTGCCATGTATGCCAATGTATTTGATGGCATTATCTTCCAAGCTGTATCTTTAACGATAGCTGTTTTATTTGCTATGCTTTTCTTATACCGGTCTGGTTTAGTGAAAGTTACAGAAAAACTGCGTTCTGGTGTCTATATGGCTACTGGTGCTATCGCATTAGTATACATCTTAAACTTTGTACTAAGTTTCTTCGGTATTTCTGTTCCTTATTTACATGCTGGTGGTCCAATTGGAATTGGTATCAGCTTAGTCATCATAGGTGTAGCAGCATTTAATCTTTTATTAGACTTTGACAACTTCGAAAAGGGAGAGCGCCATGGCGCACCTGCTTACATGGAGTGGTTCTTTGGTATGGGATTATTAATTACACTAGTATGGTTGTATATTGAAATTCTTCGTTTGATTGCCATTTTCTCTTCTAGCGATTAAACATAGCCTTATCTAAAAAAAAAGCACAGTCCTGAGGGCTGTGCTTTTTTTTGCTCAATCTTTTCCCACAAGGAGCTGAATAGTAAGCCCAAAAAATGGGTACAGCTTTCCTATCCTTAGCAATTCATTATTTTCAGTCTGACCATTTTATTATACATACAATTTTGCTTAGTTACTGGAGATGCCAGAATTAAGCTAATTTTTTGCGGTATTTCTTGACTTTTTTCTTCTTCATGCCCTATTTTTCAAATAAAAAATGACAGCAGAAGAAAGAACTATACTGAAAAGTAAAATAGAAGCAACAATCATTCAAACAGAAGATGAAATACGTCAGTTAGAAAAAATGACTCAACCTATTAGCCCCGAAAATGCTATCGGCCGAGTCAGTAGAATGGATGCCATCAACAACAAAAGTGTCGCCGAAGCCTCCCTACGGTCTGCCAGCCGAAAGTTAAACAATCTGAAGTTAGCACTAAGCAAAATTGATAGTCCTGCCTTTGGGATTTGTACACGATGCAAAAAGCCCATTCCATCCGCTAGGCTGATGTTTATGCCTCAAAGTACACGTTGTGTACATTGTGCAGATCGCTAAATAAAGCTCTGTCAGTTGGATGACATCAAAATATCGACCATTTGGTTTAAAAAATTGTAAAATCTTTGAGTTTATTGTGCAACTATTCTGAAGGTATATTACCTTTGTTTCAAAATTGTGAACAGCTT
The DNA here is from genome assembly GCA_022448955.1 of Saprospiraceae bacterium. Lineage (GTDB taxonomy): Bacteria > Bacteroidota > Bacteroidia > Chitinophagales > Saprospiraceae > JALEHC01. Next base: position 14,537 of record JAKVCU010000007.1, read on the forward strand.
GATTGTTAGAACATTAAGATTAAGCTTTCTAAATTTGCTGGAGTTCAAGTTTCCTTAACTCCAATCAGCTTCTAAAAACTACATTATAAAAATATCGTTAAACAAAATTGTAAACTAAAAGTCTGTTTTTAGGTTACACTATTATACATTGATAATTCTACCTCTGAATATAAGATCGACTTTTAAGTTTCATACATTAGGGAGGGGAGCTTGCTTTAAGCTCCCTTTTTTTGTCTATAATTATTCTTGGAGATATTCAGAAAAAACTGACGATTACTTTACTTTTGATCTACATCTTTCCTTTGATGTAATTTGTTTTAATGTTAAATCAAAAAAATCTTCAAAAGCATGAGAATCTTTCAATTCCTAATAACCCTAATGATATTTGGTGTACTAAGTACTTGTGGTAATTCTGCAGCTGATCAAGCAGCCAAAGAACGCGAAGCTGAAAATGTTAAAGCGCAAGAACAAAAATGGGATCAGGTGATGTCTATTCACGATGAAGTAATGCCTTTAATACCAGATATTAATAAAGCCGTGAAGGTATTGAAAGAAAATATCACTGAAGACATAGCTGAAGAAAAGAAAGAGCAAATTATGTCAACTATAGGAAAGTTAGAGTCAGCAGATGAAGGAATGTTCAGCTGGATGGCTAATATTCGTCAAATCGAACCATTAAGAGATTCTATGAACCACCAAGAAATCATGCAATATCTCGAAAAAGAAATGGTAGCGGTTACAAAAGTAAAAGTAAATATTTTACTTGGCCTAGAAGAAGGCCAAGCCCTCATTACCAACCTAGTGCAAAAGGCCAAAGAAGACTAAGAGGGGCTGTTTAGGATTGATAAATTAGACTTAGCAATGGCTATCAGTATGCCAATAATATGCTTTTCTTTCGCTTAAGAAATGGCCCTGTATACCGATAGCTAGCGAATAATCAAATACTAGACAAACTATTGACTATTTCGACTCGAACTACAAATTCCCTAACTAAACTATAGATTAAAATATATTAAGTTCATGAGATATCTTTTTTTTCTATTTCTTCTCTCACTAATTGCTTGCCAAGAAAATCTTCCAGAAGAACCAACAGATCTTCCTATTTTAGGCAATCATGATATTCATCCGGATACCGGAGATACAACCCTTCACATCATTCCTAATTTTGAATTCTATAACCAGGATAGTGTGCTCATAAATAATAATACGTTTGCTGAAAGAATATATGTGGCAGACTTCTTTTTTACATCCTGCCCAACCATTTGCCCTAAGGTGAAGAAAAATATGCTTCGCCTTTACGATAAGCATAAAAACAATCCAGAATTTGCATTGGTTTCTTATACGATCGATCCCAAAAGGGATACCGTTGGCAAATTAAAGCAATATGCTACCAACCTAGATATCACTGAAAAGGATAAGTGGCATTTCCTTACTGGAGAAAAAGCAACCATCTATGATCTTGCCGAAGATTATATGAGTATCGCTGTAGAGGACGAGAATGTACCTGGTGGATTTGACCATAGTGGTTGGATTTTACTCATTGATGAAAATCGCCATATTCGCTCTTTCTGCGATGGTACAGACGCAGATGCTGTGACCAAATTCATGGATGATATAGATTGGCTACTAGCCAATAATGGGAAGTAAGATCAATATATTGGGTAATCGTATAATAGAGAACTGTTATATGATTACCCATTCCACTATTCCCTAGTGTCTAATCCATGGATGCCTTAGCGCAACTTTTTTCGCCTGCTCTTCATTCACCATCTTGATAAATGCCCAATAGCCTTTCGCATAATTCTCTGCATTTTTGCCAATTCTTTGACTCATCACTTCCACTCCTTCTTTTTCATAATGGTGCAGAAAACTTCTAAATGCACGCATGTCCTTCCGGGAAATAGCAAGCTGTTCATTTACAACTACGCCTGTTACTGCTTGACGTTGATGTGGACGCATCACCTTCAACTTATCTGGATGTAACACAAAGGATTCATCTTCGATAATGTCTTTGGTATAATTCAAAACATGGCCCACTTTTGCTGCTGGGTCAGGATGAGAAATGACCATATCATCCGCATAACGACTATAAAAAAAACCTAGCTTATTGCACAAACCTGTCATTCTTGCATCCAATCTTTTGCAGATAATATTTGTAATGGCAGCTGAAGTACAGGCGCCTTGCGGCAAATATCGCTCTCCTAAAGCGACATGATATTTTTTACCGTCCAAACTTGCTTCCATTCGAACTGAATCTGTACAAAGCAGTGCAAAGATACTCGCCACCCCTTCATTGTATCCAAAGCATTGAAATAAGCCTTTCACTCTCCTAAATTGAATGGAAGGGAAAAAATCTTTCAAGTCCATTTTAATAATGGTCTGATTATCTACATGGACTTTAGCATTGTCTACAATTGAGTGCTCTTTACGGAAAGCTTTTGCTGCTGGATGCAATGGGATCTTATTCAATACCTGATCGAGTATCCATTCTTGCGCTTTACGCAAAAGCGGTTTTGACGAAGAAATCAAACGGATACCTCCACTCTTTTTGGGGATCTTGTACCGATCGTAGTGATCGATCTCTGATGCTTTTCTATGATAAGCCAACCAAGAAATTTGCCCTTCTGGAATTTCCATCGCTTTCGCTAAATCAGACACATCTTCTATTAATGGTAAATCTTGCTCTTCTAATTTTTGAGTTTCTGTCCCTTCAAATCTCAGTCCAGCAGATACCCCTTCTCCAAGGTAAAAAGGAGTTTTAAGGCGCTGCTGCTTTTGAGCAGCTTTTTTTTGTACTAATTCCTTTTGTTTTTGAACTCTTCGTTCTGCTCTTTCTTTGCGGACTCTTTCCATCCTTGCAAGTCGGATTTTCTTTAAGATCGTTTCTACGTCTGGTAATAAACGAAGTTCTTTGTCAATTTTTCGAAGCTCTTTTTGAATCGAGGCCTGTTCTTCCATTCCTCGTTTCATCACTTCTATTTCTTGGCGTGTTAGATCCAAAAATCCTAGTTGAATCATATCCTGCATAATGGCATATTGTCGGCCATATCTACGCCTATTTTCTTTCCATTCCTCTAAACTGATTCCTTTTTTGTTAGATGGCTTCATTATCGTTACTTTTTTGGTGATAAAAAAGGCTTAGTCTGCTAAAATGAGTTGTGCTAATGGAAGCAACTCAGACTTTAAATCCAATTCAAATTTGGATAAACTCATCACCTCTCCATCTTCGAAAACAAAATCTACGCGGTACAAACAGTTATTATCTACTAATAAGGACTTCGTTTTAAAATCTGCTTCATAAGATTTCAAATATTGCTTATCCCATACCCCATTTTCGTTGTAAATTTTGCTTTCCACCTGCTTCTCTCCTAATAAAAAATAATCGTCAAATCCAGCATTCATAGCCTCCCAAGTCGCAGACCTTAATAAACCATTCACACCATAAGCATGCTCAAAGTAGAGTTCATAACCTGCATTCTTCATCACTTTCATCCTAGCTTCTTGTACACTACCATCCTTTTGAACCTTTACTGGACAGTACTCCGTTTTGTGGATACCAAAGTAGGATAAAGTAACTTCTTTAACCGCTTTCTTTAAATAAGTAAAGTATTTTAATCTCAAATCCAGCGATAAATTTCTTACATCTTCTTTCTCCTCAAATCCGTCTTCCAATTTTTTATCAAACAAGTGTCTTGCATTTAATATCGCATGACGATTCGAATCCATTGTGATGCGAGATAACTCACCTAAAGTTCCTAAGCGACCATGAAAAATGATCTGATCTTGGCCATGAACGACCATTTCCCAGAAACGACCGTCTTTTTCTAAATATCCTTGGAATGTATCTTCTGTATCCTCTTCAAATGCATAAATGCGAAAAGTGCCATTAAATTCAAATACCCAATTCTCCTCATCTCCTAAAATATCCATAAAGTGTGACACCACTGATTGTGTAGCAAAATAACCTTGCTTTCTCAATTCTTTCTTTACGTCTAGCGTACTCGTTTTACCATTTAAAATCATCAAGGCTTCTGCCATACCTAATACGATTTCCTTATCGATTGCTCTTAATTGCTTAGATGAAATAGACATGATTTGTTGTTTTTTCTGGTTTAACCTAAAGATTTGATAGGAGCATGAACAGCTCCATGGAATGCTTAATTAATTTTAGTTCTCTATATTTCGGGTCTGTTTATCTTACTTCTACTAAGTATCGAATAGTACATTGAGCGGAGTTGTAAACGATGTACTCATTATTAATCAAGTCCGCACCGCCTTTAGCATAAAGAGAGTCATAAGTCCCTCTCGCTCTTAAATTATCTTCCGATAAATCGTAGCACCAAGGCTGATGCTTCTTAATTTTCAACTGCTTACCTACATGCACATCAAACAATGCTAAATAGCCACGGTCTTGACTTCCTCTTGTCCAATAAGAGCCACGCAAAGATGTGTAATTCAATGATTTCTTGAATTTATCGGCAAAGTATAAACCGTAACCAAACATCTTACCATTAATTACAGCATTGGCTGGCCTAAGTACCAATCCTGTTTTTAGGATCGATAACCAATTTTCATTTCTACTACCGTGCCAGAAAAGTGCCGTCTTTTTGTAGCGAGCATCTTTGTAAAAACCATCAAAATATTGTTGGGTAGCAATATTTTTCACAGCAAATGCACGATAGAAACTAGAAGCATCATCTTTCATTAGCTTTTTGATCTTCTTGATCACAGCAGGATCATTTTCCTCTTCCACCTCTAACCCAAGATCTCTTAATAAATTTACCTCCTGCGAATCAAACTGATCTTCGTCCTTATCTTTATTCAATTCCACCTGGCTTCTCATGACATCCAAAGTGGCTTGCTCCTCTGCCAACTTTTCTTCCACTTCTTGCAAACCTTCTGCATCTTTTGGTATAAGCTGTAGCAGATGTCCTCGCACATTTCCCATACGACGAGGAATAACTTGGTACAAATCCAACAGACGCTTATTAAAATGATCAACATCTAAATTTAATTGAGTAAGGTTTACTAATTGGTCTAAGATATCTTGCGCTTCTCCAAGTTGCTGTTTGCTTACCTGATCTGCACGAACACTATAATTCATTTCAATCGACTTGCTAGCAAAGCTCATCAAATCTGCAATCAAAGCACCTACTGCAGCATTCTCAATACCAGTGATGATGGTTTCTTTCTTCTTTGTCGAGAAAAGGTGAGTTTGGTCTTTGTAACCTTTGCGCAGTTTTTCGCGCAATTTACTCTCCCATTTTTTGATTGGATAACAGGATACAGAAGCAGTAGCTCCAACACGACCGTATTTTACCATGAATGTACCATCTGGGTTTTCTTCCATGTCATAGTACTTATTGTTGTTACTAGCCGTCACCATGATTAATTTGGCTACTCTGAGTTGTGTGGATTCGTTAACAACTGGCATGATTAAGACGTTTTTTATTTTATCATTAATTTGATGTCAACAATTGTAATAACTCCTATTTCCCGCATTGATTATATAACAAAAATAGTGAAATTTGACTAAAAAGTAAATTTTATGATTACATATTTTATCCTAAAGATAAATTTTAACACTTTTGTCATCAAATTAATTAAAAAAGCCATGCATCGTATGATACATGGCTGCCAGCGTGTCAAATTAACGCGTTCGTATAAATAGGACTATGCAGACCACTTAAATACTCATCAAAGAAGCTGCTATATGCGCACAAGGCCCTTTACGCAACTTATTGTGTTTGAAGAATCCACAGGTACAAGATGCACGTTTGATACGGCCATCTGAATCCTGTAAAATAATTGTACGAAATACATTTTTCCCCTCTACCTCAAATTCATAGTGCTTCAACTGATTTTCGCTTTTATCGATGAGTTTTTTGACTTTATTATTGGCAATTAGCTCTTTTGCGTATTGATGTTGGTCATCTTTCTGTTCTAATCGAACACCTACAGGGAATAAATCTCTCCAGCGGTACATTCCTTTATTAGGATCATACATCGCCTTTCCTTCTTTACATAATTGTTGTAAAGCTGCTCCTGCTGTGGCATCATCGGTTTCTAAGGCTTTCGCCAGATCTTTTGTTTTTCCAGCTAGTTTAGCTTTTAACCATTTTTCTGTTTGATCAATTACGCTTTGATCTTTAACCATTTGACCAGCGAGCAAATCAAAACTTGATTTGCGTGCCCAGTCATTGCTCGTCCAACCAGAAAGCCCTAAATCTAATTGATGACCATCCAATTGCACCGACCAAAATGAAGGCATGCCCGTACCCAGCAGCTTTACATTTACCTGGTCAATTACAGGCAAAGCATCTGTTAGGATAAGTAAACGTCTTCTTCCCCATATTCTGATTTCTCCTTCAACATCTCCATCGAAGACATGCTCCTGTTCTTCTACTTCTATGTCCCAAGGATCTATCATGATAGTTGGCCTTTCACCTTTCTTCAAAACAAAGCGTAAAGAACGTGGTCCTTGTTTTGCTTTCTTTTGTTCGATATAGCCTAATATTTCACGTAAAGTGGCCGCACTTAAACGCACTTCCTGTCCATTCAAAGCCGCTGCAGATTGTACTTGCAAAAAGCCTTTCACCCAACTCTCAGGCAAATCAATCTTTTTCTCCACTTTCGCACCCGAAGATGTAGATAATTTCACCTGATGCTGTGCTACTTTTAACCAAGCAGGGCGATAAGAACGAACACGGTATATTTCATCTGCTAATCCTTGGCTGAAGTCAATATTTGTCGTTCCATAATTTACATCACCGAATGTTTCTAGGTTTTCAGAAGGAACACTCACTCTAGCATAAGTAGATTCATCTATAGAAAAGGCTTCGAAAATAACGGAATCTGGATGGACACTAATAACTGGATCGAGCAAATAAGCTTTCTCCTTTTCATGCTTCCATATGTAAGAGCGATAGTTTCGCTGAGCATTCCACATCGCAGTTCGATAAGGCTGGTTTTCTTTCACTAACTGGCGATGCTTTTCACTAAGCTCTTTTTTCTGCTCCAGCAACTTCTTTTGAATGGGAGCAATATTCGCTAAATAGGTTGGTAGTTCTTTATAATATTCGTTTTGTACCCATTGTTGATATCGACTATGATCTTGTTCTTTATTTGCGAGATCACTAATCACTACGCGTCTTAATGCCAGCATCAATTTTGCATAAGAAAGACTATGCTTAATCATAGCATGTAAGGACACTGATTTTCTGGACAATTCTGCCGAAAAATCAAAATGTGTACCTTTTGAATTGCTTTTAGCAATACTGGCTTGTGTATAAGATTGAGTAATCTGCATGGCAAAATAATTTTAAAGGAAGAAAAAAGAAAGGGGTTTCCCCCCTCCATAGGAAGCATTCGTCTTTGGTTTTTCGCTTTCGTTTTGTTAAGCGATTATTTTCAGTCTAAGGCAAGCATAAAGTGAAATCGTGATTTCTACTTTATGCTAATTCAAAGCCTGCGATTTCGGCTCCAGCCAGAGAAGCTTTTGCCAACTCCAACAATGCCCATTCCGCATCATTTTTGTTATTTCCTCTGGCCAGTTCAAGCAAAATTTCTATAGGAACATTTGAATCTCCTTGTTTAATCAATTCTTTAGCTTTCCTAGCTCTATTCCGGCCATTTAATACATTCTTTTGAAGGTAAGCCTGGCCTTTTGTGTCTTTTAATGTCGATTCTTTTTGACTTAAGACAAATGCTTGAATTTGTGGATCACTATGCTCTGTTAAACATTCTAAAACATAGGATATATTTAGTTTTTTGGGTGGTTTTTCAATCATTTCTAATGCCCACATGCGCACCTTTTGGCTTGGGCTATCTATCATACTTAAAATTCCTTCTAAATAAGCTGTTTCTTTACTCTCTTCAATCATCTGCTTACCCAATTGCTCTACATCAGGAAGGCTTGACTCTAGCAACTGTACAATAAATGGCATACTAGGCTCAATGGTCTTACAAATGGCCTTTGCTATATTTCTTACTCCCTCCAATTTGTGGATAAGCGCTTTAAAAAGTAGTTGTTGATCTTCTACTAATAAAGATTGGTGTTTGTGAGTCCATTTCACTATGATATCTGCGAGACTAGGCAGATTTACATCTAGAACTTGTGGATTTGGAAGTGCTAAAATTTGTTCTTTAAAACGCCCCTCTTCCATTAATCGACTCAATAATATATCTTGGCCTTCTCCATTTAGCTTTCGCAAAATACCACTCCAAAGTTCATCTTGAGAAATTAGCTGCATAACCTCTTGCATAGCGGCACCCCACTGCTCCCATTCTTGCTCGTCGAGTTGAGTAAGCAAATCCAAAAGCATATCTGAAGTAAAAAATGGCTGAAGCACTTCTAATTTATTTAGGATGGCTTGACGCTGATGCACCTCGCCTTTCTTCAAAAAGTCTGTTAATTTCTGGAGCAACAAGGCTTCCCACTTTGGCGATTCAAATAAAGGTAAAGTACGTTCAAAACCACTTGGATGCAATTGGATAAGAATGTGTTCAACAAGCAAACTACAAAGATCCTTATCCTGTTTTTGAGTAGTCAAAAATCTAATCACTACATCTCTCACCCATTGATTTTTGTCCGTCAATCGGCCCAATATCTGATTAAATATATAACGATTGAAACGAACACGTGGGAAGATATCATTTACGATTTCATCTCTATCGGCAAAGTCTTTAAGAAAGGCATAACCCCACCAGAAGTGATTATTTACACTATTAATTAAGGCTTTCCTTGCAATAGCACACACTTTGGGATGGCCTTCTTCCATCACTTTGATACAAAAATCATATTGATAAGTCAATTTATAATGCCAATTGGGTAGTTTTTCAATCATTAGGTCAATACCATAAGATGATTGAAATAAATGACGAACAGGTAGATAATTCCAACCACAATAGGGATACTTTGAATAAAGTATAGTAGTCATTTCGTGATGAAGATGCTTATACTCATCCATCATTAAATACCAAGCAAAATTAGCAACGACAAAATGGTTGGATTCTGCTAATTGATACAATTGCTTCTGTGTCAAAGCTCCTCTATCGCTATGTTTTCCAATATTATTATAAATTGCCAATTGGAAATTTTTATCTTGCTTGGCGGTACTAACCAGCCATGTTTCCCAGTTCGCAATACCCACCTTTCTAGATAGATGCATGAATAGGCGATGGAGTAGTGGATGATCTAAAGCAACAATAGTAGATAAACCATCTTGAAAATCTTGTACCGGAATTTCATCTTTCCATTCAAACAATAAAGCAATAGCTGTTTCTGTTCTGGAAGTTTCGGGGCGTTGAACGCAAATTTTTAAAAGTTGGCCTAAAACTTTGCCAATTGGAAATGATGATTTGTTATCAGAGAATGCGCGTGAACCTCCCAGAAAGTTTTTCACTTTTTCAAAAATACTTTCATTTGGTTTTTCATTTTTTGACTGGGAAGTTTTATTTAAATGATAAAAAGATAATATTTCTTCTTGCTCCTTTCCTTTTGCCATATAAATGAGGAAAGCAGCCATTTCATTCGATAATTGAGCTCCCACTTTTAATTTGGCGAAAGCCTGACGAAAAGCAATCACCTGCAACCATGGAGAGTTACTATTCAGTGCCTTAACTATTTGTTTTAGAGAAAAAGTAGGAATAGATAATCCATTACGATGAAGTACCTTTACGGCAAAATCTAAGACTGTTGTACTGATAAAATGATCGTCAAATAATTCGTTTACCATTTGAGGTTGATCATTCCAAAGCGTCGCAAAACGCTCCTCCGTTCTATTCACTGCAGCCAAATCCATCTGCTGGATTACCTTTCCTCTTCCATGTCGGCTATGTTCAAATCTTTTTGAATCTCCTTTCAAAATCATCCAGGAAATCCATTGATAACTAAAGTCAAGTTGTTCATCTTGCTTTGTGCCATTTGGTAGACGAGTACGCAAAAACTGAATAGCCAATTTGCGAAAGCGTGCTGCGTCATCTTGAGCTATATTTCTTAAAAAGCGCATCACTCTTCGCTTGATGTAAGCGATTGTTTGATTCGACGGCTTCTTATTGTTATTTCGCTTATTAAATGGCATTTGATCAAAGCGTAGCATTAGTGTCAAGAGTAATTCATCATCATTTTTTTGCTCCACCATTTTGTAGAGGCGCTTTATCTTTGCCCAGTCAGCATTAGCTAAAGGGGCAGTTTGAATAAAATCAAGCAAAGATGTTCTGCCCTGAGTCGTCTGCAAAGACTTACTCAAGTGAATACTCAAATGATCCATGATAAGTGAATTATGAATGATCTCTTATCAATGATAAATGATCAATTATGAGTGATGAATGATAATACGTCTGTTCTCTTTGCAATTTGCTACAAGCATGCTGAGGACCGGTGGCAGGTACTGTAGGCGTCGGAGGGTACCTATACCTTTTATAAAGGTGTAAGTTGGTGAGTACGCTTACTGAGCGCCAAATGTACCGATAAAAGGTATAGGTACAAAGGAGACGCTGAATGGCCCTGCCATCTGGTGTCTAGTGGGAAGTGATGAATTGACCATGGCGAAACGCCATAGCTTTTTACTTTAGTATTCCGCAAAAAATTACTTCCCGATTTCTATAAGGTCTTTTCTTAGCACCGCCTGCTTTAAGTGTACCGCTTGGCTGTACTAAGAAAAGACGAAATCGAAAAGTTAGTTTTTCTGCTTTACTCATTCGCCTAAACGATTGTAGTAAAAAAATGCTAACAAAGCTGCTGAAAGAAAAAAGATTTTGCAACGCTCTTGCTCAGGATTGGCTACAGGTACTGTAGGCGGCTGATACTATAGTATATTGAATGGAAGGCCATTTTGTGGCCAACGGCTACGCAGCGCAAAATGAACTGGAATAAATATACTATAGTTAAAAGACGCTGAATGGCCCTTTAGTCCAATGAACGATGGGAAGTTGTAATGACACCATGGCGAAACGCCATAGCTTTCTGTAAAAACAGAAAATTGCTTACAAAATCTTTTCCAAAAGAGAGATCAAACTATCAAGTATCAAGTAAAACTTTTTTTACCTTATCGAGTCTAAATACACAGTAGCTGAAGTAAATAATAAAGTGATTAGCCTTATTATTTACTTTATGTCAAGTGAAATTAAAAAATAACTTTTTTGATTACAAATAATCTTATTTAAGATATTTTTAAATCCCTTTGTCATTAATTACATTACAAATTTACAGTCTTTTTTGATACAATGCAAGAAAAAAGGTAAAAAAATTTCACTTTTTTGATTTTAATATAATCAAATTATTTACAAATCAACTTTCCGGGTTAAAAATCAATTACTTATGGAGCATTGGAAAAAAATAAAAGAAGAACTTGTGTATGATGGATGGCGAAAAGTAATCAGACGGTACTTCCTTTTACCCAATGGAAAAGAAGAGGCCTTTGATATCATTGGTAGTAACAACTATGTCATTATAGCTGCCTTTACAGAAAATCATGATGCCATACTAGTCCAACAATATAGACCTGGAGCAGAAGAAGTTTTAGTTTCCTTTCCAGAGGGAGGTATAGAAGAAGCAGAAAGTTTGGCGGAAGCCGCAAGAAGAGAGCTCTTAGAAGAGACTGGATACTCTGCGGGAGAAGTTCAATTACTAAAATCGTTTCGCAGAGCTTATAGTAATCAACAATATCATACCTTTATTGCCACTCATTGTAAAAAAATAGGCGATCAACAACTAGATGATTCAGAATTTATTGAAGTTTTCACGAAACCACTAACCGAATTTCGTTCCTTGATTAAGGATGCTCATGACCATAGCTTCCACAATGTAGGTTCGGCCTATTTGGCATTGGATTTTTTGGATAAATTATAATTATTAGACGAACAATTTTATGAAATTACTACCAATTACAGATCTCCATTGTGATCTTCTACTTTACTTGTCACATTTTGAAGGGGCTCACATTGAAGGAACCGAAGATATTGGCGTTACTTTACCTTTTTTAAAAAAAGGAAATGTCAAACATCAAATCACAGCTGTATTTACCCCTACAAAAAAAGGAAGTGTAGCCATGGCTAACAAGCAATTTGATTGCTTTAAAACCCTTGTCGAATCTTCCGATTTTCACAACCATACCAGTCCAGAGGCTAATGCAAAAGATACCATAGGAATTACACTAGCCATTGAAAATGCCAGTGGTATTTGCAATGAATCAGAACCCATCCAAAACGCTTTTCAACGGCTCGATAAAATTCGGGATACTTACCAACGTATATTCTATATTAGCTTTACGCATCATCCAGAAAATCGCTTTGGAGGAGGAAATTATGCCCCTGGCATAGGCCTAAAAGAAGATGGTGAACGCATGCTCGACTACATGGATGGCCAGCAAATTGCTATCGACCTATCACATACAAGCGATGCATTGGCCATAGATATCCTTAATTATATAGATCAAAATAACTTAAAAATTCCAGTCATTGCCAGTCACTCTAACTTTAGAATAATTTGGGATCACCCCAGAAACCTTCCTGAAGAATTGGTACAAGAAGTCATTCGAAGAGAAGGCCTGATCGGAATGAACTTCCTTAGAGCTTTCATTCATCCAACTGATCCAGGTGTACTCTTGGAGCATATCCAAATGGGATTAGAAAAAGCAGAAGATCAAGTGGCTTTTGGCGCAGATTTCTTTTATCGAAAGGGTATCCTAGATCCTGAAAGACAACCCCTTTTCTTTGAAGAGCACGAGGATGCTGGAAAATATCCAAATATTATTCAGCAACTCACGGAAAAAGGTATGGATCATATTCAAATAGAGAAATTAGCTTATCAAAATGTTTTAAATTTTATGGCAAAAAATTGGGGATAATCTCTTTTACATCTGGAACCATTCTATACCGTGCTTTTGTTCCAATCAAAACCATTCAATCTATTTTTGTTATTTTGTTTAGGGATTTTTAAAATCCTTGCAGCTATAAAACTAAATTCATGGAAATACTCTTAGGCATGCTCTATGCCATTTCGGCAATTTTCTTGGTGCTCTGCATTCGCCCAATCACCACCTTTGTCCATGAAATGGGACATGCTATTCCTGCGCTTTTATTCACAGATGGAGAAGTGACCATTTATGTCGGTTCTTATGGAGATATTAATCAAAGTACCTTGATTGACTATGGTCGCTTAAAAATATATTTCCGTCTCAATCTATTTCATTGGGACCTTGGACTATGTTCTCACCATGCCTATATTTCACTCACTCAGCACCTAATTATCGTCCTTGGAGGACCTTTTCTTTCTTTGATCTTTGCCACCCTACTATTTTTACAAATGATTGGTGGAACTTACTCAGACGGCGCTATTGCCATCATGAGTTTATTTATCATTTCTAGTACTTGGGACTTTGCCATTAATATGATTCCTCGTTCAGAGCCATTGGTCCTTCATGATCAGTCCTTGGCATACAATGATGGTGCTCAGATCAAGCGATTATTGTCAATGGGATCTTCTGCAGCTGACTATGCGCAAACATTTAATACCTTTAAGCAAACAGGGCAGCCTATTGATTATGAAAGGCTCCTAAAAATTATTGAGCAAAAGAATTATCCGCCTATTATGGTGGATGAAACTTCCCATTTATTGGTCGCTAAGGCTAAATACCAAGATGCCTTAGATTTATTCCAAGAATACCACAATCGAAAAAATTTAAAAACCCACCAATATCTTCTCTTGGGCCAAATCTATCAAGGACTAGGCAATGCCCATGAAGCCATTAAGGCTTATGAGCAGTATTGGTTCTATCATCATAACGATCCTAATACGCTCAATAAAAAAGCAGCTCTATTAATGGATATTGGCCAGTACGAGGTAGCTGCCGAAGACATCCGCATTAGCCTTTCTATGCAACCCGAAGGTAATGTTAGTGCATTACTCAATAGGGTACGTTATTATTTAAATCAACATGCCCTTGAAGAGGCCAAGCAAGATTTAGAGCAAATAGAAAAGCTAGTGCCAGAAAATGCCAATCTATTCTATTATTGGGGGCGTTACCATGAAGAAAAATGGAATTATCAGGCGGCCATCCACTATTTAGAAAAAGCAAAAGCGGCAGGTTCTGAACAACATGCGCTTGATTATAAAATTGAAGAACTCCAACAAATGTTAGAGCGATAAGCCATGAAATGCTGCTTAACCCTAATTTTTGTCTGCTTCCTGGCTCTTTCAGGCCATACACAGTCCGATACGCTACAATTGACCTTTTTAGGCGACATTATGGGGCATGAGGCACAGATTCATGCAGCATTTCAAGCTGAGACGCAACAATACGATTACTGGCCTTCTTTTAAGGAAATAGCGCCTATCTTGCGTCAAGCTGATTTTACTATAGGCAATTTAGAAGTTACCCTTTCGGGAAAACCTTTTCATGGCTACCCTGTATTTTCTTCTCCTGACGCCTTAGCAGTGGCTTGCCAAAAAGCAGGTATTAATGTTCTACTCACTGCAAATAACCATGCCCTAGATTTTAGCAGTCGTGGCCTTATACGCACCATAGACGTGCTAGACTCATTAGGCATCAAACATACCGGAAGTTTCCATAGTAAGGCTGCAAGACGCATAAAAAACCTATTGATTCTCCATAAAAATAATATTAGGTTAGGCTTGCTAAATTATACCTTTAGCACAAATGGTATTCGAATTCCCAAAAGTGTAGCAGTTAATAAGATCGATACATTACAAATGAAAAAAGACATTCAAAGAGCAAAACGTACCAATATCGACAAGCTCATTGTCTTTATGCACTGGGGGAAAGAGTACGAAAATATGCCTCACGAAAAACAAAGGACGATAGCTCAATTTCTGAAAAGGCAAAAGGTAGACATTATTATCGGGGCTCATCCTCACGTTTTGCAACCCATGGAGTTTAGTAATAGACAAATAATCGCTTATTCATTAGGTAACTTCCTCACTGCCCAACGCAATACCGGTAAAGATGGAGGTGCCCTTTTACATATTACCATAGTCAAAAATGAAAAAAGTTGTAAGCTTATTAGATGTGAATACGAACTTACTTGGGTACATTGCCCAGCAATAGAAAACAAAAAACAGTTTGTTATACTCCCTGCTAAATCCTATGAAACTTCATCTCATCTTGACAACTACGCTCAAATGCGATTAAACCGATTTCTAAAAAGTGCAAGAACTTTTTTAGCTCAGCATAATGTGCATGTGAAAGAGAGGTAGTTGGAGTATCATCAATAAAGGGCCATTCATCTGGGTCGTCACATACTAATTATTGGGAAGCTCTAATAAATTACGAAGATATCTATCCAACAGATCAGCAGGAATATCTTTTACTATCCATTTTACTGCGTCCCATCGATTCGGCGAAAGCACTTTTATACATTTAATCAACAATTGCAAATAACCTTTCTGCTAGAAATGTTCATTCATCCTTCCTCATTTATTCATAATATTGATCAAATAATCGTTTACCTAAATCTTTGATTTTATTTACTTTCACTAGCACATCCAACCACTTTTTTGGAATAGAGGAAGCGCCATAAATCAGTCCAGCCATGCCCCCTGCAACTGCGGCAGTAGTATCTGTATCTTCGCCTAAGTTTACAGCCATCAGTACCGTTTCTTCATAACTTTCTCCCTTCATCACACACCACAAAGCAGCCTCTAAAGTATGCAACACATAACCATCTGATTTAATCTCCTCTTCTTCAAAACTCTGAATATTAAACGCTAAAATCCTACAAAATTTATCAATTTCTGTACTAGGAAAATCATTGGATTCAAAAAAGGAAAGGCATTGATTTTTAGCAACTAGATAAGCTATATTTTTCTTTGCACCATCAAGTAGTTCTTCTATAAATAGTACAGCTATCATGCACGCCATATTCGATCGAATATGAGCATGTGTAAGACTTCCAACCTCTTTAATCAACTGCCATTTCTTTAAAATAGGAAGATCAAAAGTTTCAAATGCCAGAGGTAAAATGCGCATAAGTGCCCCATTTCCGTTACTAAATTCATTGTTATTGTGGCGCTGATTAAGCTCTGCAAAATTCTTACGCTTGAAAATGGCGACTAACTCATCAATCGCATTGCGGGTTTGACCTCCAATATCAAATACGTTCCCATTTGGCGTCCACGTAGCATCTTGAAACCAACTGACAATACCCTTAGCGATATCTTTTAAATCATAAGCATTTGCAGATAAACTCTCTGCCAAACAAAAAGACAAAGAGCTATCATCAGACCAAGTTCCTAATGGTTGATTATGTGTACCATAGGCAAGCATATCTTTCACTGGATGTGCCCGAAGAAAATCTCTACTTGTAAACTCCACGGGAACTCCAAGTGCATCTCCAACTGCTATTCCTAAAAGTAAACTTTGTCCTAAATTCATCAATTATAACTTTTTGTTCTTCCCTATGAAGATACTGGTTCCTAGTCTATTTTTATCCTGCTGATAAGTTGGGATAAGGACTTTTTAATTCACACTTTCTATCCAAATCGCTAACCTGCAATAAGGCTTTCCAAGGTTGGATTAAGATTCCAAAACGATTGATTCTATTTCGTTCATTAGCTTTTGATCATGGCTCATTATTTACTAGCAGGCCTCAATATCTCTAATTCCTCTTAATGAGTAATACAAGTATATTTAATTGAGTACCGCATCATTAATTACCTCTTTGAGTTTAAAGTATTCTTACCTATCGGATGGCATAAGTTGCAACCAAGTTTTGGCCTGTTCGTCAGCAGTAGTCACATTTTTAGGCTTATTCAAAAAGAGATTAATATGGGCTGTTTGATTGGTTACCATAAGTGTAACGGCCTTACCCCATTTTCATTGAAAAAAAGGTAAGTATGGTATAGTTAAAACTGAATACAGCTTATTTTCCAAGGTATTTTTTTAAGCTGTACCTTTTACCAATCAAATTTCTTCACTTTTAGAGCTTGGTCAAATATAGTTTTGGGATTCATCCGGATTATCTGCTCATAGCGTTTTTTTTCACTAAATCTGTTCTCGGCAATCTGTACAATCATAAAATCGCTTTTCCGAATCCAATATTTCCTCGTCCATTCTAAGGTAATAGTAAAGCCATTCTTCTTTCGTTCTTGCCAAATAGGATGATCAAGATCATGGTTGATATATTGAAGTTCTAATACATAACATTCCTCGATGCCTAATTCTTCCTCTGTGATTTGACTTTCGTCAAATCCTTTTAAGGGGGCTTTTCCACTAATTTCCTCTTCTACTTTCAGCAACTTTGCCATATTTAGACCATAACTAGTTCCAAAACCTCCGACTGACATTGCGATACAATTTACAAGTGGTTTGGGCTTTAGTTGTCTTGGCCGATCACCACGAATGATCCAGAACAAAGTATCTCCTGTAATTGGATTCCAGTGTATCCCTCCATTTATGTCCTTTATTCTGACACGTCCAAAGGCATAATACTCTATTTCATACAAATTGGAACGTATAAACTGTAAAGAAAAGTTCGTTTGCTTCTTGGCCGATAGGGGTTTCCCAACTAAAGTATAAGATTGACTAATTATAATTCCACTGTCAGCAAATTGCTCAAGTGAACGATAATTTTTGAACACTTCTTGAATTAATGAATCAACGCCCATTTCTTGAGTGAATGATGGGCTTCCAATCATTACAAAAATGATTAAAGACAAAAGATGTCGTTTTAGCATAGCTTTGTATTTTAGTGATCATATTCCTAATATACTGAAAATGTTCCCCAAATACAACCAAATGGAGCGGGAAGGATATCAAGTAGAAAAAATATCTTTTCAGGAAAGATCAATACCTTCATCCAATAATATCAGAACAATCTGGATGATTATCTTTTTATAAAGGCTATGGCCAATTAATCAATAAATGCTAAAATGAAACGAGCATGATCTTTATTAATCATCCGCCTTAGACGGACACACAAGGATATGATTAAAGAAAATACATGCGAGCCTGCCTGCCGTACTTAGGTACTAAAGCAGGCAGGTTCCTGAATGTATTTCAATTTTTTGCAGATTAACTGCAAGCAAAAAAATTTAAACGGATGAAATACCTATTTACTTCCTTACTCACTGTAATTTCGTTTATTGTTACATTTGCTCAACAAACAGAGCTTTCACACATTCAAATCGCTAGAGATCAATATGGCGTACCCCATATCTACGCTCCAACTGATAATGAGGTAGCTTATGGACTTGCATGGGTCCAATGTGAAGATGACTTCAAAACCATTCAAGAACAATTAATGGCCATCAAAGGTATGCTTGGCCAGCATTGGGGGAAGCGAGGTATCCTAGTAGATTTTGGCATCAAATTCATGGGGCTTCGAGAAGAAGTCGAAGCACGATATGATCAAGAGATTAGTACCGATTTCAAAGCCTATTTGCAGAGGTTTGCAGATGGAATCAATAACTACGCTGCTTTACATCCTGATAAGGTGTTCTCAAAAAAAGTCTTTCCAATCAATACGAAAGATTTATTAGTAGGTTATGCACTTGGATTGGCAGAATTAACAGGCGCACGCAATCATTTGGAATCCATCCTTAATGAAAGTGTACTTCCTTACGAAACTACCCAAAAACCCAAGGGTTCCAATGCTTTCGCTTTTTCCAAAAAGATCACCAAAGACAATAAAACCTACCTCGCTGTGAACTCTCACCAACCACTAGAAGGATGGTATTCTTGGTATGAAGCTCATCTTGTAAGTGAGGAGGGGCTGAATGTATTGGGTGGTACGTTCCCGCTTGGGGTCAGTATTTTGCATGGTACTAATGAACATCTTGGCTGGGCACATACCGTTAATCATCCTGATCTTACAGATGTTTACCAATTGGAAATGCATCCTACCGAAAAATTAACGTACAAACTAGATGGCGAATGGAAAAAACTGGCAAAGCGAAAGTACAAAGCTAAATTAAAGGTATTAGGCTTTCTTAAACTTCCAATTAGTCAAACGATCTATCACAGCGTTTATGGGCCAACTTTCAAAACGGACAAAGGTTTCTTTGCTATTCGTGCAGTAGCATCTCATGGAATAAAAGCGGCAGAACAGTGGTATAAAATGACAAAAAGCACTGATTTTAAAGCCTTTTATGACTGCCTAAACATGCAGGGTATCCCTGGAATGAACATTGTATATGCAGACAAGGATGATCATATTTTCTACCTTAGTAATGGTCGTTTTCCTTTGCGGAATAAAGAGTTGGATTGGACCGTCACCCTTCCGGGAAATACAGCGGCAAGCCTTTGGGAAGAAACCTACTATCCATTAGATAGCTTACCTCAAATACTAGATCCTGACTGTGGTTATGTTTTTAATACCAACAATTCTCCTTTTGTAGCGACTGCTGCGGATGAAAATATTGATCCGATGGCTATTCCATCTACGATGGGGTATAAAGCAAAAGCTTTGGATAACAATCGGAGCATTCGTTTTCAAGAATTGATGAAGGAATATCCTGCACCTTATGATTATGAAACATTCAAAACAATAAAGTTTGATATTCAATATCCAGCTCGTTTACAGCATCATCAGATCACTAATCTAGAATTATTGATGCAGCTAGCATCATCTGCTCATCCAAATATCGCAGATGCTATTGAGCTTTTGCAAAACTGGGATCGCCGTGCATCCTTAGATAGCGAAGCTATGCCCCTATTTGTGCTATCCATGACTGCACTTTGGGATAAATTAAAAATCGAAAATCGCTTATTCGATGGCGGTAGCATTACAACATCTGATGCCGTTTTTGCGATCACTAAAGCACAAGAAATATTGCAAGAAGAAATAGGTAGCATTCGTATTCCGCTTGAAAAATTCCAGTTCTTGAGCCGTGGAAATCTGCGTTTGCCTATCACAGGAGGCCCTGACCTATTGCGTGCCGTTTATTGCAGCATGCAAGAGGACGAAGGCTTTTGTAGAAATATTGCAGGTGATTCTTATTTGCAATTGGTTCGCTACAGCGAAAATGGTGTAGAGATAGAGAGCATCAACAGCTTTGGCGCTTCCGCCAACCCAGGTGATCCGCACTATACCGATCAAATGGACAAATTTGTCAACTATGGCCTAAAACCCATGACACTAGACAAAGAAAGCGTTTTTGCGAAAGCAAAAAAGGTCTACTCCCCATATGAAATCAAATAAATTTAAAGAGAAGGGAATTATTCTCAACAGATTTTGTTGATTAGCCCAAAGAAAACCAAAAAGGACTATGCTGATCAAATTACCACACACTTTTACCACTAAAGATGGTCGCTCTATGCTCGTTCGGGAAGCTACTTGGCAGGATGCCGAAAAAGTAATCCAATACGTTAAACTAGTAGGCGATGAATCCGAAAACTTAACTTTCACCAGTAAGGATTTTAATAAAACCATTTCTGAAGAAGTTCAGATCATCAGGGATCATCAAAAAAAAGAAAACCACGTCTTTATTATTGCCGAAATGGATAATCAAATCGTTGGCCAACTTAATGTAATGGCTAGCCATAAACCTCGCTTGTTTCACGTCGGTGAGTTTGGTATTTCTGTAAGGAAATCACATTGGGGGTTAGGCGTAGGAGCTGCCCTCATGCATGCTATGGTGGATTGGGCCAAACAATCAGGTGTCATTAGAAAGCTGAACCTTATGGTAAGAGCTGACAATGAAAAAGCACAAAGTCTATACAAGAAGTTTGGCTTTGAATACGAAGGCACCAACCGTAGAGATATGATCATAAACGGCCAAATGCATGATGCCCATTATATGGGATTATTGATTGATTAAACCAAAAGCAATGAAGATATTTGCAGAAACGCCTAGGCTGATCCTTCGAGAGATGACCCTAGCTGATGCCAAAGGCATGCTTGCTCTGAATAGCGATCCGGATGTGATGAGATACATCGGCACCCCTGTTGTCACTACTATTGAAGACAACATCAAAGGTATAGAATTTGTAAGGCAACAATACGATGAACTAGGTATAGGAAGACTCAGTGTTATTCTAAAAGAAACCAATGAATTTATTGGTTGGTCAGGTTTAAAAAGAGTAACTGAAACACTGAATGGACAGTCTAACTATCTCGATCTTGGCTATCGATTCATACAAAAGTATTGGGGTAAGGGTTATGCTACAGAGGCTGCTCGGGCGAGCTTAGCATATGGTTTTAGTACCTTTGATGACGCTAAAATTTATGCCATCATTATGCCTGACAACAGCAGTTCTAGGAACGTTTTAGAAAAATCAGGCCTACGCTATGTCAACAACTTTATCGGATACGATGAAGATTTAGCATGGTATGAAATTAGTAGAGAAGAATGGATAACTACTGAACATTGATTTCATCCCCCTTATGTTGAGCTGTAGGCTTGATATAAGGAGGTTAGCTGCCCAAAAAGCGTGATTTCCATTCTGGTCGCGGTAGCATACAAGCCTCTTTTTTCCCAAACCACTTATACCTATTCCTCGCTATCCAATCATAGATAAAATCTCTAATGGGCTTAGGAATAAGCCAAAACACACCAACCAGAGGCCAAAGGCCTGTTAGATTATGTGCTACTCGAAGTGCAACATCTGAATGCGTATAAAACGTGCCATTTTCATAAAGGATGACCGTATTTAGTTCTTTCACTGACAAACCGGCTTTCTGCATATACTCCTGCCCTATTTCTGATTGTAATGCGGCAAAAGAGAAGTATCCTTTTTTATCTCTTGTGATTACAAATTGTACAAATCCATTGCACAAATTACAGACGCCATCAAAAAATAAAATTGCTTTATTATCCATATCTAATAAACAAATAAGTAGAACTAAAGTTAGAAAAGCTGAAGTTACTCAAACAATAATTTATACAACTCATCAATTTTACCCAGTGTGACTATCTTAATATCATAGCGATCCGGATCTAAACCTTTGGTATTATACTTTGAAATAAAGATTTGATCAAAGCCCAGTCTTGCTGCCTCTTGTATACGTCTTTCTACCCTATTGACGGCACGAATTTCACCCGAAAGTCCAACCTCGCCAGCAAAACAGATATTATTAGGAATAGATACATCTTCCAAAGAAGAGATTAACGCACTAACAATTGCCAAATCAATAGCCGGATCGTCCACTCGTATCCCACCTGCAATATTTAAGAATACATCATTTTGTGCAAATGGAAAACCGCCACGTTTTTCTAAGACTGCTAACAACATGCTTAGGCGGCGAAGGTCAAAGCCTGTTGCAGAACGTTGTGGCGTACCATAAACGGCTGTGCTCACCAGTGCTTGCGTTTCTATTAAAATAGGACGCATCCCTTCTATAGTAGCGGCAATTCCGCTTCCTGATAAGTCCTCATCTTTTTGCGACAGCAAAAGTTCAGAGGGATTCGCTACTTCTCGCAAACCATTCGCCTGCATCTCATAAATCCCCATCTCATCGGTTGATCCAAATCGATTTTTGATGGTCCTTAAAATTCGATAAGTATAATGCTGGTCCCCTTCAAATTGTAATACAGCATCTACAATGTGTTCCAATAATTTTGGACCTGCAATACTTCCTTCTTTATTGATATGGCCAATGATAAAAATGGAGATATGCGTTTCCTTTGCAAAACGTTGCAATTCTCCTGCACAATCTCGCACTTGAGAAACGCTACCTGGCATGGAGTCAATGTGAGGAGAAGAAAGGGTTTGAATGGAGTCAACAATAACAATATCAGGAGCTACATTTTGAATATGTTTGAAAATTTTAGCGGTATTTGTCTCTGTCAGAATATAACATTCCGATTGATGATTATCAATGCGGTCTGCACGCATTTTGATCTGTTCCTTACTTTCTTCACCTGAGATATATAGCACCTTAGCCTGAGCTTGCATTGCTGTTTGCAAAAGTAATGTAGACTTACCAATTCCAGGCTGACCACCAACAAGCACTAAAGAACCAGGGACTACTCCTCCTCCTAAGACACGATTCAGCTCTTGATCAGGAAGTGCTAAACGTGGGGTATCACCAGCTATAATATCAGGCAATGCGACTGGCTTATTAAGTTGTACCTCATCATTAGAAGTCCATGTTTTACGTTTTTCTTGTTTAGAACTACTTCCTTTTACCAGCACTTCCTCTTGAAGTGTATTCCATTCACCACAGGAACTACATTTACCTTCCCATTTGGGCGAAGTCGCACCACAATTCGTACAAACAAATACTTTTTTAACTTTTGCCAATTTTATAAATTTTCCTTTTTTGAAATGGATAAATAGAAGAACATAAAATCTACCAGAGGTAAAACATTAACAGTTAGAATTTATATATCTTAAGTAATTAAGAATCAGAAAATTGCTATTGTAATCATCTTCTTCTTTCAAAGAAACACAAAAAACATCAATTAACTTTATTAGTTATTACTTTGTTTGTTATTGAAAAAATTCTATATTTAAGACACAGTCAAACGAGACAATTAGGTTATTGTCAATTAAAAGTTAAATTTATAGTTTTTGAAGAATCTATGCCCTTTACAAGGTATAAAAACCAACTAAAAACTAGATTTTAACGAATAATACTGTTAACTTTGCGTTAAATTTTTCTGGGAGGTAAACTATAAGGTTTTAACCTCTGTTATTTACACTGAAATAAAGATTTCAATTTCTCTTGAAAAAGAGCATTCATATGTAGATTGTTTTCATTTGGTTTTTTGGGGTTATACAGGGTACTAGGTACGTCCTAGTCCCTGTTTTTCTTCCTTTAATCAAATTTAAAAGGCCATCAAGTTATCTTAATGGCCTTTTTTTTATGCAGTTTGTATACTTTGTTTTCGTTCTAAATACAAAAAATAAACGGTTGCCAAAAGAGAGGCGACTAGATATACAATAATCAAGTAGCTTGCGCCAAACATCACTTCATCCAATCCATACCAACCATCCATTAAATAGATAAGAGATACACCTGACACTAGTTTCATTACCTCAAAAAACAAAGCCATTTTATGCCCATCCATTAATGAGGTGAAAGCAAAAATTGAAATGAACAAAAAGCCCATATATAGTGCTAAATAGAAGTAATCAAATTTGCCAAAAGATACCAAAGCATAATACATTAAAATATTATTCACCAATAACTGAAACCATGACCAATACAAGATAGATTTCGATGGATTGGTATCGTATTTTGGACGATTATAAACATCCTCCGTAATAACTACAGGATATTTTTCTTTCACATCATCTGGCCGCCAACCCGTTGGCATAAACCAAATCCTCAGTTTATCCCACCAGCTTTTTGTTCTCCAAGCGTCCATTATTAGTCCCCACAAGTGCATAAAATTAATAACAATAGGATTCCAAGTTTGTACTGGCTTTAAGGTTCCATAAATAGGAGTGACGTCTTTTAATTCTTCCTGAAAAGTACCAAATAGCTTATCCCAAATTATAAATATCGCTGCCAGATTTTTATCAATATATTCCTTATTAATGGCATGATGCACCCTATGGTGAGATGGTGTCACAATGATATGTTCTAGAATACCCATCCTATTAATTAAGCGTGTATGATACCAAAACTGTGCAAAAAGATGCAGAGGTGCTACTATCGCTAGTACCTGAGTGGGAATACCAATAATAGCCATCGGAATGTATAGGAAGAAGTAGATTTCTACAATACCTGAAATAGATTGCCGCAAAGCGCAGGAAAGATTAAACTCCTCACTACTATGATGCACAATATGGCGATTCCAAAAAACATTCACCACATGATTAAATCGATGCGACCAATAACTTGCAAAATCAATACCAATAAAAGCCACTATATACAACCACAATGTAGATTGGATCTCGAAGATAGCCCAATTAGAAACCATCCAGTCATAACTCAATATAACAATCGATAAACCAAGCAAACTTTTTAAAGTATTGGTCATTCCTGAACTAAGGCTAGAAATTACATCCATTCCTTTATTTACAGATCGCCCCATAATTCTAGCGGCAATCGACTCAATTACAACCAACATAATAAAGCCCGGTATAGCATAAGACAGAGCCATCGCATACGTTTCCATAAATGATACACTTTAAAATCACTGAAATTCCTGAGTCGTTCTATTTTCCAAAGATAAGCTAAAATCGATGACCAATATGTAAAAATGTACGCAATTTACTAGGTATCCCGCCTTCACTATGAGAAGGTACTGTAAATGAACAACGGATTGGTCCTAAAAATGAATTGTAACCTATGGTCACCCCTATTCCAGTCAAAAACAAATCTGCCTCAGTAATCAGCTTATTATTTACTCCAAAGGGAAAATTGAACCAGCCAATATTAGCATTTAAACTAAACATCAAATTTTCTCGTAAAAAATATTCATACCCTACTCCTCCCCCGAAAGCACCCTCGACGATTAACTCATTTGCGTCCAAGCCATAAAAGGGAATGGAACGCCTAGTCACTTCATTTGGAGCACCCACCAAGAAAAATTCTTGAAAAGCATTCTTTGAATTGAATAATATGCTCAAGAAGGGTGAAATTCTTAATTGACTCTTTTCATCAATAGCCAAATAAGTTGTTCCATTTAGCTTCAATGAAAAATAGGGATCTGCATTAAATAAAGAATCTTGGGCGTTGGCACCTCCTTGTAGTCCTTCAGTCTCTAAATTAGAAAGGTGCAGGCCTTTAAATTCTCCATATAGCCTTGTTCCACTTCGTGGAAAATTATTTCGATCAAAAGAATCGTAACTGGCAAAGAGGTAATAATTGTTATTGATATAATTCAAAGCTCGGAATTGTAGATCTGTCCCCGCTATTGGCCTAAATGATAATTGCTCCTTTTGACCACCTATTCCAACCAATAGATTTCTTCCAAATCGTTGTTGAACTCTAGCATCAATCAAAAAATCAGACAACCTAAATTCTTGACCACGGATCCCCTCTTGAAACACAGGTAATTCATCTCTATTAAAGTGAATTCTAGTATTCACTGCAAACTTTTGCGTTTTGTCTAAGTACTTTAGAAAGTCAATATTAAACCGATAATTCACTGCAGCCTTCCCTCCCAAAATAAACCTTGATGCAGGCATTAATAAATTTCTAAAAGTAAAATTAAACAGCACACCTGCACCTAAATAACTATCGTAATTTAAGGCAAGTCTTAGCGTGCCTGGTGATTTTTCTACAAGAATAATTTTAAGAATATTTTGATCATCAACTCTTTGAATACGATAGGTAACTCGTTTAAAGTAATTAGTCCCAAACAAATCATCAATCCCCCCTTCTATATCAACAATGCGCATATATGATTTTGGCTTTAAGATAAAACGACCAAGAATTTGTGATAAAGGAACCAGTTCATTCCCTTCTACCATAATCGTATCAACATAAAGTCCTTCAATGGGCTCTGGTGTCTTGGTAAGTGGAGGATTTTGATTCCGTGATAGAGATACAACTAACTCTTCAAGAGCTTCTAACTGAGCTTTTGCAGCAATCTCTCCTCTATGTATAATAGAATCAAATTCATTAAAGTCCAAAGCAGAATACTCCCCTAGTTCTGGTTCGATATAAACATTACATAAGGACTTCTGTAATTCTGCATCCTGAATACCCAGCAGGAAAACTGATTGCAATAAAATATCAGAAAAGGATTCTAAATTTTCTTTATCTGCAAGCTTTCGTCCTGTATATACCCCAATGATAATATCCGCCCCCATATCCTTAGCTTCTACCACTGGAAAATTATGGATCAAACCTCCATCTACAAATAGAATGGAGTCTTTCTTAATTGGCGTAAATACCGTAGGAATTGCCATACTAATACGCATGGCTTCTGGTAGTATCCCATCTTCCAAGACAATAGCTTCACCTTTTACGATATCTGCTCCAATACATTGAAAAGGGATAGGTAGTTCACAAAACTGTTCTATGTCATAATAAGGTAAGGTTAGCTTATTCAGAAGCTTAGAAATTTCTTGACCGTAAATTAATCCACCTGGAGTTTTTAACTTATATCCATCAAAAGGAAACTCAATCAACTCATTTTCAAAGAATAATTTCTCTTCAAAAATCACTTGATTCAAAGGTATACGATCACTCAAAACACGATCCCAATCTTGACTCCGTACTAAACTATCCAAAGTCTGTGCATCATAACCTAGTGCATAAAGTCCGCCAATAATACTCCCCATACTTGTACCTGTAATAAAATCAGGACGAATACCTAAGTCTTCCAAGACTTTAAGCACGCCGACATGAGCAAGGCCTTTAGCACCGCCGCCGCTTAACACTAAGCCTAGTTTAATCGTAGAATCTTGTCTGATTTGCGCAAAGCAAAAAGAAAGGCTAACAAGGAGAAGAATAAAGACGGATAATATTCGCTGTATAATCAAAATTTTCTTTGTTTGGTTTCATCCATAAAACTACAGAATATCTTGAAAAACCAAGCGTTTAGCGAAATATTATCCATCAGAAATACAAAACTTAATTTATCATTAACTTACCTGATTGGAATCGGCCACTTTCATCTTCAATCCGATAAAAGTACATGCCTGAAGGTAGCTGCTGTCTGTTAAATTCTAACTGAGTAGAACCTTTAGAGGCGGTTAAAGTACGTAGTTCACGTCCTTGTGTATCAAATAAACGGAATCGAATACCATCTAATCCTGTAGGAATACTAATCACTGTTTTTTCATCCATTGGATTTGGAAATACTTCTACCTCACTTAAAGGATTTGGTATGGTTTCCAAATTTGTGACTACCCCTGTAGTATCTTCAAGATACATGAGTACTAAAACCATCATCTCATCATCTGAGGTAGGACCAAAATTAACTGGAGATGGGCCATTATTCACCCATTTTGCCTCGTGAATTATCCCATTAAAGAAATTCATCGTGATAGGTTCTAGTGGACTAAAGTAACGCATTGGTATATGATGATAATCAAAATAAGGAGAGACACAACCTGGAATCCCTAGTGCACAAGAAGCATCATAAATCAGGTCTCCCTTTACACCTCCAGCTAATCGTTTATATACTTTATAATCAGTTCCATACTGATGCGTGTGGCCCATCATTCCCCACAAAAACACCTCTCCTAAGTTGTAAGTTACCTGCTGTGTATGTGTTATTTCATTCCCATTATTTGGAATATAGATACTAGGGTTCACCAGAAGTTCTGTCTTCATTTCTTGTGCTGCAATGCCCTGCTCTTGGGTATAAACATTCACATAAACTTCTGCTTGATAAGGTAAGGTCGCTGAATAGTTGATATAATGCGAATTTAAGTCCAGCACTCTATCATTATCCCAGAAGAAAGCAGTGCCTTCCGGCAAATTCAAATCTAATGGTTCCTGAACAGCAGCCACTAAGCTGATATCCGAATGATCCGCCTCCAAGCGTAATCCTTCTGGAATATAAGATGGGTTTCCATTAGGAAAATCATACATAATAAAATGATGCGAGTAGTTGGAAAACTTTACATCCAGTCGAGTTACTTCTACATCTTCAGGAAGATCTAATTCATACTTGGTAAAGAATTCTACTTCTCCACCCGGTTCTAGGAAAAATGGCCCCATCTTTATTTGAAAACCTTCTTCTGCAGCAGGTGCCTCTGGAGGCCCATCAGGGAAAGAAGTTTGTCCCATGCCACTATAGTAGGTCTCCAATAAAGATTCATCTACGACTGTCCCACTTGTGGGTGCCCCAAATAAAATCCATTGTCGGATCAATTCTGTTTCAACCTCCGTGAGTACGCCACCTCCATAAGCTGGCATTGACTGGCCCTCTCCTTCCTTCAGCGTAATGGTTTCATCTAGGTTAGCGTTTATTTTTCTAAAAAGAAAGCTCCGATCTGCCCTTCCTTTATAGATATAATGATCCCCATTTTCTGCTGCGATCTCATTCGCAGGAATTTGTCCTACAATATTACCATATACATCGGCAAACTTTGTAGAAGTATTAGCCCCAGCACCTTCTAAATCTAAACCACCTTGGGGATCAGCATGATTGTGGCAAGTAGCACATTTTTCTTGCATAATTTCATAAACCCTAAGGCCCGTAGATTGCGCTTTAAGGAAAGTTGGGATAATGAATAGTAAGAAAAGGTTTAAGTAGATTCGCTTCATAACAGTTTTTTTTATAAACAGGAAAACAAATAGGCACAGTCTTCTTATACTGTAGAATAATGGCTTGTTGCACCCATAGTTTATAGGGGAGCCATTTCTAGCATAGCCTAGAAGAACAATTTACTAATAAGACGACAGAAACAAGGTCATCAGTTGGCTGTTTAACCTTTTATTGTAAGATAACATTAGACGGGATATACCCCTATAGCTCAAGTAAGTTTTTCATAATCATCGATAAATTCACTAACAATTTCATCGATAATATCTTTAAGGTAAGTTTGTTTGTCTCTAGCGATAGAACGTAATTTATCTAGTTTAGCTGTATCAAAAACCAAGGTAATACGACGAGACTTTTTCTCATCTATTTCCATACCAGAAGCTTCCACGGTACTTCTAATTAATAAATCTAATCCACTAATAGGCCGACGACTTCTTTTCTTGATAATTTTATTAGGAGAAGGTTTTTCTTGGCGTTTTGCCATTTGACGCTCGAAAGATTCCTCAAAGGTATCCGTGAGAAAATCCTGCATATCATCCGTAAAGTTCTTACTGGAACGTTTCTTGGCTACTGTATTTTTACTTTCTTTTTCTACTTTTTCGTCAGATGGGAATAACAATGAGCTGTCCTCTTGCTGTAACTCATCTGCTACAGCATCTCCTTCTGTGAACAAACTTTCTAAACCCGCTGTGAATTTCTTCTTGCTCAAATTAATCTATTTTTCTCAAAGTTATTACCACGAATACTTATGCTCCTATAGTTGCATTTTCTGTTCTTTCTATAATTTCTTTACAAAGCGAAAGATAATCCTGTGCACCAGGACTGCTTGGACTATATGCGAATATATCTTTTCGTTGTGCAGGCGCTTCCGCCAAAGCTACATTATCTCTAATCTTAGTACTAAAAACCATTTTACCAAAGTACTTGGTAATGGTTTCAACCACATCTCTATTCAGTACCTTCCGACTATCATACATCGTAGCAATAACACCTCCAATCTGGAGCTCTTTATTTAAACGAAGACGAACCTTAGATATTACCTGTTTGATCTTTGCGAGTCCTTGCATCGCTAAAAACTCCGTCTGCAAAGGAATAAGAACATAATGACTAGATGTCAGTGCATTTAGTGTGAGCAAGCCAAGTGAAGGCGGACAATCAATGATGATATAATCGTATTGCAGGAGGATAGGATCGAACAATTCCTTTAAAATAAACTCTCTACCGGCCTCATTAATCAACTCCATCTCCGCTCCGGATAAATCCAAGACGGAAGTAACTACATCTAAATTTTCCTTTACTGTAACCGGAGTCAAAGCAGATTCTCCACGAAGAGCCTCATAGATTGTACTGGCCTGTCTTGGAATGCCTAATGATAAAGTCAGATTTGCCTGGGGATCCAGATCAATCAGCAATACCTTTTTGCCTAATTCCACCAAACCAGCACCAATGTTAATAGCACTGGTTGTCTTTCCTACTCCACCTTTATGATTTAACAACGAAATGATCTTTCCCATTTATTCAATTCTGTTCTTCAAAACCGTAAAAGTAAAATAACTATTTATTCTTTAAAAATCCAATGAGCGTCTAATTTTATGATTCTAAAAACTACCGAGTAGGCGTAAAAAATTAGGTGAACTCATTTTTATTTCACCTAAGTGATGAGAACGAACTGACTAACAGAAAGTTCCGAGTATTAATTTGGTGAAATATTAAGAAAAAATGAGCTCATATGATTTAGCCCAATAACTTATAATACTATGCTTAGCGAATTAACATTACTTCAATGGATTTTAGTTCTATCCTGCGCCTTTATTTTTGGCGTTTCTAAAGCTGGTGTTAAAGGGATAGCTATTATTGCAATCCCCTTGATGGCGATCGGTTTTGGTGGTAAGCTTTCCACTGGTATTGTGCTCCCAATGTTAATCACAGGAGACATCCTAGCAGTCTGGTACTACAACCGTAATGCCAAATGGTCACTCTTACTTCAACTATTACCATGGGTACTTATTGGTGTCTTGTTTGGAGTATGGCTTGGTAAAGACCTCCCTGAATTATTGTTTAAGCAAAGTATGGCATGGATTATACTCGCTAGTGTCGGACTGATGATATGGTGGGATCGAAGAAAATCCAATGAGGTGCCCACACACTGGTCTTTTCAAGTCATCATGGGATTATTAGTAGGTTTTACCACAATGGTGGGCAATATGGCTGGTGCTTTCGCAAATATTTTTTTCCTCGCTATGCGCTTGGATAAAACGACTTTCATTGGTACCGCAGCTTGGCTCTTTTTTATCGTGAATCTGTTTAAAGTGCCTTTCCATGTTTTCGTTTGGGGTACAATTTCTTGGCATACGTTCCAACTCAATTTAGCACTTATTCCTGCTATTATTTTAGGCTTTATACTTGGGTTTAAGATTATTAAACTGATCAATGAGCAATTTTTCAGAATGATGATCTTGATACTTACTGCAATTGGAGCCCTTATTATCCTTTTATAAAAGAATCGCCACCTTAAAGAGATGGCGATCGGCATATCTATTGAGTAATGGAGTTTCTCAACTCCATTCAAATTATCAGCGTTTCACATTACAACTTAATAATCCGTTCGGTCATAACGGAATTATTAGTACGGAGCTGTAGGATATACATCCCACTTTCCAATTCAGCCTCATCGATTTGGTAATTCCAATTACCCGAAGGGTGCTTCAGGTCCTTCGCCAATGTCTGAATGAAACGTCCGCGCATATCATACAGCTCCAATTCGACATCGGATATTTGGGCTAGGTAATGATGAATTTCAAACCCCCTATCACTTGGATTAGGTAGCACTTGGAATCCATCTGTAATCAATAGGTCATCTTTGATGACCAATTCAAAAGTCTGAAAATCAGGAGTATGCCCTACACTAGTAGGCTCTAGCTTTATATATTTTAGTGCTTCTTCTTTGCTACTCGCTGCCATTTCTATTTGCGTAAGCAAATGTGGACCATTTTGATTCCAATTTACATTAGTCCCTATAGTTCGTAGGCCGCCACTTGCTGTTTTGCTTGACATGCCCAAGAAAGGCAGTGCAAAAGAAGCTTCTAAAGGTGAAATATCTACTTGATAAACAGCTATATCTTGATCTTCTGTCCAACATGATACTACATATAGATTTTCATCAATCTGCTCCGCATTCAGCCATACTTCAATGGTTCCATCATAATTTCTATCATTAGGGTTTTCTGATTGAAAACTTGTGGAAGCCGTTCCATTCAAATCACCCTTTTTCACACCCACTACCTCTAGGACCGTATCATCACTTAGGTTTTCGATGACTAGATCGAGTACTCCAACTTCTGACCAAGGGTTGTTGATATCTGCAAAGTTATGGTTCTTATAAAAGTACCAACCACTTTCATCTGGCATTTGCAATCCAAGCAAAGAACGTTGTAATAAAATGATATCGAGAATAGAAACTGCCCCATTGCCATCCATATCAGCAGCAAAATAGAGATATGGATGATCGAATGTACTTTGCCCCAAAACATTGATAACCATTAGTAATAAATCGAATGTGCTTTGTCCATCTTGGTAGTCTGCGGCTTTCGCCAAATCAAAGTCATAATCTGCTCCTGTAGATACTGGCGAAGTACTAAATTGACCATTCATATCTGTGCTTCCAGCAGCAAGGCCATTTATTTGAACATCAACATTAGCCAATGCATCGCCAAAAACATTAGCAACATTTACATCTATTATTGCCTCCATTTGATCAATAAAATCCTCACCGATAACATGTGTCACTAAATCTGTACTTACTACATCTACAGGAGCGAAATAAATCGTTGCCGAGTTGAAGATGTAAGTACCTACGATATTATCTATTTGCTGTGCTACTTCAAACTTCACAAATCCTTTGGAGCCATCTTCATCTTCACTTGCCGGTGGTAATTCAATGTTTTGAATATGAAAAACCAGTCTTCCTTGATCTGTTAGGTTCCAAGTATATGGATGGCTACTTGCGCCAACCTGTATAGTGCTAGGGTCTAGTGCACCATCTAATTCGTCAACAATCAGGATTTCTGAAACAGTACTTGAACTTTCATTTTGGAAATTAATTTGATACTCAATACTGGTATTGGCTTCAATCAAATTATTTGGTCCTACTCCTTTCGGGAAACCTTTTTTATGGTTAAACTCTACATCTTGTTCACTTTCTTGACAATCAATAGAAACAAATGGATCAAGATCATCTTCTGTAAACTGAGTAACATAACCTAAGCTGATATTTCCTAGATCATCCACGCCACATCCCTCTAAACTAATGCTAGGTTGACTATTTCCCGGATGGCCGATTGATTGGTCCAATTCTAACCGCTTAGTACTTCCATCTCCAATATGTGCGACCATAGTACTCTCGCCTGCTCCTAATACCACTTCATCTGTTAGCATCAATAGATCATCTTCAATAACGATATATTGAACAGGCAATTCCATTGGGTCTCCTAAATTTTCTATCAAAAATTTAACAGAATCTTCTTGGCAAACTGCGCTTACTGCAAGGCTAGCTCCATCCCAAAGTGGATCTTCAGGTGAACAATCTTCTTGTGGAAAAATTTCGGCAGTTGTACAATGAGTTTGCCCGACTACTGCATCACAGCTTAAACTATACTCAATGGTAAATAGGCCACTTTCTCCAGATGCAATATTGCCAATTGGGAAAGTATAAGTATTATCAACTGCACTCGTCCATACAATAGAACTAGAAGTAACACTCATAAAATCATCTATCGTCACTTCCACATAAGCATTTGCAGCAGCATCAGGTCCAGTGTTTTTATACTGCACATAATAGGTGCCATCACCACAAGCTTCTATTGCTGGTGTAGAAATATCTACAAGCATATAGGGACATGGAGCTACGGTCTGTGCCGCAAAATCATGTGTTATTTGCTCATTTACTCCTGCATCAATTGAAATATCATTTACACATACATTCCAGTTCGGGTTGATCGGAACTGCACTTACTGTATAGTTGCCTGAAGGCAAGTTTAAATCATATATTCCTTCGTCATTCGTTAGTGCATAGTAAGTATTTACGCCATTATCTGCCTCGATAATCCATTCATTTAGGCCAGATTCGGTATCATCTTCTTCGCAATTTTCATTTTGATCAAAATAGACTTTACCTGAAATATTGGCATTAGTAATAGGATCAAGATGAGTATCTGCATTACAATCTACATCTCCAATTTTGACTCCAATAAAATCAAAGCTTAGGTTTCCTAAGAGGTTATTAATATTTACAACTTCTGGAAAAACTTCTGCATGAGGATTAGTCGGATCGGGAAAATTATACTCCGCTGAAATAAATCGCCAAGAGGTATTATTAGGAAAACTTGGCAAGTTATTTACAATCACATTTTCTAACTGAGCGATATCACTAGCCGTTAAAAATTGATTATTGTCTACATCCGCAGCAATTAGCTTATATGGAGAATCTAATAATTCAATGCCTTGTAAATGTTTAGAAATGGCTATTACATCATAAGTACTTACGCCATTACCCGGATCTGCATCATAAAGAGGGGTAAGCGTATAGTCTTGTCCTTGAACTAGATCCTCAAAAATATAACTTCCATCCGTATCTGTATGGGTAACAAAGTTGCCTAGGCTAACTTGAACACCACTTATTGCATCTCCTTCTGGGGTAGTGATCCTACCCGAAACACTAGGCCCATAGCTACATGGATTACCCGCACCTTGATCAATTAAAACATAAGTTTCACAATAATCATAATTAGGTCCTCCTACTGTTCCATCGGGTTGGATAGCATTGGGATTATTCGCATCATCCCATGCATATATCTCAATTGTAGTCAGAGCGGCATCATCACAAGTTAAGATGATATGGTCTTTATTGATATTGGGTGTTTCCCCTACTCTATTGATAGAGAGAGTGACAGCGCTACAGTTATCATAAGAACCGTTATCAAAATCACTGGCCCACACAGCAACTGCACCTATATCATCATCTCCATCGCCATCTGCATCCGTATTGGGTGCTACTGGAAGTAAACTCACAGATACGCCATTTATGCAAATAGGAACTGGATCTTGACAGTCAAGAAATTGATAAATAACTGTGCAACTAGTACTATTACCACATTCATCAGAAATAGAAAAAACCATTTCATGGTTTCCAATAGGAAGACCTGAAACAAAAGTTCCATTCTCAGGTATATTGCCATCTGCCAAGGTGAGAATAGCACCTTGTGTTGTCTGAGTTGTCAGCTCATAACTATAAAACAAACTACCTAAACAATTTGGACTAGAAGCATTTGGTTGTTCAATTTGTAATGCAACACTACAATCAAATGGTCCTGTACAAAACTGTAAAGTATCCGGGCAATCCACAGTAATTTGCGATAAGCTCACCACAGGTATGCCTAATAAAATCAGGATAGAGCCAAGTTGTAGATATAGTATTTCAATGGGATGTTTCATCAGCTGTATATTTGTAGGATAATTTGTTCTTCATGTTTTTCATTCTTCCATTGTCTTTTCTCTATTACAAAAATGTAAAATCGACATAGGGTTTTCAAATACACTTTCTAGTATTTGTCAGCAAAAATATCACCCTAAACCATCTCTAACCTTTATTTTAAAGTAAAAATGATATACATTTGTCGCATACATATTTTTTTTAATAATGAAAAGATCTAAACTATTCCTTTTATTAGGATCTTTTAGTAGAAAAGAGTGGCGAATGTTTGAGCGTTTTGTAGCCTCTCCTTATTATAATTTACGGCAAGATGTTAAAGACTTATTGGCTTACTTGCAAGAATGTTTGCTTGACTTCCACATTGAGCCGACAAAGGAAAAGGCTTTCAAGCGATTATACAAAGAAGAAGCCTACGACGATCACAAAATGCGAGTAGCGATCAGCAATCTATTTAAACTAGCAGAGCAGTTTATTATTTGCGAAAGCACACAAGAAGAAAGAAACCAAAGTATTCGTCTTGCCAAGTGGTATCGAGAAAAAGACCTTGAAAAGTTATTTGCGCAAGCCTTAAAAAAAGCAGAAGCACAGCAAGAAAGTTCTCCTTTCTTAGATGAAGTATATTTTCAGGACAATTTCAAGTTAGAGAAAGAAGTTTACAGCTCATTAGCTTTAAAAAAAAGAAGCGATGAGCTCAATTTTGAATCGATATTCTCTGCGCTAGATCGTGCTTACTTTATTCACAAACTAAAGGAAGCTTGTTTTGCGAAAGCACATGAGCAGGTATATAAGCGCACTTATTCCTATGGCCTAATCGAGCCCATCCTCCGTTATATTGAAGAAGAGCAATTGTTATCCATTCCAAGTATTGCCATCTATTATCACTGTTATTACACTTTATCGGATTCTTCGAATATTGAGCATTTTCAGTCTTTAAAAAAGCTGCTTTTTGGTATAGATGAATTATTGACAACAGCAGAGATACGTCATCTATATTTACTAGCTACCAACTTTTGCTTAAGGCAGTACAATGCAGGAAATACTACTTTCATCTCTGATTTATTAGATATTTATGAGGAAGGTTTACAAAAGGCATATCTACTAATAGATGGAAAAATCAGTCGATTCACCTATCGAAATTTAGTAACGATTGGATTAATCCAGAAAAGATATCAATGGGTAAAGAGCTTTATTTATGACTACAAGGAGAAGTTAGAAGAGCGATATCGAGAGAGTATGTTTGGCTTATGTGAAGCTAGATTAGCCTTTAGTCAAGGCGATTTCACGAAAGCATTAGACCTTTTGCAGAAAGCAGATTATGAAGACATCCTGCTCAACCTTGCGGCAAAAACTGTATTAATGAAAGTTTATTATGCCATGAATGAGTACGACTTATTAGAATCTCACCTAAGCGCCATGCAAGTGTACATTAGGAGAAAGAAGATCATGGGATACCACCGGGATAATTACCTAAACATGAGCAAGTATATGAGGAAGGTGCTGGAACTTGTTCCTAGTGATCAAGAGGCAAAAAAACAATTGCGGGAAGAAATACAAAGCAGCAAAACGATGGTAGAGAAGGAATGGTTGTTGAAATGTCTGACTTAGGGGCAAAAAAAAAGGTCCGGTTACTCACCGGACCTCAATGCTAATAACAAATCATAATCTCATGAAAAAAAAATAAGACGACCTAATTCTTAAAAAAAACGAATATTACTTTCTATAAAAAATAAACCTAATCAAGTTTGGATATGCAACCCTTTTCTCTCTCCACTTTTTTAGCGTGTTGGGTTCCCTGCTATGGTGAGCAAGGAACCTTTATTGTTTATGGGATTATGATTACCGCGCTATAATTTTACCTGTACTTAAAAGTTGTCCTTCAGATTCAAGCCTATATAAATATAGACCTGCAGGCATCCCGTTGCGATAATACGTGAAAATGTTTGATTGATGTAGTTCTTGGCGGATCAAGCGTCCCATCATATCATACACGCTAAAAACCAGTTCATTCAATTCCCGTCCTTCTAATTCAATAACAATTGATTCATTAAACGGGTTTGGTTGCAAGTTTATTGTAAAGCCTGTTTGATTGTCTGGTTCAGGATAAATAGTAGTTATAATTGAAGGATCAAGCTCGATACAATTATCTTCTACTTCCTGATTTTCAACAATTTCCGAAGCAGTAGTGACTAAATTGTCATCGCAGGCAACGTTATGCCAGACTGTTTCGGTGAGCACAGGCTCGTGATAATCAAAAAAGACAGCAGCGCGGTTTATAATTTCAGTCTCTTCGGGTAAATTCGGCTTTTGGGAAACCCGGAATTTGATAAATCCTTTAGACTGAGCCTCCTCGGCGCTGCCACCTGGTAACAGAGCAATGTCTGAGAAGGTGACTTTCAGGATACCGTCGTCATACACTTTGAAATCATAGGGATGACTACTCGTTCCTGGTGTAGTTGTAGTAATGTCAAGATTTCCCGAAAGTGTATCTCTAATCACTACTCTGTTAATAGTATCAGTTCCAGTATTTTCAAATTGAATTATATAAGTTATATCGGTATTGGCTGTTATACGGTTATCTGAACCGTAACCTTTGGGATAGCCTCTAAGAAGCGCAGCTTCACTGGAACCGACTATTATTTCTTGTACATCGATTGATACGAAATCATTTCCATCATTTTCAGGGAACATGGACACAAATCCAGTTTCATATTCATCTCCTTCATTCGCTACACATCCTTCTACAGCTACCGTTGGGAAGCTATTCCCTGGGTGGCCTTCTGCTTGAGGCGCAACA
The DNA here is from genome assembly GCA_022448955.1 of Saprospiraceae bacterium. GTDB lineage: Bacteria > Bacteroidota > Bacteroidia > Chitinophagales > Saprospiraceae > JALEHC01. The sequence continues at coordinate 52,898 of JAKVCU010000007.1, forward strand.
ATTCTGTAAGTTGAGCCATCATTATCGAAGCCTCCTACATTTAAAATGGCATCTGCTTCAAGTGGATCTCCATCCGCTTCTAAAAGTAAAACAACACTCTCTTCAATAACGATATACTGAATGTTATTCTGCATATCATCACCAATGTTTTCGATGGTAAATTTCACTTCATTATTAGCTTCATCACAGTAGCCTGTCACTTTTAAACTCGAACCATCCCATTCGGGATCTGGAGCTACACAAAAAGAATCAGGATAGATATTTGCGACTGTAATTAATGATTGGCCATCAATAATATCTTCACAAGACACATTGGTATAGATTTCAAATGCTGAGCACTCATTGATATCTAAATCACCTAATTGGAAAGTAAATAGTGAATCTAAAACTGTTGGATTTTGATCTGGCCCGTTGTTTCCTACATAAGTCAGTTCATCATCTAATATTAGTTCAAGAACAATATCTGTTCCGATTGCTGTTCCTAGGTTACAAAAATCAACTGTTAGTGTTAAATCTTCGCAAGCCTCAGGAATTGGTGATGAGATATCCACGGTCATGAATGGGCAAGAAGCCCCTTCTTCGATTGGAAAATCTAAGGTATCGATTATTTCATAGAACTCTGGTATATCAATTTCGTAAGACCCGCCATTACAGCTTGGGATCCACAAATCGTTGATAGGCAATACTTCAATGGTATAGAATCCAGTATCTACGAACATTTCGTATCTACCAAATTCATCTGTAGCGGTGAAAAATGCTAGCTCATCCGACGCTCTTGTCGCTTTTACTAACCAATTTTCGAGGAATAACTCTCCTAAGTCAAATGCACAAGTAGTCTCAAAATCCTCACTATCTACAAAAACTCGGCCACTGATCGTACTACTATTAATATCCCCTTCCCCATTTACTTTGATTAATGTCAAATCGTTGAAAACTGCTAGCTCAACTGCGTTATAACCAGTTACAACAAAACCATTTTGCTCTGTCAGGTCAATGGAAGCACCATTGTTCAGGAAAGCTCCGCTTCCCCAGCCTTTCCACCAAGCGATTGAACCGTCTTGGCTTAAGCGAGCGATTAGGATGTTTGACTTGGCTTGGCTTGGCTCTGTGATACCAGTTACAGCCAGATCTCCACCAGGGATAATGACTGCATCAGTGAGGTGATCTACAAAGTCACCACCAAATGTCGTTAACCAGATTGTTGATCCATCTTCTACACTCATCTTTTCCACCATTGCTTGAGCAGCGTTATAGATTGAGCCTACAATAATTAGGTTACCATCATCTGCCAAAACAATATCTTCTGAGAAATCTGCTTGAGCTTCGTTATTTAACACATTAGAGATTGTGCGAATCCAAGTTTCATTTCCATCGAGATCAACTTTTCTAACGTAAGCATCTTTATTTCCAGCAACATTTGCGTTTTCTGTACCTCCTGTGAATGCATATCCATCATTTAGAACAACTACGCTTTTGGCATCATTACTAATCATTACTGGACCATAAGTTTTGGTCCATTCCTGATTACCTTCGCTGTCTGTTTTCATCAAGAAGGCATCCGTTTTGATATCTGATTCTTCTGTTTCTGAAATAGAGCCTGCGATAATGAAGCCCCCATCAGGTGTTACTTGAATGTCAAGAGCTTTTTGTGCTAAGGGCGTTTCAAATGTTTTACTCCAAATCGGCTGTCCTTCTTTGGAAATTTTTAGAAGATAAACATCAGGATTGTCAAGGAGTGTTTTTTCAATATGACCTGCTATAACAATTGAGCCATCCGTCAATTCTACTGCGGAAGTGGCATCTTCGATGTAAGCTTCGTCGTAGAAGTTCGACCAAATTTGAGTTCCATCAACATCTGTTCGAACCACATAAACATCCTGATCATTATCTTCTCCGAAGGAATTGCTAACCCCTATAACTATATATCCTTCATCAATTGATTGGATAACAGTTCTTCCTTCGTCGGTTTTTTCAGCACCAAAAGTGATTTCCCACCCTTGGATTTGGCAATCACCAGCTATTGGCCATAATCCAACTGTTATTGCAAGTAGCAATAACATTATCTTTTTGGAGGTCGTTGGATTGTCGGCTTTTCTAGCCATTGATGATTTGTTTTTGTTGTTTCCTTTTGAATACATTACAAATATCATTTGATTAAGCTCTGAAAACAATGACAGATTTAAAGGATTGTTGAAAAAAAAAGCTTATTTTTAAATCAAAAAACGATAACAAAAAACATATAAACACTTTATAATCAAACATTTATAACAATTTTATGCGAAACTAATTTGTTGTCAAAAAATATTTTTTTTATTGTGAAAAACAGCCATTTAATTTTCATTTTAAGAACTTTCTCTAAAAAGGAAGTTCGAGATTTCAGAAAATGGAACCAATCTCCCTCTCATAATCAAAGGGATGACGTCATTTCGTTATTTGAATATTTGGTCGCTGGTAATCATTTAGCAGAGGAGAAATACTTAAAGAAAGAAAGAATTTATTCTAAGCTATTTCCCAAATCTGAGTTTGATGATGCTCGTTTGAGACAAACGATGCATTTTCTTTTGAAGTCTATTGAAGAATACTTGATCTATAAAGAATTTAGAGAAGATCAAGTTCAAGCTAAGTTAGTACTTGCTGGTATTTATCGCAAGCGCAAATTAGATAAAGTATTTCAAAGGACAATAAATGGTATACAACAACTTCAGGAACGGTCAGAGTTAAGAGATGAAGTATACCTTAGAAATGAATACCTACTTCAAAAAAGTCTATATGACTTTCTTAGTGAGAAAAAGCGTACTACATCCATTAACCTCCAAGAAGTTTCTGATGCTCTTGATATCACCTTTTGCGCTGACAAGCTCCGTCAGGCATGTTTGATGCTTGCCCATCAGAAGGTATACAAAGCAGAGTATAATATGGGTATTTTGGGGCATATCATTAGTTATGTAGAAAACAACAATTACCTTGAAATTCCTGCTATATCCATTTACTACTTTATATATAAGGCGTCAAAAGAAAAAGAAGACACCTCCTTTTTCGAAAAACTCAAGTCAGCAATCATAGAAAATGGTCAACTTTTTCCTTCCAATGAAAGGAGAGATATTTATTTAATGGCTATCAATTATTGTATTTCTAAATTAAACATAGGCAAAAGAGAGTTTATTCGAGAAGCATTTGAGTTGTATAGACAAGGATTGGAAGACGAAACTTTAGTAGACGGAAATGTTTTAACCCAATTCACTTTTAGTAATATCGTCAATATCGGCTGTGTTTTAAAGGAATATGTCTGGGTAGAATCATTTATCAAAAATTACCAACAATATTTACCTAATAAATATAGAGAAAGTTATGTCACACTGACAACAGCAAGGCTTTACTTTGATAAAGGCGACTATCAAAGAGCTATGAAGTTATTAGCTCAGTTTGATGATGACGATGTGATTGTTACACTTAATGGAAAAGCCATGTTGCTAAAGATGTATTACGAAGAAAAGGAAGATGATGCTTTGGAATCATTGTTAGAAAGTATGAGAAATTATGTACACCGAAAAAAGATGATTGGTTATTACAAGGACATTTACAGTAACCTTATTAAGTATACTCGAAAGCTACTCCGCATTAACCCTTACGATAAAAAGCAAAAAGAAAAATTAAGAAAAGAAATCAATGAAGCCAATCCGCTTCCTGAAAGAAAATGGTTGATGGAGCAATTAGAAAAAATATAACTATAATAGTAAACGGCAGTCCCAAGACTATTAAAAGAGTAGATCATTTATAGTATTTCATTAATCCCAATTTTGTTTACAAAGGAGAAACAAAATATATTTTAATTTATTTTTAATAAACAGGCCTAAATACCAATGTACAATATTAACTTTATGTAAATTTTAAATTAATCAAAAGTTAATAAAGCATGAGCAAGTCTAAAAAAGACAAGAAGGAAAAGAAAGAAGCGAAGATTAAGAAGTTAAAGGTTGAGGCAAAAAAAGCGAAGAAAAAAGCCAAAAAGAAAGCTGCTAAAAAAGTAGAAAAGAAGAAAGCGAAAGCAAAGCTTAAAGTAAAATCTGTAAAAAAAGGCAAGTCTGCTAAGGCAAAAAAGGCTAAAGCCAAGAAGAAAAAAAGAGCATAACAAAACGGCTGATCGTTACTGATCAGCCGTTTTGACGAAAGTCACTTTCTGGATAAGGCCATGTTCTACTTCATAAATGGCAACGACTTCAAAAACATCACGGCCGAGCCGGCCGGTCACTTCTTCTCGATCAAAGACTAAGTTACTTAGCGTAATTCGATTGATCAATTTACAATAAATCTGAGGAGAGTTGTCGAATATCTCCTTATATCTCTCACGAAATGCAGTAGAACCGCTCAAAGTGGTTTCACCCGTTCTAAAATCAATAGCTGTAATATTGTCTGCAAAGCAAGACATATAGGTATCTAAATCTCTTGCATTGTAGGCATCTAATTGCTTTTGAACAACTTTTTCTGGGCTCATTAGTTATTTTCGATTTTTAATATCTTCCAGATATCTCAATAATTCTACCTCATCATAAATCAATACTTCTCTGGCCTTACTTCCTTCATTTGGCCCTACAATACCTAGGGCTTCTAGCTGATCCATTATACGTCCAGCTCGATTGTAACCTAGTTTTAGCCGGCGTTGAATCATCGAAGTGGAACCATGTTGGTTTTGTACAATCAGACGGGCTGCATCTTCAAACATATCATCCAGATCACCATAAGTTAAACCTGTAACACCGCCAATTTCTTCATCATCACCATGAAACTCAGGAAGGAAATAAGGCTCCGGATAACCAGGCTGCTCTGCAATAAAATCAATAACTTGCTCTACTTCTGGTGTATCAAGGAATGCACCTTGCAGACGCACCATATCGCCACCAACAGATAAAAGCATATCACCACGACCAATCAATTGATCAGCACCGCCTCCATCAAGAATCGTTCTGGAATCCACTTTTGCCGTTACCTTATAAGCAATCCTTGCTGGGAAATTGGCCTTAATGACACCGGTGATAATATTTACAGAAGGACGCTGTGTAGCGATAATCAAGTGAATACCTACCGCACGCGCCAATTGCGCTAAGCGGCCGATGGGCAATTCCACTTCTTTACCCGCCGTCATAATCAAATCAGCAAATTCATCCACTACCAGTACGATAAATGGCATAAATCGGTGCCCTTTGTTAGGATTGAGTCGACGTTGGACAAACTTTTCGTTGTATTCTCTAATATTTCTTGCAGATGCCTTCTTGAGCAAATTATAGCGGTTATCCATTTCTATACAAAGAGAATTCAGTACGTGAACTACTTTGTTCGTCTCGGTTGTAATCGGTTCGTCTTGGCCTGGCAAAAAAGCAAGAAAATGACTTTCCAACTTAGAATAAGGAAAAAGTTCTACTTTCTTTGGGTCAATTAATACCAATTTAACTTGAGATGGATGCTTTTTATAAAGAAGTGAGATCAAAATAGCGTTGATACCAACTGATTTACCCTGCCCTGTGGCACCTGCCACTAGGAGGTGAGGCATTTTTGCTAAATCAGCCACAAAAACTTCATTAGAAATAGTTTTACCTAAAGCAATAGGTAAATCCATTTTTGCTCTTTTGAACTTATCAGATACCAATACCTCTCTCATCGATACGATCTGCTTCTTCTTATTGGGCACTTCTATACCAATCGTTCCTTTTCCAGGAATTGGTGCAATAATACGAATACCCAAAGCTGCTAAGCTCAGCGCAATATCATCTTCTAGATTTTTGATTTTAGAAATCCTGACCCCCGGTGCTGGAACGATCTCGTAGAGTGTAACCGTAGGTCCAATCGTTGCTCGGATTTTGATGATCTCGATCTTGTAGTTGAGTAAGGTCTCAATAATTTGATCCTTATTGGCCTCTAACTCTGCCCGATCAATTTCTACTTTCTCTTCCGAACGATCTTCTAAAAGTGCTAATACTGGATGTTCATAAGACGAAAGCTCTAATGTAGGATCGTAGGGTTCTGAATGTTCTTTATTGGCTTCTTGAACCGCCAAGGGCTCGACATTAGTTGGAGATGCCGCTGGTGTGGGGTCATCATCGCCACTTTGCCCAGAATCATCAATTTCTAAGCCAGACTCTCCTACGCCCAGCGATTTTGGTTTCTCTTTTTTAGCTTTTTCCAGTTCAAATTTTAATTGTTCTCCCTTAGCATTGGGCAATTCTGATAGGGCATCTTCCAGTGCCTGCTCATCTATTACTTTTTTATCATTTGTAGGGTGCTCTTTACCATCACCCGGACGTAGGCTAGCCACTTTTTTATTCGTAGGATTAGGCGCACGATCTTTTCTTTGTTTTAAACGCCCAGAAACCAAGTCATTAAGATATTCCTGCGTATCCACCATTGCTGACTTGGCCGTCATTTCATTAAAGTTGGGATTAAAATTCCAAACAATCGTCCCGATAACTACAAATAATAAAAGAACCACCATACCTAATGTACCAACGAAGGCAAGCAACCAATCTACTACTGCTTCTCCAAATGCCCCACCCCAAGGAAAACTTGATCCAGGCAAAATAAATTCTAGCAATACCGCGAAGAAAATAAGGGCTAAAAAGGCGTATCGAAGCGTCTTTATCAAAGTTTTTAATGGTGCACGACGCGTTAGAGTCATACCATATACTACCAATAAAAACACAAAAATGTAAGAAGGTAATCCAAATCCCCAGTAGAAGAACATATTAGAGACAATAGCACCAAGACGTCCTAGCCAATTAGCCATTTCTACATCACTTTGTAACAAGAGTTCCCAAGAAAACTGTAAAACTCTATTCTGATCTTCCTTCCAAGTAAATAGGTAAGATGTAAATGCAATAAATAGGTAAAGGGCAAAAAATAGCAGTAGAATACCTACAAGCTTGGGTACACGTTCATCATTTAGTCCTATGCCTAATGTTAATTGTCCTTTTTTCTTTTTTTTCTTTGCGGCCATAAAAAAAAATTTGTCAAAAAACAGCTGATCTCCCACGATCTGGATCATGCACCTCTTTGACGGTTTGGTCTCAAAATTTGCTTTTTATTCTTTGTTTATGAGCTGAACAAAAATAATGATTAATCAACTTAAAAAATAACTTAATTGAGGTACTTATTTAAAAAATATAATTAATGCGCTGATTTTCATTCAATAATTTGCTTACTATTTTTTTAAATCTAAAATAAAAATTACCAAAAAGTAGTATAATAATGGAATTTATTACTTTAATTTTATCACAACAGCGGTATGCATTTTGTAGATTATATTACCTTTGTTTATACGTTGTTTATAAATTGCAACTTACAGATAGCTTAAACTGGATAAAAACCTTTAGTGTTCCCAAATATTAGTTAACCAAAACAGAAGCAACTATGTTATCGCTTAAACCAATTGACAGAAGGTCAGGCCTAACACGTGAAACTTTTGCTGATGAATATTTATCTGTTCTTAAACCAGTAGTATTCACTGACTTGATGGATTCTTGGCCCGCAAAAAATAAGTGGACCGTTGAATATCTAAAAGACGCTTACGGACACATACAGGTTCCTTTATACTCAAATAACTACTCCAAGCCTGGAAAGAACTACATGGTTCCCGAAAAAGAAGTTCCTTTAAGAGAGTATTTAGAGATTTTGGAAGCGGGCCCTACAGACTTAAGAATGTTTTTGTTTAACATCTTTCGTCATGCCCCAGAAATGTGTAACGACTTCCATGTATTTGATATAATGGATGGTTTTATTAAAGATTTTCCATTCATGTTCTTTGGCGGGGAAGGCTCAAAAGTAGCACTTCATTACGATATTGATCTTTCTCATGTATTCCTCAACCAATTCCATGGCAGGAAAAGAGTTGTTTTATTTGGTCCTGAGCAAAGCAGGAATATCTATCATCATCCGTTCACAGTAGCGAGCTATATTGATGTAAATAATCCAGACTATGGAAAATTCCCTGCCTTGAAAAATGTAACTGGTTATGAAACGACCTTACAACCAGGTGAAACGATCTTTATGCCAAGCGGATATTGGCACTATATAGAATATACAGATGGAGGTTATTCCATGTCTGTTCGTGCAAATGAGTCTTATACTCGCCGTGCAAAAGGCTTATGGAATATCGCACGTCACTATGTAGTCGATAAAGGAATGAACCGATTAATGGGTTCTGACTGGAGAAAAATGAAAGAAAGTATGGCTAAACGTCGTGCTGAATCAGATTTACTAGTATAATAGAAATACTGTCCATAAGAAGAGATTCTGTTTGTTCAGAATCTCTTCTTTAATATTTCTGCATGAAAAGAATAGTGCATTTACTATTGATTAATCATCTGCTACAGTCGGACATCCGAAAACAGATTATACAAATATTATATACTCTTACAGTCCTTAAGTAATTTTCCCAAAATCGTGCCTTCCGGCAGGCTGGAAAAAGTACAATGAAATTCAGCCAAAGGCTGAAAGGCTTGGGTCCCTCAAAATCGTGTATCACTTTTTTATCTTCAGCAACTTACTATTCTGAGCCATACTATTGCATATTCAAGCCCTTTTAAGAAGCTGACTTGTAATTCTATCCGGAAATCTGTACTCTTTATAAGTATTGTCCATCTCTTGAATAGTGAATCTTCCAGGTTGACCATAACAGTTTACGACAAAACGTATTGTTATATACCCATCTTGATTATCTTCCATCGGATAATGGTAATTCGCTAATACAAAGTCTACTAGTTCTTTTTTCTCACCTTTATAACTAGCAGGTAGATCCGGTGAGTTTCTTGCATAATACTGCTTAATATTTGATTCGTCACAAATAACAAAGTCTCTGTGATACAAACTTCGATTTGGCTTAATATCTCCTACGTTCCTGTACGAGCTTGAAGAATTACAGCTCAATAGCATTGTGCACAGAACAAATACCAATAGAATATATGCTAAAAATGAGTTGATTGACAAGTTATTTATTGGATGATAAGCTTATTCGTCTGATAATTAATTGATCAGCGGGACTAAAGGTACATTATTCCTCTTGCTGCAAAAAGGGAAATAGCCATAAACATTTTGTGAGTAGGCTAATTTTGGTAAGCTTGATAGAAATCCATGCCGGACTTCACCTCATCAATCAAGAGGAACAAGTCTGCCTTAGATTTATCCTGAAGCCATTTTTCCACTTCTACTTTAGAGACCTTGTAATGGTATAAAAGCTCTGAATAGTCATTGACATAAAAATCTCTGGCCTTATCAATCTGACGAAGCTGAGCAATTGACCATCTCTGAATGTCAGCAAGTGATTCTACTGAATAAATTCCTGAATTGTTGAATTGTAATGCCACTCCTTCATCAAACCAATTAGGTAATCGTTGGTAATAAATCAGCCAAGACCTATCAATTGCATTAAACATTTCAGTATGAGAAAGTTCATGACTCAAGAGTTCTTGGTCTATTCCGGTGGATGGTACAATTATATGGGTTCCAAGTCTAGTGATGGCGGGCATGTTTTCGGCTCCGTATTCCAGATACAACTCTTGATTATGGCAGTATATCACCGTTGCTCTACCCATTTTTTTCTCCCAGAAGGCTTCATTAGCACTGATGCTTTTCCGAAGGATATCTAAAAACAGCCCCAGTGTATCTTCCGGTGTGTCTATACTGTAGTATATATCAATACTATCCTCTTGAACTTTTGAGAACTGACTGCTGTGACCTACACGAACGCATCGTATGTCGTTTTCGTAGAGGAAAAAGATAATGCCAATTGTAACTAGCACTACAACGCTTAGTTTTATGGCTAGCCTTTTCTTTTTTTTCATCTTGAAAGAGTATTTAGTAACAATAGTGAAAATAGATTCGACATAAATTTGAATTAAGTACTTAATTAGAAATAATCGACACTTCTAGTTCTTTGAAATTGATGGTGTATTTTTCTCCAAAATTCGTTAGAATTTCCTCAAGCTGTTCATTGAGTTGCTTTTGTGATGCGATATATTCAAATTTCAACCATTTGTATTTGATCATTCGCCAGAGAATTTCAATGGGATTTAAATGTGGACTATATTTTGGCAGATAAAATATAAACAGGTCATCTTTTTTCCATGCCTCCACTTTATTTTTGAACCGTAGGGAATGATGAATTGGCGCATTATCAAGTACAATTACTGTTTGCTTTTTAATACCCGAGTGGAAATGGCCTATAAAGGCGATGATCGCCTCACTATTCATACTGCCTGTTAAAGCATAAGGATGTAATTGATTGTCTAAACTCATCAAGCCGAAAATCTGAGTGCCTTTAGTTTTCACAGGCGTGATATGAATATATTCACCAGCAGGTTGCCAACCATAGGGAATATAAGCTTCCATATTAAAACCGGATTCGTCTGCAAAAAATAAATCAATGTATCCTTGCTGGTTAAGCCTAATAAGGTCTTTAAGTTCAGTCAACTTACGTTGATATTCTTCTTCGTTCTGCTGCTTTTTGAGGCTTTTACGGAAACGTTTTCAACGATAGCCTAATTGCTTTAAAAAACGTCGAAGCATGTGTCGAGTGACTTTGAAACCTAAGTCTTGACTTAGCGTACTGGCAAAACCGCTTAGACTACGGGCATATTGCGTCGCTTTTTTTTGACCAACTCTACTAAATTGCTATCATTGATCCTTAGTTTAGACTTTACACCTCCACCCGGAAGAATCATTAAACCTACAATTCCCGAACTTGTCCACCTATCCATCCAAGTGTAAATAGTTCGGGTGCGAACTTTAAACAGTTCTGCAATTTTAGGTATAGGTTCTCCTGAATCGCTTAAAAGCATTGCCTGACAACGTTGCCGAAAATGGTGTTTGGGATGATGCTTATAACCATTTTCTAGCGTTGTCCGCTCTGCTGTACTTAAGATCATGTTTAAAAATTAAAATCGGCTTACAAAGGTAACCGATGAATAATAGTTTGACAATTATGCCAGAGCACCCAAGCTTCCGAAGATTGTACTGATTTTTCATGATCTTTATCCAATCTACGCAAGAAATTGAATCGTCCAAAGGTCTGTTCAGTGACCCATCTCCATTTAATAGGAACAAATCCTTTAGTGCTTGGAGGCTTTGAAGATAATTCTAGTTCGACATCCAGTAAGTTCTCGTAAACCCAGTCTCTGAATATTTTTTCATAGGCTGCGTCTGCAAGGATTTTCTTCAACCTGTGCAGGTAACCAATCAGAGGTTCAACTACTTGATTGGCCTTTGCTCCATCATGTAAATTAGCTGCATGTACCACTACGCCCCAGACTAAACCTAAGGTATCCGTGATGATATGCCGCTTTCGACCATTGATGCGTTTGTTGCCATCAATACCCTTATCTTGATGAATAAAGGGGGCAACTTTAATCGATTGACTATCAATGCTTATCATGCTTGGTGTCGGTTCTTTACCTTGGCGAATACGTTCTTTTTGGTTTAAAGCCTCATTCAACCTTTGGAGAGTGCCATCATTTTTCCAACATTGAAAATAATAGTACACACTTCTCCATGGTGGAAAACACTCTGGTAAATTACGCCATTGACTACCAATTCGCAGTATCCAGAATATCGAATCTACCACTTGGCGTAAATCATATTTGCGTTTTCGTTGAATAGGTAAATATTCTTTTATATTTTCCCATTGGGAATCAGTGAGACGCTCATATTGAGTTTGCATAAACTTTTAGTGTTGGTCTACTACAAGTTTAATCACTGATTCTCTCTTTTCATAAAACTGCTAAATTTAAACATGATCTAAATTTATGAATCTCATAAAAACAAGATACACTATCTATTTCAAAAAACTTCAAAAGTGTCGATTATTAAACTTTAACCACTTAATTAGCACCTTAGGAACGTAACAGTGCTCTTTCTTTAGAAATATTTTGACATTTTACCACTTGCTGAAAAACTTAAATAAATGAACGTGTCCATCGAAATTAGTATGTATCCACTCCACCAAAACTTTATAGCCCCCATCTCCGCATTTATAAAACGACTAAACCAGCATCCTGCTATAGAAGTGCATACGAATCATATGAGTACACATATTTATGGTAAATACGATACGGTCATGCCTATTCTGCAAAAGGAAATGAAGGACAGTTTTTTAGATAATGAGAATACCGTAATGGTAGTAAAATTTATTGGAAGAGATGTAAGGGAAATTTGAGGGAAGTCATTCAGCTTCCACCTTATTAATTATTGAAATGATATCTCCTTCAAATTTACTTTATGAGCGACAACTTGTTGGGTTGTGGAATCAATGATAGATAATAAGATACTGGTGCCATTTGCCTCTTTAGCAATCTCAATCCATCCAATATTATTCTGAGGGATGGCCTCTCCTACCCTATTTTTATTAGGTTCGATGATATCCCATTCTTGTGTTATCCCGCTTGATGTCACATCATAAATTGGATAATTTTGATCAGTTTGCAGTTTGGAAATTTCACCCCAATGTACATCGCCAGAGATAAATACAACGCCATTTGCTTTTGTCGAAGCAATTAAATCTATCATCTTCTTTTGTTGATGTGGTACATTCGTCCAAGATTCCCATCCATTATATTCGTGGCTAAATTGATTGCTAGATGCAATAATTCTCACATCTGCTTTTTCTTTTAAGGTCTTTTCGAGCCATGTCCACTGGGCTTCCCCTAGAAAAGTGCTATCTGGATTTTGATTAGGAATATAATCGTTCTTATGCAATATTGAATCTTCGGGAGAGCGGTGAATTAATTCATCTCTAAAGGTTCGAGTGTCTAATAACACAAATTGGATGGTAAGGCTATCTCTTTTTAAGTATTCTACACCATAAATTCCTTCATGTTTTCTTCGATCTGAGTCGGCAGAGACCTGCCAAAAATCCATAAAAATCTCCTTAGATTCTGCTTTAAAGGGATAATGTCTACCTGCATCATTTTCGCCAAAATCGTGATCATCCCAAACAGAATAAATGGTAGCTACATCACGCAGTTTTTGAAATTCAGCTTTGGCCGCCAATCTTCCATACTTCGCAATTAATGTATCCATAATATGAGAATCACCATAAATATTGTCTCCTAAGTAAACAAAGACATCAGCCTGTTTTTCTACAGCAACATTCAACATAGGTTGCGGAAGATCTTGGTTTGCACAGGAGCCAAAAGCAATTTTCACAATAGTTGGTGAGGTGGCATTTACCTCCTCTGGAATGCTTGATTCATTACATGAAAATAGCATTATCATAAGAATAACAAAGATCAAGTTCTGTTTTTGCATTGCTAAAGTTTTATAAGTTTCCATATTTTATTGAAAATAAATGGCTATCAGCATACACACTAATCCAATTAACCCCACCACAAAATTTAATTGAATATGAGTAGTTAAGCTAGAACCTATCTGCCTATGGCTCAAACTGGAATGATAACATTCAGTCATAGGCTGGCGAGGTTGAGTCTCTTCATAAATCATGCGTAACCTTTCTATAGACAGTTGCTTATAATTTTTGAAGAGACCATTTTATTATACAAGCCATTTTGACTAGCCGATTAAGGGGAGAATAATCAATTACTTCTTCAGTTTCGTAATGATCAAAAATACCCCTATCAACAAGATTCCAGCCGCCAAAAGGGACTGCTTACTTAAAACTTCATCATTAAACATCCAGCCCATCCATAAAGCTACCACAGGATTGACATAATTAGTAGTCGCTACTTTATCGGGCGAAACTTTGAGCAATAAGTAATTAAAACAAGAAAAGGCGATAATAGAACCAAAGATGATCAAATAAAGCCATGACCAAGCGGATTGGGCAGACAAATGTTCAAAGGAAAAAGAACGATACTCACCAATAATCATTGAAAAGAATAGTAAGCTGAGTCCACCAGCTATCATTTGTATAGCCGTGCTTTGTAATCTTGACTTAGGCATTTCATACTTAGGTATTGCAACAGAAGCATAACCCCAAGATAAGATACTAATTAAGATCACGCCAATACCAATTAGGGTATTCGTATGAGCAGTAAACGATGTTTGTCCCACCAAAATAGTCATACCGAGTATCCCTAGTCCAACACCAACTAAGCTTTTCAGAGCTGGCTTTTTATGGAGAATACCCCACATCATAAAGATCACCACTAAAGGTTCTAGAGCCACGACCAAAGACGCTATCCCTGTAGCTACATACTGCTCTGCCCAGACGACTCCTCCTGTACCTATTGTCAAAAATAGGATACCCAAGAAAAAAGCATTACGCCAATGTACAAAAGAAGGCCACTGACGATTTCGCCAATAGGCGTAAGTAAACAAAAGTACACCTGCCGTAAAAAAACGACTCCCTGACATCAAAAAAGGAGGAATTGTCTGAATGGCTAGATAATTGAACAAATAGGTAGAGCCCCAAACGATATAAACAATCGCAAAAGCACCAATAATAAGCAGCTGTTCTCGACTAAATTTACCTCTATTTATCGTATTTTCCATACTTTTAGCATTCACAGCAAAAGTATCTTTTAATCATCTACCTTTTATGTTTTCTATCGAAAAAATTAACCAGCTAAGATCACAAACTCCACACCTTAATAAAGGTATCCACCTTAACAATGCTGGCGCCTCCTTAATGCCTTCAACGGTCATTCAAGCCATAAAAGATCAAATTGACCTGGAGTCACAAATGGGTGGCTATGAAGCGGCAAACTTTCAAAAAGAAAAAAACGAAGCTTTCTACCTAAAATTAGCTCGTTTGTTGAACACCTCTCCAGAACAGCTTGCATGGGCAACCAATGCTACAGATGCATTTAATAAAGCCTTATCAGCTATCCCTTTCAAACAGGCGGATACCATATTAACTACAGATGAAGATTATGCTTCTAATTATATTGCATTCTTTCAGCTAAGAAAGCGTTATAATCTAAAAATTATAAGACTTCCTAATCGAGAGGAAGGAGGAATCAACTTAGAAAAAGTAGAACCCCTATTAAAAGTGCACCATCCCAAATTAGTTGCTATTACTCATATACCCACTAGTTCTGGACTCATTCAAGATGTAGAGGCAATAGGGGATATTTGTGAAAATTATGATTGTTGGTACATGGTCGATGCTTGTCAGTCCGCTGGTCAGCTTCCGCTAAATGTCCAAAAAATGAAGTGTGATTTTCTAAGTGCTTCCTTTCGAAAATTCATGAGGGGGCCACGTGGTGGTGGCTTCCTATATACCTCAAAACGCGTTTTAGAAGAAGGCCTAGAGCCTATGTTTATGGATTTGCATAGCGCATTTTGGGATACTCCTGACAGTTATAAGGCATCGGCTTCCGCTAAAAGATTTGAGAGTTGGGAACGTTCTTATGCCTTGGTTCACGGCAGCATAGCAGCTATTGATTTAGCCAATGAACTTGGCCTTGAACAGATTGCTCAACGAATTCAGCACTTAGCCAATCGGCTTAGAATAGAACTAGCCGAAATGACTGCTGTACAAGTTTTAGATCAAGGACAAAAAAAAGGAGGAATTGTCACTCTTCATCCTAAAGACTGGGAAGCAGAGGCATTCAAACAGCAATTAGATCAACAAGGAATAAGAAGTTCTATTGTTTGGTCAGCATATGCAAGGTTAGATTTGGGTAAAAAAGCGGTGCCTTGGGCTGCACGGCTCTCACCACATTATTATAACACTGAGGAGGAAATCATTGAAGTAATCAAAACGATAAAATCTATCTTAGACTAAAAACTACAAAAAATTTATATTTCTATAAAAGAAAACAAAAATGAAGAAATAATTTGTTTTAAAAACTATTTTGTTTTAAATTGCAACCAAATCATTTACTTTTGTTTTAAACTAACAATCAAAAATTATGATTCGGGACGACAGGGTAGAACTCAACAACCGCTTTATCAAGGTTTTTCAATTATTAGAAGAACGAGGAGAAATTATTAAAAACGATCGCAATGGAAAAGGCATGGGAGACTTTGCTGAAAAAATCCTTGGTAATCGCGCTTATGGCCATATCGTACGTGCCTTCCTCAATGAAGATGATAAGCGTTGTATTGACTACCGACATGCTCGAATCTTATGCCATGAATATGGTGTAAACGAATCCTATATGATTGATGGGATCGGTACGCCATTTGGATTTGATATTCCTAAAAACATTCCAGTAAGCATAGATAGCGATGGATTCAAAGGTAATATTCTCTTCACCACTACAGAAGCCTTTGCAGGTTCTTCTATCGATGCAGGTGGCTTCTCAAAAGAAGATCATAAGTATTTTACTATTCCTGGCATTTCAGGTTCTAGTCTAGTTGCCTTCCCTATTAATGGTAACAGTATGGAACCTGTGATTATGGATGGCGATATGGTGATTTGCCAAGAAACTAGTGGTATCCACGAAATCAAGGATAACAAAATCTACGCAATTAAGAATAATGGCCAGATTTGGGTGAAATATGTTCAAAGAATGAAGAATGATAAAGGTAGAGTTACTCAACTAAAATTGATCTCAGCCAATCACCTTGAACATGATCCATTTGTGGAAGAAGTAAATGAATATACTCGCTTATACGAGGTGGTAAGACGTATTAGTGACCTGTAAAGACAATAATCCTAAAATAAGGGTCAAACAAATCATTTGGTTTTGTTGATTTTATTGAATTGATCAAACAAAGCCTTAATATCTGTTTGCTCATGAAGTGAATATACACTCATCAACTGAACAATGTATGAATGGAGTTGAACAAAAGGCTCCAACTTATACCATCAAAAAATTTTTAGAGTTAATATCCTGCTGTTTTTTTGATTCTTCCTCCCAGTGCAGTTGTGCTGGGAGTTTTTATATTATGGAGTAGAAGATTTTTGGATTTGCTTAAAAAACTTGCTCTTTACATGAAGTATCAACTGAATCATAGCACACCAAATTAATAATTCCAATCCAGTTCTTAATCCGATCCTAAGCGTTGTCGGATAGCTTCATATAAAATAATTCCACCTGCTACCGAAACATTCAAAGAATCTGTTGTTCCCCTCTGAGGAATAATGAAGGTTTCATTAGCCTTTTCTAATACTGCTGATCTTACTCCTTCTCCTTCTGAACCTAACACAATAGCAACCGGCAGAGTGAAATCTACTTGATCTACTCTTTTTTTTCCCTTCAAATCACTAGCCACAATATGTATACCTGACTGTTGCAGAAACTCCATAGTACTGATCAAACTATTCTCGCGACATACTGGAATCTTAGTCAAAGCACCTGCAGACGTCTTGATGCCTTCAGCCGTAATCATGGCACTACCTTTAGATGGAAGCACTATAGCATGGGCTCCACATACCTCCGCAGAACGAGCAATAGCACCCAAATTCCTTACATCCGTAATACCATCTAATAGAACCAGAAGAGGAGTTTCTGATCGTTCGTACACCATTGGGAGCACATCTTCAATCTTATAATAAGAAATTAATGAAAGCATAGCTACAATTCCTTGATGGTTTCCTCTAACCATCTTAGCTAGTTTTTCTTTAGGTACAAATTGGCAAGGAATATTATACTGCTTACTCAATCCTCGGATCTCCTTTTCAAACTCTCCTCGGATACCTTGTTGCAGAAAAATCTTATCAATGGAAGACCCAGATTGAATAGCATCAACAACTGGATGACGCCCAAAAATGATCTGCTTTCTTTGCTCTTTATTCATTTGAGCAAAGGTACATTATTTTCAAATTTGTTCAACTAAGTACACTCTATTTTAGGTTTATTGGGATTTTGAAGCAGCTAATTTTTGCTCAGCTTAAGGCACGCCGGAGCCTAATAGCCATTGCCATTAAGGCGAGTATGCAACGCAGATCTGAGTAAAAAGATGCCTTCAAAATGCTAAGTAATGTAGATTACAGTGTACTAAATCTTCATAAACAAGACAAAAGAAAATTTTATGCATCCAAATATTGTTATGTTAGATCGTTAGTGATTGCTTTAAATATTTTCAACAATACCGATGAATACATTCCAAAATCTACCTCTATAAATCCGTGATTTTCAAAAGGGCTTATACTACCAAACAAAAAATTCAATGCCCTTAAGTAGTTAGGCTAGAACCTGCCTGCCGGCTGGCAGGAATTTATTATACAAGCAATTTTGACTAGCCGCTTAAGCAGATAACCATATTAAACTTTGTAATTGAAAAATAAATA
>JAKVCU010000070.1 GCA_022448955.1 Saprospiraceae bacterium
CAGATGTCAGAGCAATAAATCCAAAAAACTTCTTGACATATTTATTCTTAAAAAACTTATTTTTATCGTTCATATGACATGAATTAAAGGATCATTCTTGAAATTAAACACAGTGTAACTTAAGGTTATTGTAATTTTGAACTAGTTGGTTCTGCTCAGCTTAGGTCGCAGTGGAGGCTAATAGTCATAGCTATTAATATGAGTATGCAACGAAGAGCTGAATAAAAAGATACCTTCAATATACAAATTAATTTAGATTACAGTGTATTAAGCTTATTCTTCATTACATTCATCTGCTGTCAGATATGCATATCCTGACGATACTGCTGCAGACCATCCAACAGCTGTAACAAGTGCAACATTTGTACCGGGCATTGCCAGAATAGCTAAACCCACTCCAGTGAAATAGCCAGCGGCAGCGATCCCATCAGCAGCTATTACCACATTCCAACAGCTCCCCTCTCTTAATTCCAATGCATTACCTCTTCTCAGTTTATCACTAAGTATATCTCCGTACCCCAAACCTCCATTTTCAGCAGGTAGCCACAATTGAGCAGAGTTCTTTGAAACCTCACAAAATAACAATATTGCATCTCGCTCGGTACCAGTAAGACTTTGTTGGGCATCATTAAAAATCAAATCCAATGAATTTGCTATTTCGTTATAGTGTCCTCCCTGATTAATTATTGAGTTTATTTTCCTGAATAACTCTTTTCCTTTGTTACTTTTTAGAGACATCAATAGTTTCCCAGGATCTCCATATTCAGCAGCATCTTCTATGCTTTTATCTGGTACTGTAATAGCTTTAGATTCACTGACTTCCTTGAGTGATGTAAAAAAGTCAACTATCATTGTTTCATCAGAGGTTGGTTGAAAGTTGTCGATAGTTTCAATCAAAATCTCATTGTGGAGGGTTCCAACAGAACGAATTTCTTCTATTGAAAGAGAAAACTCGTTGGCTTTTGGAGTTGCCATTTCTTGTTTATTACAGGCAACGAGTAATAGGATACCTAATGTGGGATAAGGTATAATGAAAATTGAATTTCATTTTTTAAAATTTTGAAATTGAAGCTGTCCAAAAATATCGTTTGCACAACTTTAATCAAATAAATAATAATGCCTACTCAATTCAAGGGTTTTCGGCTTCCCCCTTTTCTTAAATATCTTGAATACTAACTTTTTCATCAGTAAAAAATTTAAGTGGTTAAATGAATAGGTTGAATAACAAACTCTTTAGTAAGGCAGGCACATAAATGTATCAGGCCATGGGAAGACCACCATAGGCGACATTCAATAGATTAAAGTTTTAACCTTATGGTCGTTGCACTACAGTAAAATTTCGAATCTTCTGCGAATTGATGCGCTGTGTTGCAGAAAACCTAAAGTATTGTTGATCTATTTATCAGTGACTTAAAAATTGAACGAATTAGAAGTAAGTAATTGAAATTGGTTTCGAATAATCCGTTTTTGAACAAGTATTTTGAATTAGCTCTCTCCGTTGCTTTGTAACACAAGAACCAATGTTGAAGGTATCAATGATACACTATGGCGGTTCGGATTGAGGAGCCTCGTTCCTATCTTCTTCAAAGGTGAAATTGCTTTTTGTAATGATGATGTATTTGGGAGACATTAAACAAATTTTCATTTTGCGGATAAGTTTGTTTGATCATTAATTACACTTCAAAAGTACAGGCAAATGTGGTATGAAATTATGACATATAGGGGGTTCTTGACAGTTGCAAAATGCTAGTTTAAAACTAGATTCAAGTTTTTATTGTGATGATTATCAGTTGTTTGTGATAGTGTATTTGGGTTGGGAAAGGCACTTTTTTGAAGTTTTTTTAAAAAGAAAAAGAATTTATTCTCCTTCTTTTAAGTAATTATTTAGGCTTTCATTGATCAATTTTTTAATTCTCAGCTTTAGCTTTCTTGGAGCCAATACTTGCATACTTGGTCCAAAACCTAGAATGACACGTTCAAATTCGAAATTGACTTGCAATTTGAGGTGTACAATAATTCCGTTGTTATCCTTTTTGATAATTTTTTGAGAAGGATGTATAGGCTTTGTAATAATATAGGGTGCATTACGATTATCAATAAACAGTTCGATATGCTCTGGTCGTTGATTTTCATTAACTGTAACGCCCACCACATCTTTAAAGTAGTTTTGCATATCGTATTTTCTATTTTCATGATAAGGAGTCTCCCCGATGGCGAGTTGTTGGATGCGGTCGAGTGCCAGAGTCATTAGTCGCTGCCCTTTATCTCTCATTCCGAGGAGGAACCATCGATTACGGTATTCCTTTAATAAATAAGGATGAAATATAAAAAGGTTAGCTTGTCTAGCCTTAAATGATTGATAGGTGATATTAATACTTTGCTTTCGCAAAATGGCTTGATAGATTTCATCCAAGTATTCCAACCCTTGAAGATCATCATTTTTCTCAAAGTCAATGATACGAAGTTGTTCATTTTTAGAAGTGTTAATTTTATCCTCTAGTTTTTGAACCATACCACTGACTTCTTGGAAATGAGAAAATCCTTTAAACTGCTTTAAAATGGCTACGACTTCCGTCAAACGATCCAAATCTTGACCAGTTAATGGAATATTGGTTATACTATAGTTCGGATTTTCATAAGTATAAAATTTTCGATCTACAACAATAATTGGAGCATTATAACCTAGTTTGTCGGAACGCATCATTTGTATGTCTCCTTGCACCGTTCTTCTACTCACACCTTTATCAATACCTTCATATTCGTATAGCGCATCAGAACATGCATCGATAAGATCTTCTAAAGTCCATTTGCGATATCGATTTTTTAAGCAATTATCGATAGTGCGATAGCGAATAAGGGCATTGCGGTTAACAGGCATATCTAAAGGAATATTTTCTTTTTCGAAGAAAGTTATTGAAAAGCTGGGTTTTGCCAAAAGAACAGACAGATAAATGAAGGATAACCGAATAATATTTCTTAAAGATGATAAAGTTTTTGGGGAGCTGATGGCTAATTAGTAGGGCTATCGAAAATATTTAAAAAGGCTTTTGTTTTTCGCAAATAAAAGCATACCTTTGCAATCGCTTTTCGAGTAGGGGTGTCCATAAAACACACCAAAGAAAAAGAGAAGCAAGCATAAAAGCAATTAAAAGTTTTAGTATGCCAACAATTAATCAGCTTGTACGTAAGGGCAGAAAAAAAATAGTGGAAGCGAGCAAGTCTCGTGCTTTGGATAGAAATCCACAACGCCGTGGAGTATGTACCCGTGTATATACTACAACTCCAAAGAAACCTAACTCTGCATTACGTAAGGTTGCTAAGGTGCGTTTGACGAACGGGATTGAGGTTATTGCCTACATTCCTGGTGAAGGGCATAATTTACAGGAACACTCTATCGTACTTGTACGCGGAGGTCGTGTAAAGGATTTGCCTGGTGTACGTTACACAATTGTACGTGGTGCATTAGATACCGCGGGTGTGACGGATCGCCTACAAAGCCGTTCGAAATACGGAACTAAGCGTCCTAAGAAGTAATTATGTTTCAAAAAACTAGAAACCTCTAATTAGAGATGAGAAAAAGAAAACCAAAATTAAGGGTAATTGCTCCGGATCCGAGATATGGAGATCCAATGGTTACACAGTTTGTGAATAACCTTATGATTCAAGGTAAAAAAAGTGTAGCTTTTAGAGTCTTCTACGATGCAATGGATGTAATCAAGGAGCGTACGAAGGCAAACGAGCACGAAGTTTGGTCAAAAGCATTAAAAAATGCTATGCCTCAGGTAGAAGTTCGTAGCCGTCGTATTGGTGGTGCAACCTTCCAGATTCCAACAGAAATTCGCGCTAAGCGCAAAGTTTCTATTGGTATGAAATGGTTGATCAAGTTTGCTCGCCAAAGAAGTGGTAAAGGTATTGCTGAAAAATTAGCCGCAGAGCTAATTGCAGCTAGTAAGGGTGAAGGTGGTGCTGTAAAGCGTAAAGAAGATACGCATAAAATGGCAGAATCTAACCGTGCTTTCGCACACTTTAAAGTGTAATCTTTAAGCTTTCATAAATTAAATATATCACAAGGAAGTTGTCATGGCAAAAGATCTAAAATTTACAAGGAATATCGGTATCGCTGCACACATCGATGCTGGTAAGACAACGACTACAGAGCGTGTTCTTTATTACACCGGTATTAGTCACAAGATCGGTGAAGTTCACGATGGTGCCGCAACGATGGATTGGATGGAGCAGGAGCAAGAACGTGGTATTACCATCACTTCTGCAGCAACCAAAACCTCATGGCAGTGGGCTGACCAAGAGTATGCGATCAATATCATCGATACCCCAGGTCACGTTGATTTCACCGTAGAGGTGGAGCGCTCTTTGCGCGTTCTTGATGGTGTAGTAGCGTTATACTGTGCAGTGAGTGGTGTTGAACCACAGTCTGAAACAGTATTCCGTCAAATGGATCGCTACAAAGTTCCACGTATCGGCTTCGTAAACAAAATGGACCGTTCTGGAGCTGACTACTTCGCTGTAATCGAAGATATCAAAGAAAAGTTAGGTGCAAATGCTATCGCAGTACAGGTACCTATCGGATCGGAAGAAACCTTCCGAGGTGTGGTTGATTTGGTTACTAACGAAGCTGTAATCTGGAATGAGCACGACTTCGGTATGACTTATGAAGTGATTGATATTCCTGAAGATCTTAAAGAAACAGTTTTGGAGCGTCGTGAGCAGCTTCTAGAAGCAATCGCAGAATACGACGAGTCTCTAATGGAAAAATTCTTTGAGGATCCAGACTCAATTACAAAAGAAGAAATGCGTGCAGCAGTTCGTGCGGCAGTATGCGATATGAGCATCATGCCAATATACTGTGGCTCTGCGTTCAAAAATAAAGGTGTTCAAGCTGTATTGGATGCAGTATGTACATTCTTACCTTCTCCACTTGATGTAGAAGCTATCGAAGGTACTAATCCTAATACAGAAGAGCCAGAAAAAAGAAAGCCTAGTGTTGACGATCCTTTCGCAGCATTGGCATTCAAAATCGCTACTGACCCTTACGTAGGTCGTTTGGCATTCTTCCGCGCTTATTCTGGTAAGCTAGATGCAGGTTCATACGTGTTGAATACACGCTCGGGTAAGAAAGAGCGTATCTCTCGTCTTTACCAAATGCACTCTAATAAGCAAAATCCAATTAGCAGCGTAGAAGCTGGTGATATTGCAGCAGCTGTGGGTTTCAAGGACTTGAGAACAGGTGATACGATCTGTGATGAAAAAAATCCAATCGTTCTGGAATCAATGACTTTCCCTGATCCAGTAATCGGTTTAGCAATTGAGCCTAAGTCTCAGAAAGATTTGGACAAGTTGGGTATGGGATTAGCTAAATTAGCTGAAGAAGATCCAACTTTCCGTGTAAGGTACGATGAAGATACGAACCAAACCGTTATTAGCGGTATGGGTGAACTTCACCTTGAAATTATCGTGGATCGTTTGAAACGTGAATTTAAGGTAGAAGTAAATGAAGGTGCTCCTCAGGTGAACTACAAAGAAGCATTAACTGCTAAAGTAGAACACCGTGAGCGATTGAAGAAGCAGTCGGGTGGTTCCGGTTTATTTGCTGATATGCAGTTTGAATTGGGCCCTGCAGATGAAGAATTCCTAGAAAGTGAAGACTTTAAGGATGGAAAGGTGAAACTACAATTCGAGTGGGGTATCGTTGGTGGTGCAATTGATAAGAATTATCAAAAGCCGATCAAAGATGGTTTCACATCGATGATGGATAATGGTGTACTAGCTGGATATGGTATCGATAGTATGAAAGTTCGGGTTTTTGATGGATCTATGCACGCTGTGGATTCTAAGCCAATTGCTTTCGAACTTTGTGCTAAGGAAGGTTTTAAAGCAGCAGCCAACCAAGCTAAGCCTGTTTTAATGGAGCCTATCATGAAATTAGAAGTGATTACACCAGAAGAATATGTAGGTACCGTAATTGGTGACTTAAATCGTCGTCGTGGTTTGCCGAAAGGTCAAGAGCAACGCAACGGTGGTGCCGTCTCTATCTCAGCTGATGTACCATTGGCTCAGATGTTTGGCTATGTTACTCAATTACGTACGATTACCTCTGGTCGAGCAAGCTCTACAATGGAGTTCTCGCACTACGCAGAAGCACCATCTGGTGTTGCTAAAGAGGTGATTGCAAAAGCAAATGGAGAAGGATAGTATATCCTTATTACTAGATAAGTTGTGAACAAAGAAATCGGAAGTTGCATAAGAAATGTAACTTCCGAATCTTGAAAAAAGTAGATATTCAATTTAACTAATTGAAGGCATGAATCAAAAAATTAGAATTAAACTTCGTTCCTACGATCACAACTTAGTAGATAAGTCTACTGAGAAAATCGTTAAAACGGTACGCAATAGCGGTGCTGTGGTTACTGGTCCGATTCCGCTGCCCACTGAGAAAAAAATCTTTACCGTGCTTCGTTCTCCGCACGTCAATAAGAAATCTCGCGAGCAGTTCCAGTTACGCACACATAAGCGCCTCATAGAAATTTATACTCCCACCCAGAAAACGGTAGATGCCCTATCGAAGCTGGAATTGCCAAGCGGAGTAGATATTCAGGTAAAATTGACGTGATAATTATTTAGATACAGCATAAGCCTCAGGGTTTAGGCTCATCGATATAGTAGTTGAATTTTTCAAATATATTAGCTATTAGATACTAGTAGTTATAAAAACTGCCAAGTCTGATGCCTAATATGTACGAAAAGCACTAGCAGAATTTTCAACTTCTGTCATCATCTAAAAAATAGTTCGATGAACGGATTAATCGGAAAAAAAGTCGGTATGACGAGCGTCTATGACAATTTAGGACGCCACGTTGCATGTACCGTCGTAGAAGCAGGACCATGTATTGTAACTCAGGTAAAGTCTGAGGATACGGATGGATATACTGCAACACAATTAGGATTTGGCGAAGCAAAAGCCAAGAACACATCCAAAGCTCTCCTAGGGCATTTCGACAACGCAAAAACAGCGCCAAAGCGCAAAACAGTAGAATTTCGCGATTTTGATATCGCTGAAAAAGGTCTTGGAGATATTATCAAAGTGGAGGAAGTCTTCGAAGAAGGCGAAAAAATCAGCGCAGTTGGTACCACTAAAGGTAAAGGTTTCCAAGGGGTTGTAAAACGTCACGGTTTCGCCGGTGTAAACGATGCAACTCACGGTCAGCACAACCGTCAACGTGCTCCAGGTTCTATCGGTGCAGCTTCTTACCCCGCAAAGGTATTTAAGGGCATGCGTATGGCTGGACGTACAGGCGGCAAGAGAGTTAAGGTGAAAAACTTGGAAGTAATCAAAATCTTCCCAGAGAAAAACTTAATCCTTGTCAAAGGTGCTATTCCAGGTCACAAAGGTTCGATTATTATTCTTGAAAAGTAAAATCGTTTTATCGCCAAATGTGGCACAACGATAAAAACGTATTATAATGAAACTCGAAGTTTTAAATATTCAAGGCGAGAGTACAGGCAGATCAGTAGAATTGCCTGAGAATGTTTTCGGGGTAGAGCCAAATGAGCACGCGGTCTATCTTGTAGTGAAGCAGTACTTAGCGAATCAACGCCAAGGTACACACAAATCAAAAGAACGTGGTGAAGTTGCAGGTTCTACAAAGAAGTTGAAACGTCAGAAGGGTACAGGTACAGCTCGTTTTGGTGATATCAAAAACCCAATCTTCCGCGGTGGTGGTCGTGTATTCGGACCAAGACCTCGCAATTACAGCTCCAAGCTGAATAAAAAAGTGAAACGTCTGGCAAGAAATTCTGCTCTTAGCAGTAAACTTTCAGCTGGTGAAATCATTATTGTTGAAGATTTCTCTTTTGATTCTCCCAAAACTAAAGGGTACATCAATATCCTTGACTCTCTGAAAGTAAATGGTGAAAAAACACTGTTAGTAACCTCTGATTACGAGCGTGAAGTATTGCTTTCTTGTCGTAACATTCCGGGATCTCAAGTAATGAGAGCGATAGATTTGAATACTTACGACATCCTGAAAGCTAGAAAATTGATTCTTTCAGAAGGTGCAGTAAGCAAAATTATTGAAACTTTGAACTAGGTCTTGTCCTAGTTTAAGAAATAATTATTGAAAATGGCTAAGACAATACTTATTAAGCCGCTGATTACAGAGAAATCTGAAATGCTTTCAGAAGATCTTAATCAATACAGCTTTATTGTTGATAAAAAATCTAACAAGATTGAAATCAAAAAGGCTGTTGAAGAAATGTACAGAGTATCGGTTGAATCAGTCAATACAATGGTAATGCCTGGTAAATTAAAAAACCGTTCTACTCGTTCAGGTTTACTTCGTGGTCGCGTTTCTTCTTATAAAAAGGCAGTCGTTAAACTGTCAGAAGGTGAAGAAATTGACTTTTTCGGTGATATCTAATTTTTGAAAAGAGATCGTTGATTTCACTGTCTAGTGAAGCCAACCACAAATCAAATAAAGATGGCTGTTAAAAAATATAGTCCGGTCACTCCTGGTACTCGTTTTAGAGTAGGTAATGCATTTACAGAGATTACGACAAGCAAGCCAGAAAAGAGTTTGCTTGCTCCTCTAAAAAAGTCAGGAGGTCGTAACAATGATGGTCGTATGACTATGCGCCAAAGAGGTGGTGGACACAAGCGTCGTTACCGTATTATTGACTTTAAGCGCAACAAAGAAGGTATGATGGCAGAGGTGAAGACGATTGAGTACGATCCAAACCGTTCTGCTTTTATCGCATTACTTCAGTACGAGGATGGCGAGAAAACATATATTATCGCACCTGATGGACTTAAAGTAGGTGATCAAATTACTTCTGGTAAAGGGGCTACCCCAAATGTCGGTAATGCCTTGTACCTCAGTGAAATTCCACTAGGATCTACCATTCATGCAATTGAAATGTACCCTGGAAAAGGTGCAGCAATGGCAAGAAGTGCTGGTACTTACGGAACACTAGTGAGTCGTGAAGGAAAGTATGCAATCGTTAAATTACCTTCTGGTGAAGTACGTCGTGTCCTTTTAACTTGTAAAGCAGTTATTGGATCAACTTCTAACCCTGATCATGGCCTACAAGTGCTAGGTAAGGCAGGTAGAAGCCGCTGGTTAGGTAAACGCCCGCATGTTCGTGGTGTTGCTATGAACCCAGTCGATCACCCAATGGGTGGTGGTGAAGGACGTCAGTCTGGTGGTCACCCTCGTTCAAGAACTGGCTTGATGGCTAAAGGTAAGAAGACTCGTAATCCGAAAAAAGCTTCTAACCGTTTGATCGTCACGAAGAGAAAGAAAAAATAATTTTCAACATCAATAGATAACTCGAAGCACAATGCCTAGATCACTTAAAAAGGGTCCTTACGTTTTTCATAAGTTGTTGAAAAAAGTAGACAAAGCAAAAGAATCTAAGAAGAAGGTAGTAGTGAAGACTTGGTCTCGTTCTTCTATGATCATCCCTGATATGGTAGGTGAAACAATCGCTGTCCATAATGGTAAAACTTTTATCCCAGTTTTTGTTACTGAGATGATGGTAGGTCACAAGTTAGGTGAATTTGCTCCTACTCGTAACTATAAAGGACACTCTGGTAATCGTAAATAATCATTTCACCCATGGGTGAACAATGAAAAATATTAAGAATAATGAAAGCAGTAGCTAAACTCAAGAGCGTGCCAATGTCGGCTCGTAAAATGCGTTTGGTCGTAAATAATATCAGAGGAAAGAGCGTAGAAGAAGCTCTTGATATTTTACGATTTACTAAAAAAGAAGCAGCTACTTGGTTGGAGAAGGTAGTACTTTCAGCCATTGCTAATTGGGAATACAAATTAGACGGCATGGAAAGTGCAGACGATTATGATTTGTATATCTCAGAAGCATTTTCTGACGAAGGTACACAGTTGAAGCGTTTCCGTCCTGCTCCACATGGTAGAGCACATCGTATTCGCAAGCGCACCAATCATGTTACTATTGTGGTTGAAAACCGTATTCCATTGGATAGTGAAACAGAAGGTGAAGACGTTGTAGAAGAGGTTGAAACTTCTGAAGCACCATTGGAGGATTAAGCTAATTTAAAAATTAATTATTCCATAAGATATGGGTCAAAAGACGAATCCGATAGGTAATCGCCTAGGAATTATTAGAGGTTGGGAATCCAACTGGTTTGGCGGTAACGATAAGACTTACTCTGCAAATGTAGTGGAAGATGAAAAAATCCGTAACTACCTTAATGCACGTATCCCAAAAGGTGGTATCGCAAGAATTATCATCGAGCGTACATTGAAGCGTATTACTGTAACAATTCACACTTCTCGCCCAGGTATCATCATCGGTAAAGGTGGTCAAGAGGTGGATAGAATCCGTGAAGAGTTGAAAAAACTTACTGGCAAGGATGTTCAGATCAACATCATCGAAATCCGTAAGCCTGAGTTGGATGCAGCGATCGTAGGGGAGTCTATTGCAAAACAAATTGAAGCACGTATCAACTACCGCCGTGCAATCAAAATGGCTATTCAATCTACTATGCGTGCTGGTGCCGAAGGTATCAAAGTTCGTATCGCTGGCCGTTTGAATGGTGCAGAGATGGCACGTTCTGAAGAATACAAAGAAGGAAGAACGCCGCTTCATACTTTCCGTGCAGATATCGATTATACGTTGAAAGAAGCACTTACAGTTTATGGTAAGATCGGTATCAAAGTATGGATCTGTAAAGGTGAAGTATTAGGAAAACGCGACTTGTCTCCTCACGTAGGTGTTCAAAAGAAAGACGGGAAAAGTGGTCGTGGCGATAGAAGAAATAACCGTGGCGGAAGAGGTCGTGACGGCGGAAGAGGCCGCGATGGCGGAAGAAATCAGAAAAGACGTTAGAATAAATAAAAATTTTGCTGTACCTTTGCCAAGCTTTTTCGAGAGCCATATGGTGAAGTACCATTATTATACATTTGCATAAACTTTTTCAAGATGTTACAGCCAAAAAGGACGAAGTATCGTAAACAGATGAAAGGTAGATATAATGGTCTATCTTACAAAGGAAGTAGAGTAGCGTTTGGCTCTTTCGGTTTGAAAGCTACGACCTCTGGTCGTATCACCAGTCGTCAGATTGAATCTGCTCGTATTGCGATGACTCGTTACATGAAAAGGGAAGGTAAAGTATGGATTCGAATTTTCCCAGACAAACCTATTACATCTAAGCCTCAAGAGGTACGTATGGGTAAGGGTAAGGGAGCCTTGGATCACTATGTAGTTCCTATCAAACCTGGTCGTGTTCTATTTGAATTGGATGGTGTGCCTCGCGATGTTGCTGAAGAAGCATTACGCCTAGCGGCACAAAAACTTCCTGTTCTGACGAAATTTGTTGTTCGTCCGGATTACGCGGGTTAGTATTATAAGTTGATAACGCATTAATTTTTTTTGCAATGGCAACCAAGAAATATTTAGAGCTTCAAGATTATAGCGATGCTGATTTGAAGAGTGAGTTGGAAAATATTGAAACTCAGTACCAAAAACTTCAATTCGACCACACTATTCGTGGTTTGGATAATCCATTGACTCTCAGAGAAGTGCGTCGTGATATTGCTCGCTTAAAAACGGAAGTACGTCGTCGTGAATTAGCGGGAATGAGCGAAGAGGATTTAAGCAGACGCGACCGTATTCGCAATAGAAGAAAGCGTCAAAAAACAAGCAAATAATCAATATTTGATAGGCTGTTTTAGCAGCAGCTGATAAATCTTATAAAGATGTCAGAAGAGGTAAGAAACTTAAGAAAAACCAGAACAGGTGTGGTATCGAGTAATAAAATGGATAAAACCATTACGGTATCTGTTGAGCGTAGATTACGTCACCCAATTTATGGTAAATTCGTTAAGAAAACGAATAAATTCGTTGCTCATGACGAGACTAACGATTGTAACATCGGTGATACAGTTCGTATCATGGAAACTCGTCCAATGAGCAAGCGCAAGCGTTGGCGCTTGGTAGAAGTCCTGGAGCGCGCCAAGTAGGTGTTTAGCTCCGTATTATTCAGTTCGTAATTACATTGTAGTAATACAAAATTTGCTAAACCATGATCCAGCAAGAATCCAGGTTAAGAGTTGCAGACAATAGTGGGGCCAAAGAAGTACTTTGTATTCGTGTACTTGGCGGATCCAAGCGTCGTTATGCGTCTGTAGGAGATACCATCGTAGTAACCGTTAAAGATGTTTCTCCAGGCGGTATCAAAAAAGGTACTGTGTCCAAAGCTGTAATTGTTCGTACCAAAAAGGAAATTCGTCGTAAAGATGGTTCTTACATCCGCTTCGATGATAATGCAGTAGTTCTGTTAAACGCTGCTGACGAGCCTAGAGGTACTCGTATTTTCGGACCTGTTGCACGTGAACTTCGTGAGCGTGACTACATGAGAATTGTTTCTTTAGCACCGGAAGTACTATAATTTTTGATTTGAATAAGCTGTTTTCAGCATCCAAATAATTTTAAAATGGCTAAGAAAGCAAAAGAGACACGTTTCACTGCTAAGATGAAAATCAAAAAAGGTGATAACGTTGTAGTGATCGCAGGAGCTTCCAAAGATCGTACTAGGGTAAGAGAAGTACTCGAAGTATTCCCTAGCAAGAACAGAGCAATCGTGGATGGAGTTAATATGGCTAAGAAACATACTAAGCCAAACCAAGACACTCAAGGTGGTATTATTGATACACCAACTCCTATCCATATTTCAAACTTAATGTTGGTCGATCCTAAGTCAGGTGAACCTACAAGAGTGGGACGTAAGGAGGAAGATGGTAAGCTTGTACGCTATTCGAAAAAATCTGGAGAAATTATTAAGTAATGAGTTACACACCAAGACTTCGCAAGAAATATAAAGAAGAAGTGGTTCCTGCTTTAATGGAGAAATTCCAGTATAGCACAATTATGCAGGTACCAAAAATCGAAAAGATTTGCATCAACCAAGGTATTGGTCAAGCAACTCAAGATAAAAAGTTGGTCGATAACGCACTTAACGAGATGACTTTGATCGCAGGTCAAAAAGCCGTTCCAACTCGTGCGAAAAAATCTGTATCTAACTTTAAGTTGAGAGAAGGAATGACTATCGGTTCTAGAGTAACCCTTCGTGCCAATCAAATGTACGAATTCCTCGATCGTTTGATCTCTGTTGCACTTCCTCGTGTACGTGACTTCCGTGGTATTAATGATAAAAGTTTTGATGGTCGTGGAAATTACTCTATGGGGATCACAGAACAGATTATCTTCCCTGAGATTGACCTTGATAAAGTAAGCAAAATCACAGGTATGGATATCACCTTTGTGACAAGTGCACAAACAGATGCAGAAGCACTTGAGTTGCTGAAAATGATGGGACTTCCGTTCAAAAATCAAAGAAATTAATCTATAAACTGTTCTACGAAATGGCTAGAAAATCAGTTATTGCGAGAGAAAAGAAAAGAGAGCGTTTAGTAAAAAAATACGCTGAATTGCGCAAGCAACTAAAAGAAGAGGGACGTTGGGATGAGCTGGATAAGTTGCCTCGTAATTCTAACCCAATCCGCATGCATAATCGTTGTCAATTGACGGGTAGACCAAAAGGCTACATGCGTCAATTCGGTATCTGCCGTGTAAAATTCCGCCAAATGGCTTTGGATGGCAAAATACCTGGCGTTACGAAAGCAAGCTGGTAATTATTATTATTTAAAAATTTGGAGAGGGGTGATATCTCCCTCGATAAATAAAATTGATCAAAATGGCTGTAACAGATCCAATAGCGGATTTTCTTACGCGTATCCGCAACGCACAACAGGCAGGTCACAGAATCGTTGATATTCCTGCTTCCAATCTTAAGAAACGTATCACCGAGATCTTATACGATCAAGGTTTTATCCTAAAATATAAGTTTGAAGATAATGTTGGACAAGGCAATCAAGGCCTTATCAAAATCGCCTTGAAATATGATCCAATGACAAGAAAGCCTATCATTCGCGAGCTTGGCCGTATTTCTAAGCCTGGTCTTCGTAAATATGCTAAGGCAAACGAAATTCCAAGAATTATTAATGGTCTTGGTGTTGCTATCGTATCTACTTCTAGAGGAGTAATTACAGATAAGAAAGCAAGAGAATTAAATGTAGGGGGCGAACTCCTTTGTTATATTTATTAATGATTTAAATCTAGAAAGATGTCCAGAGTTGGTAAATCTCCAATCGCATTACCTGCAGGTGTTAGCATCGATGTTAGCAAAGGTAATTTGGTTACGGTAAAAGGACCTAAGGGAGAACTTCAGCAACAAATTGATCCAGATTTGTCAATCAAAGTAGAAGAAGGAGAATTAGTAGTTAGCCGTCCTACTGAGCAAAAAAGACATAAAGCAATGCATGGTCTTTATCGTGCTTTGATCAATAATATGGTAGTTGGAGTTACTTCAGGTTACGTTAAGGAACTTGAATTGGTAGGGGTTGGTTATCGTGCTAATAACACAGGTAATCTCCTTGAACTATCACTTGGGTATTCTCACCCAATCATGTTCTACGTTCCAGATGAATTGAAAGTAGAGACCAAGTCCGAAAAGGGTAAAAATCCTATCGTTCGTTTGGAAGGTATTGACAAACAATTAGTAGGCCAAGTAGCAGCTAAGATCCGTGCGTTCAGAAAACCTGAGCCATACAAAGGAAAAGGTGTACGTTACCTTGGTGAAGAAATTAGACGTAAAGCTGGTAAAACAGCATAATTTGAATTTCCTAAATCATTCATACATAGTACTCTTGGGATTAGTTGCTTCACTATTCACTAAGAGCAAAAACTAGGAAAAATGCAATTAACAAAAGAAAAAAGAAGAAAGCGGATTCATTATCGTATTCGCAAAAAGGTAAGAGGTACTGCTGCTCGTCCACGTTTATCTGTTTTCAGAAGTAATAAAGAAATTTATTGCCAGCTAATTGATGACGTGAGTGGACATACTCTTGCATCAGCTTCTTCCAGAGAAGCTAGTGTAGCAAAAGATAAGCCAAAAGTGGATCAAGCAAAAGAAGTAGGGAAGCTTATCGCTGAAAGAGCATCAAGTGCTAATATTTCTATTGCAGTGTTTGATCGTGGAGGTTACTTATATCACGGACGTGTCAAAGCTCTAGCTGATGGTGCTCGTGAAAGTGGACTTAAATTGTAAAATATTAATCTTCTAATATAATGGCTAAAAGAAATTCCAATAATAGAGTAAAACCTGCAGAAACCGAGTTGAAGGAAAAATTGGTTAACTTAAACCGCGTAGCGAAAGTTACTAAGGGGGGTCGTACATTTAGCTTCGCTGCGATCGTCGTAGTGGGAGATGGTAAAGGTACTGTAGGTCATGGATTGGGTAAAGCTCGCGATGTATCTGAATCTATCGCAAAGGCTGTGGATGATGCCAAGAAGAACCTTATCAAAGTACCTATCTACAAAGGAACTATTCCTCATGAGCAGAAAGGTCGCTATGGTGCAGGTAAAGTATTGATTAAGCCAGCAGCGGATGGTACCGGTGTGATTGCAGGTGGTGCGATGCGTGCCGTTTTGGAAATCGCAGGAGTACAAAACGTATTGGCCAAATCTCAGGGATCTTCTAACCCTCACAACGTAGTTAAAGCAACTGTTGATGCTTTATCTAAATTAAGAAGTCCGATGGATGTTGCACGTCAGCGCAATATTTCCATGGAAAAATTATTTAACGGATAGTTCAGTGGGATCTTCCCATAAAAATAATTAGGCATGAGTAAGATCAGAGTTACACAAGTTAGAAGCTTAATTGATCGTCCAAAGAAACAAAAGGCGACCATGAAAGCTTTAGGTCTTCGCAAGATGAATCACACCGTTGAATTAGATGCTAACCCACAAATTTTGGGTATGGTAAAAAAGGTGAGCCATCTTGTTAAAGTGGAGGAATTATAAATCATTCTGGGAAAGTATTTTTAAATTACGTTCCTTTGATTAAATTCCTGTGAAAACAATTCAGAGCTATATTTAAAAGGTAAGATAATGGAATTGCATAATCTGAAGCCAGCTGCTGGCTCAAATAAAAATGGAAAGCGAATTGGTCGAGGCCAAGGATCAGGTAGAGGTGGAACTTCAACTCGTGGTCATAAAGGTGCTAAGTCTCGTTCTGGTTATAAATCTAAGCGTGCTTTTGAAGGTGGTCAGATGCCTTTACAAATGCGTTTACCTAAGCGTGGGTTTAAAAATCCAAACCGCATTGAGTATGTTCCAATCAATGTAGAAAGATTAGGTGAAATCGCTACAAAGTATAACTTAAACGAAATCACTGTCGATAACCTAAAGGAAAACGGCATTATCAAAAAGAATGATCGTGTTAAAGTCCTTGGTCGCGGTGAATTAAGTGCTAAACTGAACGTATCTGTACACGCTGTTTCTGCTTCTGCTAAAGAGGTAATCGAAAAAACAGGTGGAACTATTAACCTTGTATAAAATAAGGCGATGAAGAATTTTATTGCAACCCTTAAGAATATCTGGAAGATTGAAGAATTACGTAACCGTATCCTTTTTACACTTGGGATGCTAATGGTCTTCCGCTTTGGTTCATATGTCGTATTACCTGGTGTAAATCCAGCTGTCTTGGAAACAGCCTCTGCTAGTAGTGGCTCTCCAAATGACCTTCTAGGGTTGATCAATGTATTTACAGGTGGAGCATTTAATAATGCCGCTGTATTTGCACTTGGGATCATGCCTTACATCACTGCTTCTATCATTATCCAACTTTTAGGATTTGCTGTACCTTATTTCCAGCGCCTGCAACAAAAAGAAGGAGAATCTGGTAGAAAAAAGTTGAACCAAATTACCCGTATGCTCACAGTAGCAATCACACTTGTTCAAGGTGGTGGTTACTTGACTTATATTAATACTCTAGGTGCTATTGATCCTAATGTGCCCATGGGAATCTTTTGGATTTCCAACATTTTGATCCTATCAACAGGTACAGTATTCGCTATGTGGCTAGGTGAACGTATTACTGATAGAGGTATCGGGAATGGTGTTTCTCTATTGATTACCGTTGGTATCATTGCAACACTTCCCCAAGCGTTAGTTTTCGAATTAACTTCTCAGTTAGCAAATAACGGCCTCATTATCTTCGTACTGGAGCTTGCTGCATTATTTGGAGTAGTTATGGCAACTGTGCTGATTGTACAAGGCGTTCGTAAGATTCCTATTCAATTTGCTAAGCGCATGGTTGGTCGTGGTGCTAATCAAATGCCTGTCGCAGGTAATCGCGATTACATTCCATTAAAAGTTAATGCTGCAGGTGTAATGCCGATCATCTTCGCTCAAGCCTTGATGTTCTTACCAGCGACTATCGCTCAGTTTGCAGCAGCAGATAATAGTGGTGTAATCGCCAATCCTATCTTACGTGCATTGAATGATTTTACCTCTGTTCCTTATAATATTGTTTATTTCATCTTAGTAGTATTATTTACTTATGTATATACTGCCTTATTGGTGAACCCACAACAGTATGCTGAATACTTGAAGCGTCAAAATGCTTTCATTCCAGGTATTAAGCCGGGTAAAGCTACTGCAGATTTTATTGATGCAATTACCACTAGAATTACACTCCCAGGATCTATTTTCCTAGGCCTAATCTCTATCCTCCCTGCTTTTGCAGCTGGATTTGGTGTGAACATTGCTTTCGCTATGTTCTTCGGTGGTACTTCATTACTTATCTTGGTAGCTGTTGTTTTGGATACATTACAACAAATAGAAAGCCATTTACTAATGCGTAAGTATGACGGTCTAGTTAAATCAGGAAGAATTCAGGGTAGAAGTAGAATGCAAGGTATCGGTGCAAATATGTAAACAATTGTCCTCCTTGGGCAGTTAATGTGAGAGGAAGTATAATAAGATACCATGATATTTTACAAAACAGACGAAGAAATAGAATTAGTCAGAGAGAGTTGCCTGCTCGTTTGTAAGGCACTTTCTCGTGTCGCAAGTATCCTCAAACCAGGAATGACTGGTCAGGATATTGATAAAGCTGCAGAAGAAGTGATTAGAGATCATAAAGCAGTACCCGCTTTTAAAGGATATCGAGGGTTTCCAGCAACTTTATGTGTCTCTAAAAATGAAGCCGTTGTTCATGGCATACCAAGCGAAAAGCAGGTGTTTAATGATGGTGATATCGTTTCTGTAGATTGTGGAGTGCTGCTGAATGGCTTCTTTGGTGATTCTGCATATACCTTCCCAGTCGGAGAAGTTTCTGACGAAATCATGAAACTGCTAAAAGTGACTAATACCTCACTGTATAAAGCTATCGATGCTGCTACCATTGGGAAAAGAATAGGAGATATCGGCTTTGCAGTACAACATTACGTTGAGAGAGATTACAAATACGGTGTAGTGAGAGAGCTTGTTGGACATGGAATCGGAAGAGAACTCCATGAGCCACCTGAAGTTCCAAACTTCGGAAAAAGAGGAAGAGGGATCAAACTCCAAGAAGGACTGGTGATTGCTATTGAACCAATGGTGAATCAAGGTAAAAAAGATGTTCGTACGGCACCAGATGGATGGACTATTATCTCTAGAGATCGCAAACCATCTGCTCACTTCGAACATACTATCGCTGTTCGCAAAAACGGGCCAGACATTCTCTCTAATCACGAAATGATCGTAGAAGAAATTAGAAAGAATGACAACCTTCAAGAGGTAGGTGTGCTCAAAGAAGCATTAGCATGACAGATAGCCGAGAAATGACGAGAATTTGATTCTTTCTCTATTTTTTGGTAATCAATTATTGTTTTTGTATCTTTGCCCTCCGAAAATCAAACTATGGCTAAGAAGAACTTAATAAAGCAAGATGGTACTATTGAAGAGGCATTGTCAAATGCAATGTTTCGGGTAAGGTTAGAAAATGACCATCAAATTGTAGCTACTATATCAGGTAAGATGCGTATGAATTACATTCGTATTCTGCCAGGTGATAAAGTAGCTGTGGAGATGTCTCCTTATGATTTGACCAGAGGTAGAATTATCTATCGTTACAAATAGCATTAATTGCTTATCATAGAAAAATTAGAATAATGAAAGTTAGACCATCGATCAAAAAGCGCTCTGCGGATTGCAAGATCGTAAGAAGAAAAGGAAAATTGTATATCATTAACAAGAAGAATCCAAAGTTCAAGCAACGCCAAGGTTAATTTGGAGTTGGACAACTTTCTAAAATAGAATAGAAATATGGCTCGTATTGCAGGTAACGATTTACCAAGAAATAAGAGAGGCGTGATTGGCCTTACCTATGTCTATGGAATTGGTAGGACTAGAGCAGGTGAAATATTGGATAGAGCAGGTGTTGATCATAGCACTAAAGTAGGAGATTGGACAGACGATAACATTCGTGAGATTTCTGGTCTTATCCAAAATGAATATACTGTTGAAGGGGAGCTTCGTTCTGAAGTTCAGATGAACATCAAGCGACTAATGGATATTGGTTGCTACAGAGGTCTCCGCCACAGAAGAGGTTTGCCTCTTCGTGGACAGCGTACTCAGACAAACGCTAGAACTCGTAAGGGTAAGCGTAAGACAGTTGCTAATAAGAAGAAAGTAACGAAATAATTTCTTTTGTGGAATATTTTCTGCTTGGTTAGAAGTAAAATAACGAATCATTTAATAAGATTCCTCTTATACCACACTTCATCCATGACTCTGTGAGGAGTGGGAAATTGGTAAAATTTGAATGTCAAAATGGCGAAGGCAAAGAAAGCAAAAAAAAGAAACGTAAAAGTTGATCCAGAAGGATTTGCTTACATTCAAGCAAGCTTTAACAACATTATCATCTCTCTTACTAACAAAAGAGGTCAGGTGATATCTTGGGCTTCAGCAGGAAAAGCTGGCTTCCGTGGTTCTAAAAAGAACACACCTTATGCAGCTCAAGTAGCAGCTAATGACGCTGCAAGAGTAGCTTACGAAGCAGGCTTGCGTACTGTAGAAGTGTTCGTGAAAGGACCAGGTTCTGGTCGTGAAGCGGCAATTCGTGCAATTGATAGCGCAAATATCAGAGTGACGAAAATCAAAGACGTTACACCAATACCTCACAATGGTTGTCGTCCTCCAAAGCGTAGAAGAGTTTAATTCTGTTTTAGACTGTGGTCAAAATTTTGAAAATTAGTAATTAAGATGGCGAGATATACTGGACCTAAAACAAAGAAGGCAAGAGCATTTGGAGAGCCAATCTTTGGGTTTGATAAATCATTCGAGCGTAAAAAATACCCTCCTGGACAACATGGCAATACCAGACGTCGTAAGCAAAAGTCCGACTATGCATTGCAGTTGATGGAGAAACAAAAAGCAAAATACACTTATGGTGTATTAGAGCGTCAGTTTAGAAATCTTTTCGAGGAAGCAAACCGTAGAAAAGGTGTAACTGGTGAAAACTTGCTTCGCCTATTAGAAGCTCGTTTAGATAACACTGTTTTCCGCTTAGGTATTGCTCCTACGCGTCGTGCAGCAAGACAATTAGTTACTCATAAGCACATTACCGTAAATGGCGTTCTTACGAACATCCCATCTTACCAATTGCGTGCTGGTGATATCGTTGCTGTTCGTGGTAGATCACAGGCTTTAATTGTAATTAAAGATTCTGTGACAAACAAATCAGATGTTAGAAAATACCCTTGGTTAGAGTTCAACCCTGATAAAATGCAGGGCGTTTTCTTGGAATATCCAGAAAGAGAAAACATCCCTGAAAAGATCAATGAACAGCTTATCGTTGAATTGTATTCTAAGTAAGGTAAAAAATATAGCAGGGTGCTGGTTTCGATCAGTGCCCTCACTCATATAAGCGACTTTCCTAAGTCCAACAGGTGCACCACAAAATCTACTGATCTTCAATTTGTCAGTAGTGTTTTATTTAAAGTTTACATAAGCTTATGAGTATACTAAATTTTCAGAAGCCGGATAAAATCGTTATGCAAAAAGCTAACGATTTCGAAGGTCTTTTTGAATTCAAACCTTTAGAACCAGGATTCGGTCAAACAGTTGGTAACGCTTTAAGAAGGGTACTTCTATCCTCTCTTGAAGGTTTTGCTATTTCTGCTGTTCGTATTGCTGGTGTCGAACACGAATTCGGTACGATTCGTGGCGTTGTGGAAGACGTAATCGAGATTATTCTTAATCTGAAACAAGTACGTTTGAAGCAATTAATTGCAGATGAGGAAATTACAAATGAAAAAATCTACCTTACTATCAACGGTAAGGAAGAGTTCAGAGCTAGTGATATTGAAGAACATACGAATGTTTTCAAAATTATGAATCCAGATATGCTGATTTGTAACATGGAACCATTCGTTAATTTGGAAATGGAACTTACCGTAACCAAAGGTCGTGGTTATGTTCCTGCAGATGAAAATCTACCTAAGGATGCAGCCATCGGTGTTATCCCTGTAGATGCCATCTACACTCCCATCAAAAATGTTGCTTACCGCGTAGAAAATACACGTGTAGGTCAACGTACAGATTATGAGAAGTTAACCGTTGAAGTCAAAACGGATGGTACTATCCACCCGGAAGATGCGATCAAAGAAGCTTCCAGAATCTTAATTCAACATTTGATGTTGATCACAGATGAAAAGATCACCTTTGATGATGCTTCAACTCGTGAAGACAATATCGTGGATGAGCATATCTTACACATGCGTAAGTTGTTAAAAACGTCTCTTGAGGATCTTGATCTTTCAGTACGTGCTTACAATTGTTTGAAAGCTGCTAAGATTAATACACTAGCTGAGCTTGTAAGATACGATACGCACGAACTATTGAAGTTCCGTAACTTTGGTAAGAAATCTTTGGTTGAAATTGAAGAATTACTTCAAGACAAAGGCCTTACTTTCGGTATGGATCTTTCTAAGTATAAATTAGACGAAGACTAATTTTATTCAGCTAATTGGTCTTTTTGACCAATTTTTTAACTGCAATGACTAACCGCTTATACTTATCCTATCGATAAGTAGCAGGAAAGTGTTGCGATGAAAACTTATTTAAAATGAGACACGGAAAAAAATTCAATCATTTAGGTCGTAAATCGGCACACAGAAAGGCCCTTCTACGTAACCTTGCAATCGCTTTGATCGAACACAAGCGTATCAGAACAACTCTAGCTAAAGCAAAAGCTTTAAGAAAGTTTGTTGAACCACTAGTAACAAAGTCTAAAGCTAATACGACACACTCTCGTCGTGTTGTATTCAGTTACCTGCAGAAAAAAGAAGCCGTTAAGATTTTATTCGATGAGATCGCAGCTAAAGTTGCGGACCGCCCAGGTGGCTATGTACGTGTGATCAAAACGGGCTTCCGCCCACATGATGGTGCGGAAATGGCCATGATTGAGTTTGTTGATTATAACGATGTTTACTCTACTCAATCTTCTGAAGAGAAAGGAAGCGGTAGAAGACGTCGCCGTAAGAAAAAGAGTAGTGATGCTGCACCTGCAGTAGTAGCAGACACTGCGGTAGAAACTGTTGAGGATTCAGTAGAAGAAGCTACTGAAGAAACAACCGAAGACAACACAGAAGAAAAGAAGGATGAAGCATAAAATGATGCCATATTTCATTTTCTAAAAATAAAAGGCTACCTGTCTAAGATGGGTAGCCTTTTTTTTGATCCATTGTTATTTGCTTCAAATTTCTTAGGCTATATTTGCAAAAATTTTGAACTACCCAATTAATTAGCAACAATTCAACCATATTACGCGACCTTTTCATTTGCGCATGCGTAATCTAAAATATCAACCATGGGAGAGCTAAAAGATGCACCAGCTATTCTGCTTTTAGAAGATGGCACTGTATTCCACGGCAAGGCAGCAGGACATATCGGCACCACCACAGGAGAGATATGTTTTAACACGGGAATGACAGGCTACCAAGAAATTTTTACTGATCCTTCTTACTTCGGTCAGTTATTGGTAACGACCAATGCCCACATCGGCAACTATGGTACTAAGCGTTCCGAGACGGAATCGTGGAGTATCAAAATTGCAGGCTTGATTTGTAAAAATTTTACTTGGCAGTATTCTCGCCAACAAGCAGATACTTCTATTCAAGAATATTTTGATGATGAAAAATTGGTAGGTATCTCAAGTGTCGATACCCGCGCAATTGTTCGTCATATTCGGGATAAAGGCGCCATGAATGCCATTATTTCTTCTGAAATATTGGATGTTGAAGAGTTAAAGAAAAAATTGGCAGAAGTTCCTTCCATGAAAGGTCTAGAATTGGCCTCCAAAGTAACGACTAAAGAAGCATTTACTTTGGGGAATCCAGATGCTAAGTACAAAGTAGCAGTCATGGATTATGGCGTAAAGCAAAACATCTTGAACTGCTTTACAGAAAGAGATTGTTATGTGAAAGTATTTCCAGCAAAAACAACTGCGGAAGAGGTCATTTCTTGGGGAGCTGACGGCTATTTCCTTTCTAATGGCCCTGGCGATCCCGCTGCTATGGATTATGCCGTACAAACAGCTAAACGATTGATGGAAGAAGACAAACCATTATTCGGTATCTGTTTAGGACATCAATTATTGGCATTATCTGTAGATATTCCAACTTATAAAATGCATAATGGTCACCGCGGGATCAATCACCCTGTAAAGAATCTTTTAACAGGGAAGTCTGAAATCACGAGCCAAAATCATGGATTTGGCGTAAGCCCAGAAGCCATTTATGCCAATGAAGATAAAGTAGAAATAACACATATCAATCTTAATGATGATACCATCGAAGGGATCAAGATCAAAGGGAAAAATGCCTTTTCAGTGCAATATCACCCTGAGGCATCTCCTGGTCCACATGACGCCCGTTACTTGTTTGACCATTTTATAAACTTAATGGAGAATTAACCGGTGAAACAACTTGATTGTAGCAGGCTTCATTATTTTTGCTGCTTGAAAATTATAGCGAAACCTAGTCCTAAACCATATAGAACGATTCTGTAACGTTTTAAACCACATTGATTATGAGTACGATTATTGATATTCGTTCCAGAGAAATTTTGGATTCAAGAGGAAATCCAACTGTAGAAGTAGAAGTGATGACAGAAGAAGGGTTCATCGGTCGCGCTGCGGTTCCTTCTGGAGCATCTACAGGAAAATACGAAGCAGTAGAGCTTAGAGATGGTGACAAAGAACGCTTCTTAGGAAAAGGAGTGTTAAATGCTTGTCGCAATATCGAAGAAATTATTCGTGAAGAACTAATTGGCGTTGATGTATTCGAACAGATCTATATCGATAACTTAATGCGCGAAATAGATGGAACAGACAATAAAAGTAAATTAGGTGCAAATGCTATTCTTGGGGTTTCTTTGGCCGTTGCCAAAGCAGGGGCAGCAGCAAGTGGACAGCCTTTATACCGCTATATCGGTGGTGTAAATGCACACGTTTTGCCAGTACCTATGATGAACATCCTGAATGGTGGTTCTCACGCAGATAACAGCATCGATTTCCAAGAATTCATGGTAATGCCTCTAGCTGCTGATTACTTCTCTGAAGGTTTGAGAATGGGGGTGGAAATTTTCCACCACTTGAAGAAAGTATTAAAGAGCAAAGGCTATTCTACAAACGTAGGTGATGAGGGTGGCTTTGCGCCAAATATCAAATCTAATGTAGAAGCTATTGAAATCGTACTTCAATCTATCGAAGCTGCAGGTTACAGACCTGGCGAAGATGTAATGATTGCGATGGATGCAGCAGCATCTGAGTTCTACAACGAAGAGGAAAAAGTATACCACTTCCACCAATCGACTGGCGATAAGTTGACTAGTAGCCAAATGGTGGACTACTGGAAAGGATGGGTAGATAAGTATCCAATTCTTTCTATCGAAGATGGTTTACACGAAGATGACTGGGATGGTTGGAAATTGTTGAACAAAACCATCGGTGACCGTGTACAACTAGTTGGTGATGATTTATTTGTGACCAATACAAAGCGTTTGCAAAGAGGTATTGATGAAGCAGCAGCGAATTCAATCCTAATCAAAGTAAATCAGATCGGTTCTTTATCAGAAACAATCGATTCTGTAAACTTAGCCAACCGCAATGGCTTCACAGCTGTAATGTCACACCGCTCAGGCGAAACAGAAGATACAACGATCGCTGATTTGGCAGTCGCATTAAACACTGGACAAATCAAAACAGGTTCGGCTTCTCGTTCTGATAGAATTGCTAAATACAATCAATTGCTACGTATCGAGGAAGAATTAGCAGATTCTGCTATCTACCCAGGTAAGGCATTGATGGGGAAATAGGCATAATGCCGTTAATGGTTGAATAGTGTAATAGTTGTTGGTAAGAATATACCATTAACCATTTCACTATTTACCAAAATAATTTTGATTAGTGGTTTTAAGTTTTAATTTTTGAAGAATAATTAAGCAAACTACCATGGCTAATCAAAATAATCCACTTCAACCATTACTAGATCGAGTACCGGCTCCTTTTAAGAATAAGTACTTTTTGGTATTAGTGCTTTTTGTTTTTTGGATGGTATTTTTTGATCGAAGTGATATGCTTACCCAATGGAGACTACAAAACTCTGTTGAGAAGCTGGAAGAAGACAAAGTGTATTACTCCAAAAAAATCAAAGAAGCGCAACAAGAGCGTTTAGATTTGGAAGTAAACAAAGAAAAATTTGCACGCGAAAAGTACTATTTGCAGAAGCAAAATGAAGATGTCTTCATTATTCAGAAACCTGAAAAGGAAGACCAAAAAGATTAACTCGAACCAAAAGCAAGACTTTAACCAAAACCACATAAGTTTTAAGTCTTATTCATAGCAAGTAAAATTTCAATACATTATGTCAGTTCTTGTAAATAAAGATTCTAAAATTATTGTTCAGGGATTTACTGGTAAGGAAGGTACTTTCCACGCTAGCCAAATGATCGAATATGGTACCAATGTTGTTGGTGGTGTAACACCAGGAAAAGGTGGCCAAAACCACTTGGATAAGCCAGTTTTGAATACCGTAGCAGAAGCTGTTGAGAAATTAGGTGCAGATACATCTGTTATCTTTGTTCCACCTCCGTTTGCAGCAGATGCTATCATGGAAGCTGCTGATGCAGGTATCAAAGTGATCATTTGTATCACAGAAGGTATTCCTGTTCAGGATATGGTAAAGGTAAAAGCTTATATCTCTGACAAAGATTGTCGTTTGGTTGGACCTAACTGCCCTGGTGTAATGACACCAGGTGAAGCGAAGTGTGGTATCATGCCAGGCTTTATCCATAACCCAGGAAGAATTGGAATCGTTTCTCGTTCAGGAACATTGACATACGAAGCGGTAGATCAAGTAACAAAAGCTGGTCTTGGTCAATCTACTTGTATCGGTATCGGTGGTGACCCAATCGTAGGTACAACGACTAAAGATGCAGTAGAATTATTG
Organism: Saprospiraceae bacterium; assembly: GCA_022448955.1. Classification (GTDB taxonomy): domain Bacteria; phylum Bacteroidota; class Bacteroidia; order Chitinophagales; family Saprospiraceae; genus JALEHC01. The sequence goes on from JAKVCU010000070.1 coordinate 26,397, forward strand.
ATGAATGACCCTGATACAGATGGTATCATCATGATCGGTGAGATTGGAGGTAGCATGGAAGCAGATGCAGCACGTTATGTGAAAGAGCACGGTACAAAGCCAGTTGTTGGCTTTATCGCTGGTCAAACGGCTCCTAAAGGCCGTACAATGGGACACGCTGGTGCGATCATCGGTGGTGATGACGATACGGCAGAAGCAAAAATGAAAATCATGGCAGAATGTGGTATTCACGTAGTGAAGTCACCTGCTACGATTGGTGAAACTATGGCAAAAGCTTTAAAAGGATAATTTCTTTTTTTAAATAGACATTAAATGCCTTTCAGATGGATTTCTGGAAGGCATTTTTTGTTGAAAAATTTGAGGTGAAATTAGATTTTTCATCAAAAGATACCATTTCAAGGTATAGCTAAAAGTACTCAAAATCGTCTTGAAAATTGCTTAATCCTGAAAATACTCATATGCCTATGGCTGAATTTTATTATACTAATTCTAGCCAGCCGGCAGGTTCTAGCCTGACTACTTGAGCAAGAATTTTGATGCGTCATTTCAACCTAACCAATAATTATTAAATGTAATTATGAAAATCAAAATATTAGACTTCCTTTCCATTAATGGGTGGACCCAAATGATGACATTGTCTACTAAAAAATATGTATTATTTTTCTTTTTAACTTTTTTATTTCATGCCAATCAGACAGAGGCAGTAGTTGCTAGTAGTACTGCGACTCCTGCAGCTGTAGAACAAAACCTCAGCAAAAAGCAGAAGAGAAAGAGAAAGCGCCTAAAAAAGCTAAAGGAAAAAATAGCTAAGAAAGTAGAGAAAAAAGATCGCAAAAATAAATTTGGTCGATTAGGGCTTTTAGCCTTATTAGGAGGAGGAATCCTTTTCATTTTGTTTGATGCCTTAATTTTAGCCTTATTGACTGCAATGGTTTTAGGTGCTATTGGTATGTTGCGAGACGAAAAGAAACTGCTAGCAATATTATCATTTTCAATATCCTTTGGCTTAATTCTTATCGGTGGAATTTTAGGAATCCTAGCTTGGACAGGATCTTAGGTATTGGCATTTATATTTGATGAAAGAGCACGGTACAAAGCCAGTTGTTGGCTTTATCGCTGGTCAGACGGCTCCTAAAGGCCGTACAATGGGACACGCTGGTGCGATCATCGGTGGTGATGACGATACGGCGGCAGAAGCAAAAATGAAAATCATGGCAGAATGCGGTATTCACGTAGTGAAGTCACCTGCTACGATTGGTGAAACAATGGCAAAAGCTTTAAAAGGATAATTTCTTTTTTTAAATAGACATTAAATGGGTTGATCATCCAGATTTTATTACAGGTATTGAACCACAATTAATAAACTTTGGAGTTATTGATTTAAAGGATGCGATTTATATTCCGATTCTTAATGGGCAGTATCCTGTAAGATTTACTTACCAAATAGGAGGTCGTACAGATGAACATATAAAAATGATCCAGTATTAACTAATTTAAAGTTACTTTTATCATGTATACTAGAAGATTAATATTTTCATATTTATTATTGTCTTTGGCCATTATTCTTAATGGTCAACAAGAAATAATAGTAGAAGATTTGGAATTTAATGATCTCATACCAGAGAATTTATATCCGCAAGTTCCCGTTGAAATTATCGAAGATTGGAATGGAGATTTGGTTTTTATGAATTTTGCATTTTATCCGACTCGATTTGCAAAGTTAGATTTCAATAATGATTATTTTAGCTTTTTGACTAGTTGTTTTATATGCCCCGAAACAATTGATTTTGCTATAGATAAAATCGATGAAACGATTGTTTTTTATAATGGAAGTGGTGGAACTTTTCAAGTCAAAAATGATATTGTTTCGGCTCATCCACACCCTGGAAATTTATCAGGAAATCCACTTAGTTTCTTCTTTACATCCGAAGGACAGTTATGGTTTCTTGAAGAAAGTGAAAGTTCAGGATCAATTGTTAAGTTTTTTGATACTAATGATGAATGGATAACTTTTGATCAGGCTAGTGTAGGTGCCTTCTTTTCAGATATTAAATTGCTGAAAGAAGGACCAAATGGAGCTATTTGGGGGTTGAAAGAATTTGGTCTAGTGCGGTATGAAAATGGAGCGTGGGTAATAGATGAACAAGAATTTTCATCTCCTGCTAAATTTCTTGAAAGTAATCAAGATAATCTTTTTGTGGGTCTAGAGAATGGTGATATTTGGAAATGGAATGGTGCTTGGACTGAGATTTCTCATAATTTGAACATATCGAATTGTAAAGAAATGAAAGTCAAGAGCAACAATGAAATTTGGATGATTGGCGGAGGTGAATTTTCACCTAAGGTTTGGGTGATTTCCGGAAATAGTAATTTAGAAAAAGATTTTGATCAGGTAAATGGATTAATTGTTCCTGGAGGTAGTAGCCTATATGAATATATGAAATTGGTAATAGATAGTCAGGATAGGGTAATAGTACCAACTTTTCAAAGTTTGGTTAGTGCGAATTTTGGTACTGTAATTTTCGAACTATCATTAGAAGAAGTTTCTTCTAACCAAGAATTAGACATTCAATATAGTGAGAAGATAAAAGTATCACCCAATCCATCCAAAGGGCAATTCCAAATAGAATTATCGTCAAATATAGATATGCACAATACTATAGTTGAAATTAGAAATGCTTTTGGCCAAGTAATTTATTCTGAACGTATGGAGATAATGCCTAAGGATCAATTGATAAATATTGATTTGGCAAATACACCAAAAGGGTGGTATACGGTATCTGTAAATACTGAAGAAACTACAATGAGTCAAAAAGTAATTGTTAAGTAAATAAAGCAAATTTTCATGAAAAAGCTAAAACTATACATTCTACTATTTCTGGTAGTATTCCTTTCCAACTTTGTATCTGCTCAAAATTTAGATACGTTACAAATTCAAATATTGGCAGGCGTTTTTGAAGATTCCATCATTCTAAGATGGTCTCCTAGTGATGTGAAATCTTGGACTTTTGGTAATGATAATGGATATATACTAGAGAGAACCACCATTAAAAGAAACGGAACTCCTTTATCTACAGAAGAGGTAAGGACTTCAAAACAAAGATTAGGAAGCTTTAATATTGCTAGTCAAGAGGAGTGGGAGAAGTTAATGGCAGAAAATGAATATGCAGGGGTGGCTGCTGGTGCTATTTTTGGTGAAGGGTTTAAGGTGGAAGGATTAGAAGACGAAAATCTAATGTCATTCTACTATTTAACTAAAGAACAAGAAAATCGATACGGATTTAGCTTATTTGCTGCGGATCAATCCCTTGAGGTTTCAGATGCAATGGGTTTAAGGTTTGTGGATAAGAATTTTAATGAAGAAGAAGAATACTTGTATAAAGTAAGGTTTAATGTTTCACAAGATTCAATATATACTTTGGATGGTGCAACTTTGGTAAATCCAAAAGAGAAAATGAATCTAGCTCAGGCACCAGAAATCTTTGCAAGTTTTAATGATCTTTTCGCTATTATCTCTTGGGATGGTACAGACTTAATCAAAGATTATTCAACTTATTATATTGAACGATCTGATGATAATGGTTTATCTTTTAATATTTTAAATGAAAACCCTCTACTTCCAAATACCAATCAAAAGACAGGGGCAAAAACTTTTCTTTATACAGATAGTTTAGCCCAAAATGGAAAAAAATATATGTATCGAATTAGAGGTCGATCTTTGTTTGGAGTGATGGGCCCATATTCAAATGTAGTGGAAGGAATGGGTGAAAAAGGACCACTCAATGCTTCTATCAGAATAAAAGGTATTACTGAATTTGAAGAACAAAAATCCATACAAGTCAACTGGGATTTTAAAGAAAAATTTGAAAATGGGATTAAAGGATTTTATGTATTAAGGGCAAGACATAAAGTAGGAGAATATGAGCGAATAAATGAGAAGATCATTTCGCCTAATGAAAGATTTTATGTAGATAAAGAACCCCTGAGAGTAGGATATTATAAAATGGAAGCTGTAGATACTAATGACTATATTATTTCCTCTTTTGCTGCTTTATCACAATTATCTGATAAAATAGCACCACTGCCTCCACAAAATTTGATTGGTACCATTGATGAGGAAGGTAAAGTAGTACTTAAATGGAATGCAAATATGGAAGATGACTTAAAGGGATATCGGGTATTTATGGGGAATAATGAAAATGAGCAATTCGCCCAAATCACAAATAGGTACATTACCGACACAACTTATACACATCAGGTTAATATGAGCACCCTTTCAGAGGAAGTTTATTTCAAAGTCATTGCTTTAGATTTTAGGAGTAATTTTTCCTTGTATTCTGAGACTTGTAAATTAAAAAGAGTAGATAAGAACCCTCCTTCTCCGCCTGCTTTTTTAAGTATTAAATCTCAGGAGGAGGGAGTATATTTAGAATGGGCATCAAGTTCAAGTCCAGATGTTTTAGCGCATTATTTACTACGTAGGGAGGAATCCGCTTTAGTTTGGGATACTATTTTTTCATATGATAAATATTTGCCTAGTACTACATTTATAGATACTACCGCTTCCGATAAAAACTTGAGTACTTATAAGGTGGTTGCTAAAGATGATGCAGGTTTAATTTCTTCTTCAAAAATGCTTAAAGGGAAAGCCCTTGATATAGGAAAAAGCTCAGCAATAATTGATTGGAAGGTAGAAAAATTGGATTCAGATAGGAGTAGTCTAAAACTTAGTTGGAAGTATTCTGAAGAAAAGAAAAAAGTGCGGCAATTCATTCTTTATCGTTCTACGGATAATTCACCCCTAAGTACGTACAAAGTTATATTGAGAAATGAAAGTGTTTTACTTAATCAATCAAATACTCGGACTCAGTCATTTGAATTTTTTGATCAAGAGTTGAAACCGAGGAGAAAATATAAATATCAGATAATTGCAAAATTATCTGATGGAAGTTATTCTCCTTTATCAGACTTAGTTGAAATAAAAAGCTAATTGAAAAAAGTGGTATTGGATTAAAATGACTAAAGATATATGATTAAGTTTCTTTAGTCATTTTAATATTCAGAGATATTATGAAAGCATAAACACAATCGCCATCAACAATAACACAATCACTACAATGATCATCAACCAGTTGTTGTTATTGCGGTATTTGTTGAAGAGGAGTTCCATGGCATCTCGCCATTCTATCCTTTTGCCTATAGGCTCGAAAACCATGACAAAGTATTTTCTTCTACCTAGTCTTTTTTGATCGCCATGCTTTTTTAGAATGAAGAACTGACTGTCTAAGAAAGCCAATTCAAACATTTCAGAAGAGTTGAGAATAAATTTATTGGAGTGATCAAGGAATCGCCAATTACCGCTATCTATATTGCCATTAGTCGAAATCAAATACTCGCCATTGTCATGGAAAAAGTGAAGGACCTTATCGTGCCATCTTTCATCATCTCGAATTTCCATCCAGCCTTTGTCCAGATAAAATTCCTTTTCCCTTAAATCTTCGCTCAACGGGCGAACAATAGGAATGATTTGATCCAAGTAAGCATCCATCGTTTCTGCGCTTGGCAGATCCACCTCAAAAGTCCTCGAAAAATTGTCCATTAATTTATTATCCAAGTCGCTGTCTTTTTCTTCAAAAATAAATGGAATTCATGAGAATTGAAAGTCCTAAGTAAAGCAGAAAAGTTAACTTTTCGATTTCGTCTTTGCTTAGTGATGCTTAGCGGTACATTTAAAGCATGCAGAGCTAAGCAAAGACTTTTAGAAATCGGGAAGTAATTTTTTGCGGAATACTAATGGATCAATAATACATCACCGCGAAACTGCTGAGTGCTACCATTCGTCAGTAAAACCTCCATCGTATATACATAAACGCCATTTGACAGTAGCTCATTGTTATAACGACCATCCCATGCGGCAGATTCATCATCGAGTAAGAAGTTTGATCTTTCAAAAACTAAACTACCCCAACGATTGAAAATTTGAAATTGATTGATTTGCTCAATTAACAAATTAGAACCTGTTGGAAAAAATAGATCATTAAAGCCATCATCATTCGGCGAAAAAGCATTGGGAATAAAAATGGGCAGTCGCTCTAGTACATCTACTTGTATGTCATTTACGTAAGTGCAGCCCGTTGCATCTGTAATTTCAACCGTATAAGTCGTTGACTCAGAAGGAGCCGCTAAAGGCGCAAAACAATCGTTACAGCTTAGGTTTAGGTTAGGACTCCACTGAACCTGAGCAATGTCTCCAATACCAGAAAAGAAGGGGAGGAGCAATGCTTGATCTCCTTTTAAGATAGTTGTATCTCGTAATTCTAAATTGGCCTCGGCCGCTTGGAGATTAATATTGACTTCTAAATCACAACCAAATGGGCTCACGCCTTCTATCAGCTGTGTATATTGACCAGGAGAATCGAAAAGTTCTCCATTTAGTTCTACTGCCAATCCCTCACAAATAAAGGTATCCACACTGAGTTCTTGGTTTGGAAAAACTTCTAAGTTTAGTTCAACGATAGAGTCACAGCCATTGGCAGCAGCACTTTCTAATGCAAAAGAATAGATACCAGAGCTATCATAAGTATTACCAAAGAACTCGTAGTTTTCGCTTTCGCAAATATTAGCAAAGACAAGATTTATCGGATTTGGAAGAACTTCTAAATCAATTACAACCAGAGAGTCACAACCCGTAATGGCCGTATAGGTTAGGGTATATTCTCCTTCTGTATCATAAGTCTCGCCTTCAAATTCAAAGCTATCACCTTCACAAATCGTAGCAGGGATAGTGATAACGGTATCAATGCCAGAAGTAATCAAAATTTCTGCTTCGCCATAAAGACACTCATCTGTCACCGTAACGGAATACAGTCCTTCCTCTGATACAGTAATGCTTTGTGTAGAATCGCCAGTAGACCATTCATAAGTGGCATCAGGGTATGCCGTATCAATGGTATAAGTTTCGCCATTACAAATACCTGCTACAGAATCTATCGGTAATTCAATCTCTACATCTGGGCCGACTTCTCGAATGGAGAAGTTGTCAACAAAGTAGTAGGCATATTCAAACGGACTGCTATTGTTTAAAGAGTTGGCCGTGATTTCACTATTGGCACCAAAAGACCCAAAGACTAAAAAATCTAAAGCCTCTTGCGCAGTAAATGTATAAGTAATTTCTTGCCATTCGTTATTAGAGAATACCGTATCAATTAATATCTGTGGTTCCACATCATAAAATAAGTCAGATTGATAAGTAGGTCCCTCTGAAAAGAATACCCCTAAACGGTCGACAGAATAACCTTGATTTTGTGGGGTCCCTTGGGTAAGGTAAAACTTAAACTCATACATTTTGCCAACAGTTAAGGGGCAAAACTGCACCGCAATATATTCTCTTGGAGCAGGCAGACTGGCATTGGCAAAATAGACGGCCATGCCCATTACTGCATCGCCATCTACGGGGACGACATTAGCAGAAAAGCTATTATTGGGTAGTGTGGCAGAGGGATCGTCTGGATCTTGGTAAAAATAGTCCGGTGAACCATAAGAACTATTGTTCGAAGCGGCATTGATCCAACTTTCCACGATAGTCCAGTTTTCTATACCTGATGGCGGTTCACTAGTAAGCTCAAAACTCGGATTGGGAATATGGTTTAGGCAACAATCTTGTGCTTGGATAAATGGCGCACAAAACAAAAAGAAACATAGTATATGGATGGATGAGCGTTGGAGCATGGACTAAGATTTAGATGCTAAATATCTATATTCTCTATTGAAAATGATAATGTTCAAACTGCAGAATTCAGACAAATCACCGAATGAGTAGAATGTCGCCAGTCAATTGAACAATAGATTGATCAAATAATTGGACTTCAAGAACATAAGCATAAATTCCAGTTCCCATTAATGCACCATTTTTTCTGCCGTCCCAAGCATTTTCCGCTCCACCTATCGTAAAATCAGCTGCTTCCCAAATCAAAGCGCCCCATCGATCAAATACCTGAAATTTGACTACTTGATTCACTAATCCAGCGACAGCTTGTGGATAGAATAGATCATTAAACCCATCATCATTTGGTGAAAATGCATTAGGAATATAAATGTCTAAGGTTTCAAAAACATCTATTGCAATATTGGCTTTATATTCACATCCTGAAGTATTTGTCACTGTTATTTGATAATTGATGTCTTGTCTTGGAGCAGCGTTTGGTGTAAGACAATCAGAGCAGCTCAGTCCCTCTGAGGGTGCCCAAGATATCGTAGCAATACTATCTATACCAATCAAGCTAGGCTCTAGCAAAAGGCTACTTCCTAAGAGTAATTGTTGATCTGTTGCAAGTATTTCTCCTTCAATTATTTCTAGTTCTAATTGGTCGATAGAATCACAGCCGTTTTGACCTGCATTTTGAAGTACTTCCGTAAAAATGCCTGCTTCACTATAGCTATTGCCATTCCATTCAAGGACTTCCCCTTGGCAAATACTGAGCTGCTGGATATTTTGCGCAATTTCTTCGACAAATAATTCCAGAATGATAATAGAATCGCAGCCTCCAGCGGCTTGTCCAGCCAATTCTTGGGTGTAAGTTCCGGCCGTTTCAAAACTTTCATTGTTGAGTTCAAAGCTTTCGCCTGCACAAATCGTTTCTATCAGTTCAATAGTGCCATCATTGGAGGTTTGGATTGAAATGGAGTCATCACTAACTAGGCAATCGGAAGTTACGGTGACGAAGTACATTCCTTCCTCTGATACCGTAAGGTTTTGGGTAGTATCGCCCGTAGACCATACATAGCTGGCATTGGGGACACCAGATTCAAGCGTGGTGCTCTCCGCATTACAAAGCACTTGGTCTGGACCTAAATCAATGGATAGTTCAGGCGACTCAATCAATTCTTTCAGCTCAAAGTTATCTACAAAATAATAGGCATAAGGAAAGAAGTTACTATTTCCGCCATTTTCAGCAAAATCAGTATTAGCTTGGGAAGCAAAATTGCCAACGATCATATGCTGATAAGGCATATCCGGCGTAAAGGTATACACTACTTCTAGCCAATCTGTGTTGCTAACAATTTCTGTTATAGTGAATTGAGGATCAAGATCAAGGATGGTTTGATTTGCAATTTGAAGCTCTTCATCTACAGAAAAGAAGATACTGATATTATTACAAGCATAACCTTGATTCTGAGGTGTACCCTGTGTAATAAAAAATCTCAATTCATATTCAATCCCTACGACCAATGGACAATTAAATTGAACACCGAGATATTCCCTGGGGATATTATTTTGAGTATTAATGAATGGAGCAAAACCCATCACTGCATCCCCATCTATAGGAACCACATTAGAAGAAAAATTATTATTCGGTAAAGAGGAACCATTCCCGTTTGGGTTGGTATGAAAATAGTCTGGAGAGCCATAAAGGCTAGAAGGTGCTGTATTTACAGCGGCATTCGTCCAATTATCTACAATGCGCCAAGTACTCACTGTGTTGGGAATAGAATCATTGAGCTCAAAACTCCCATTAGGGATATAGTCATCACAGCAAAAAACTTGCGCAGTTAAATGATGAACTCCAAATAGGAGGATAAAAAACGAAACCAGTGTAGAAAAAAGGCGAATTTGCATAGGAGTATTGGTTAATGCTAAGCGTGTCAAAGGTATAATCGTGAAATGGGTTACTATTCAACAATTAACCATTAACTATCTTTACTGAATAACAATAGCTACGCAAATATCTAAATGAATTTTCAATAATGAAGCAAAATGAGGTGCTAAGGCCAAAAGTGTCTCTAAGATGCTGCTTTTCGCCACTCACTTCTTTTCTTGAAGTATTTTGGATTGACGATTAGCAGTCCAAATGATTCACAATCTTCTTTGGTTTGTTTAGCATGGTGATCACCATGCGCACGAAGAATTGCTCTAGAGTATTTGCTATCTAATTGTCTGAACCACTTGAATCGTTGATGGATATAAACATCGTGAATGAAGAAGTAAATCAATCCATAAATAGAAATCCCAATTCCTACAAACAATAACCAAAACTGAGGCGTTGAAAGCCCTACGATATAGCTAAATGCACTAGGAATGGCAAAAACTAGAAAAAAGAGATCATTTTTTTCAAAAAAACCATCCTTCTCATGATGTGGTTTATGATGATCTTCATGCCAAACCCATAACCAACCATGCATGACGTACTTATGCGCAAACCACGCCACAAATTCCATGGTCAAAATGGTCATTAATGTGATTGCTGTATAAAACAAAACATTCATATATTGCTATGTTAGATGGTTAGTCCAATTAAAAAGAAAAATAAAAACTGTATAATAAACAAGGTATAACCTACTTTGTTTTGCTGTTTTTTGACCAAAATAAAGAATAGAAGCATCACTGGTAAAGCAACCCAGAACCATCCCAGATAGTTCTGTAATGGTGGATGTCCATTAGCTGCCCAGGTCCAAAATCCAAATTCAATGGCCACTGGTTCAATAAAATAATCTAAGAGAACCATTAATGCTGCACCCAAGAAAGATTTGATGATCAAATGGCTATCTTTCATAAAATGATTAATTATCATTCCAGCAGAGTAAGCGACCAATATCCAGTTTATACCAATCATTAGTGGGGTATCCCAGACTTTCCATCCTAGCACTTCGTTATAGACATATTCGCCAAACAATATACCTGTTTGTACCCCGAATACTTCCGCACCATAACCAATAGTAAAGGCTGAAACACAGAAAATTACACTAGCCATATCCCAACGAGTATGTGCCCAAAGCATTAAAACCAAAGCTAATAATAACTGGAATGGTGTTAGCATCACAAAATCAGGATGAATTTGAAAGATGAAACCAAAAAATCCGATAGTGTAGAAAATACCCAATATAAGAATGGCAAAACTAGATCGATCCTCTAAAATTGATAGGAGCTGAGTTGGCACGTATTGTTTCCAACTGACTTCTTTTTGTGTTTCTTTTAACATTTATTATTAAAATCATTAATCTTTAATACATTGCATAAATAACTTAAAATGATGGATATAGTTCACTATATTTATCACTTGTTTAGCATGAATTAGTATGAAATTAAGAGGCTTATGTCCTAAGAGGCTGAATGAGGATAGGATCTAATAAGCTTCTTCCTCCATTAAAGGTGCCATCCGTATTTCAAGCCCTATTTAGCTTTTCCTAAGGTATACTTTTGAGCTTTCGAATCATTCCTGCCAATCTGCCTTTTGCTTGGGCGGCACATTAACACCCTTTTATTACATTGTATTAATCATCATCAACCAATTTTCGTAGACCTCTGGTACATCTTTACTACCTTAAAGAACGCTAAATTTTGTTCAAACTAATAATCATTAATTTGAGGGTCTGGCTAACAATTTGTTGCTGGCTAACTTGCACAAACATACAACTTTCCACCTGATTTGCCTAGCTATGTTAATCTCTTAGCACTTATTCCTCACTTTCAACTTTTTGAATTATTCTTCAGTAGGAGTGGAAGAAATGATAGGTAATTCTATAAAAAAAGTAGTGCCTTTTCCTATTGCTGTTTCGAAGTAGATCCGTCCACCCGCCATATCAATAATATCTTTTGAAATGGCAAGACCTAGGCCCATTCCAGAGTTTTTAGTAGTAAAGTTTGGGTAAAATACTTTCTCTTTTAGTTCATTAGAGATACCCGTTCCATTATCTTCTACTTCCAATACCACCATTTCATTTTTAGGATATAATCTCATCTGAATATGTGCATTTTTATCATCAGGGATGGCTTGAAGTGCATTTTTGACTAGATTGTTAATTACCCGCATGAGATTCTCTTTATCCGCAAAAACATGATAAGTGCTATCCTCCATCTCTAGGTCAATTCGCTGTCCTTCTTGAGGCACTTCCGTAAATAAATGATAAACAGATTGTACCACCTCATTAATAACAAAATGACTGTTTTTCGCCTGCGGCATTTTGGCAAAATTGGAAAACTCTGTGGCTATTCTTGCTAGTCCCTCGATTTGCTCTACTAGGGTCTTTGAAACCCTCGGTAGCATCTCTTCGACTCTTTCTGGAGCTGCCTGCGCTACTCGCATGAGGTATTGAATGCTGAGCTTCATGGGCGTAAGTGGATTTTTGATCTCATGCGCAACTTGTTTGGCCATTTCTCGCCAAGCACCTTCCCGTTCTGATTTTCTGAGCCTTTCTGTACTTTCTTCTAATTTTTTGATGGATTCATTGTAAGATTTCACCAACTCACCAATTTCGTCATTGCTATGCCATTCGATGGCTTCATTTCGGCCCAATTTTAAGGCTTTGATTTTATTGCCGATGGCCGTAATGGGTTGGGTGATAGAATTGGCCACACCGATCGCAATAGCTGCTGCCACTAATAATAAAAAGACGTAAACATTCAGTAATGCACTGAGGAAGGCCGCAACCTCTTTACTCATTCCTTTTGCTTGCATCATGTAAGGAAGACTAATGTAGGCCTCAACAATTTGGTCTTTCAATTGGAAAGGAATATAGGTTGATTTTAAGCTCTGATCAAGAATTTGTTCTTCTTGTACACTAAGTAAGGCTCCTTTTTGTAATTCATCTAAAGCTAGAGGTGACATCCGCTTTTGCAAATAGCCTAAATCAAAAATATAATGGGCGGAAGTGGCCAAAAGTTGTCCACTAGGATCATAAAAATGAACTTCTGTATCATGAATTTTTGCTAAAGATGGAGCAGTAGTTTTGTAAAAGAGCGTATCCTTATCAGGGGTGTTGAATTGTAATTGGTAATCTAAATCCTTGAGAATTGCACCTACTTTTTTAACCCATTTATCTTCATCCGCTAAGCGAGAAGATTGTTGGAAAGAAGAAACTGTAAAATAACCAATAATAAAAAAAGAGGCGACGATCAATCCCGTAACAGCCAATTGAATCTTACTCGTAAGAGAAGATTGCCCAATAATAGGAATATTCAAGCTCTCTGGCAGAGAATGACTCCAACTGGCTAATCGCAGTAATGAAATAGCAAGTATAGCTAAAATCATGAATAAATAAGAAAATAGGGAGAGTGGTTTGTAATATCCACCTAATGGTTTCTCTAAGGTTACTTTTGTACTATCTTCTGCTAGATAGGTGACAACAGAACGTGTACTGCTGAGTTGCGTTTTCCAAGCTGTTGTGGTGTCTGCTAATTTTAAATGAGTTAGTTTCCCTTTGTTGAGTATCTTTTCTCCATTTCTGCTGACTAGGAAGTTATTTTCTTCTAGAAAGCTCAAGCCTTTAAATGCTGGAATAGGTAGAAATTGGTGGAAAAGCTTTGTTGCAAACTCGTTTTTTAGCCGAAGACCTATATAGACACTATCATTTGGAAGGATATAAATATCGTTTTGACTTAGATTATTTGCCCGCCAAAATTCACCTAATTTAGAATAATTATTGAGCATCTCACTGACTTCATGGAGGGGGACAAAATGAAAATCATAATACTTGTGAAGATATAAATTAGTTTTGATTGATTGATGAATATCTAGATTCGATTCAAGTATTTCTTGGATTTGCCTTTCGGCAAATTTGTCTTCGGTTTGGCTTAAAGCCAAAGCATAGGATCGACGAATATTTTGGTCTTTATCTAGGTTGAATTTGAAAAGAACCACAGCTGCATAAGCAGCAAAAAAAAGAATCCAAATCAGCATCCAAGTAAGTGTAGGGGAACCACTTTCAATGAATAGATCAAGTAACAATAGATAAATGAGTATAATCAGCAACATCTGCAAAATCGGAAGAGATACACCCCACCAAAGAATAGGAACCATTACCAACAATGCGGGGAGTAAAGCTTTTAAACGCTGATTTCGATCTAGACCAATATGCACCATGCTAAGCATCATCCGATGCGAAAATAAGAAGAACGCAAAAAGTAAAAATACAGAGCTGAACATGGCCAAGAGGCTAAAAATATTTAATTGGAATACATTGTCAAAATTGAAAATAATATCTGTATCCAAAACAAAACTCTGGAATAAACTAGTGAGTACAAGAAAGCCTAAGCTAATGGTCAAGAAGCTAAAAAATAATAAGACCAAGCCCAAAAATGAACGAACTTGAACGGCCTTTTGAAGTTCAAACTCTCTATGGAAAAAACTCATCGCCCAAAGTAGCAAGATACTACTGAGAAATATTTTGCCCAATGAAGTCCCTAGAACCGAAATTTGGAAAGTTTCATTTAATAGGCTCAGGCTTGGGAAGCAATAGGCAACGAATGATTGAAATGGAAGAAGTTGGAACAATAGAATAAAAAGTAGTAAACCTACTGCTCCTTGCCAAACTTGTTGCTTTCGAGTCCATTGTATGATCCATGAATTTATCTTAATTAAAAACATGGCCAATAACACACCGATAGCTATGGCTAAAAGTATTTGGGCATTTCTGGATAAATAAAAATTTGGTCCCTCTAGCTTTACAGTAAAATGCGTGGCACTAATTCCTAAAGCATAAGGACTTTTTGTCTTTAGCTGATAAGCTGGAGGAATAGGTATAGCTTGCGCCAAGATAATATGGGTTGTGGAATCTTTTTCAAAATGAAAGGTCAAATACCACTGATGCTCATTTTTGAATAATTGAAAACCTTGGGTTTCCAAGACTTTTTGAAGATCAGCATGAGAAAGACTATTCTGATAGCTATTCCAGAGTTTTAAAGACTGCTGCTCGAAATAATAAGATTGAAAAGGAAGTTTTAAGTGAATTTTTGCGAAAGCTGAAGCGTCTATATTATAGTCAAGTTCTTCTATAAAAGTAGTCATTTGATGGGCTTCCTGCTGAATGTTATACTCTAGTTGTTCTTGTTGTTTAGGAAGAGTAGTATGATTTCGGGCAAAAAAGTAACCACCAATGGTCATGACCATTAGCCCCAAAAAAAGGAGGTTGAAATAGGATGTTGGTGTATTCATTGCCTCTAATTACTCTTTTCCACGACAATAGCAGGAATCACTATTTAGTACTTAAATCAAACGTATTGATAACGGGCTAAGAAAATGGTCTGTTCGAAAATCATGAGAAACTAACGATAGGAAAGTTACGGATGATTTTTGACAGGTTCTAGCCTAACTACTTAGTACAATAAATCTAAATTACATTGTACTTAGATACAATAAAGTACAGTCTTTCGATCAATATCTTTATATCAAATACGATTTTGTTGAAACTTTGTTACTATATTTCGGCCTTTATATCATTCAGCATTGAAAAGAAATAGATTGCAGGCTGCTCTATCGCGGTCCCACTTTTACGAGTAAAAGTGGGAATGAGGAAAGTCCGGACAACGTAGAGCACCGCACCATCTAACGGATGGGGTTCTGCTTTTTGCTTGCAAAAAGTGGAATACAGATAGTGCCACAGAAAATATACCGTCTCGCTTTTTGCTTGCAAAAAGAGGGATAAGGGTGAAAACGTGCGGGGCATTGCCCTTAAAGTAAGAGCGCACGCTTTGCAGTAGTAATATTGCATAGCGGTAAACCTTGTGGGTTGAAATGCCAAATATATCTCGGTTTCCAATTGGAAATAAGTGGCTCGCTTATGCTCTGCTTCGGCAGAGGGCCGAGAAGGGTAGGCAGATAGAGGCCATTGGTGACGATGGTCGTAGATAAATGATAGAGGTTCCGTATCCGCCTTAGGCGGAAAGGAATGACAGAATCCGGCTTATAAGCCTGCAGTCTTCTTCAAACAAAAAGGGCCTACTTGCATGCAAGTAGGCCCTTTTTATATTTCACGAAAGTGAAATGCTATTCATCGTCCAATGCACCAAAGTCAAACATTAGAGAGAAACGAAGTGTATTGTCCAGTGGATTACGCTGGTTGGTCGTAGGGATAAGGTAAGAGAAGTTCAAACCAAATACCTGATATTTTAGGCCTAAACCAACTGTAAAGAATTTACGATTACCTTTCTGCGAGTGCTCATTATAATAACCTGCACGAACAGCAAACTGCTTATCGTACCAGTATTCAATACCAGCAGAAAACATTAATTCTCTTAACTCTTCGTTAAATCCTTCTGGCGCATCATTAAATGAGGAGAAAATTCCACCAACAGAAGACTGATCCTTATAATCAGGACGACCATCGTTATCTTCATCACAATTATCCCCCTGACATGGGGTAGGCACCATCAACTTATTGATGTCCAATGCAAAGGTAATCGTGTTGTATTGATCCATCTCAATTTCCCATGCAGCACCCAAACCGATATTTGCCGGGAGGAAATCACGGTTGACAGAATTGGTATAAGTGATTTTGGAACCCATGTTCGTTAAGGCTAAACCTACACGTAACAAAGAGTTGTTATTCTCCAACTTGATAGGCCCTTCATAAGTGAAAGAGATATCAGCAGCACCCGCTAAACCTGGCTCAATCACTTCACCTTGAACCTCTTGCCCAGCAGCTAAATTGGAATAAATGAATTTAGCACTAATAGCAGCAGAGAAGTTATCTGTTAGCTTACGAGCGTAAGCACCTGTTATCTCAAATTCATTTGGACGACCAGTAGTCAAGGGCTCTCCATTAAAATCAGTAAACTGAATACTTCCCAGTGAAAAATAACGCAAACCAAATCCAAGGGTTTGTAAGTCATCTAATTTGTAATAACCTGTAAGGTATGCTAAGTAAACATCATTCAAACCTAAAGAACGCAACCAAGGTGTATAAGTAGCTGATAAACCTAAGTCTTCTTCAGCAAATACTAATTTAGAAGCATTAAAGTGCATAGCATTCGCATCTGGCGAAAGCCCAATCCCTACATCTCCCATCGCACCCGAACGTGCATCAGATACGATACGTAAAAATGGTACGGCAGTTACGACAGTATTAGTACAAGGTGTTCCATCTAGATTATAAAACCTTCCATCTTCACCTTCAAAACAAGGACCCTGTGCTTGCAAAGAGGTCACAAGACCAATTGCGAACAGGGCGAAAACAAACTTAAGTACGATAGTCTTCATTGATAATAACAATTTTTGAGAAAGATTCGCAAATATAGCATTTCCGATAAATAGTAGTACATCAAAACTCTTTACAAAATCGAACTATAAGTGATGAATTAACAACATTTGTTAAATAGTGTTAATCAAAACGTACTATATTCATACGAAAAAAAGCTGCACTTATTTTAAGATAACTAACTTTTCGAACGAACTTTCTCCAGAAAGTGTTTCTCCGGCGCTATTTGCAGCGCGAACTTTCACTTTATATAAATAAATTCCTTTTCCTAATGTATCTCCAAAATCATCCCTTCCATCCCAAGAAATACAATCGTCTTGACGTATTGCTCCATCTGAGAACATAAAATGTTCGATCGTTTTTACTAACCTCCCAGAAACTGTATAAATACTGATCAAAATATCAAGATCTTGATTGGCAATATTATGGTCGAACTGGAAGCAAGTTTGATCAAAGAACGGATTTGGATAGTTTAGAACATGCTCTAAGGCTATCCCCCCATCTGGTGCAACCACAAATTCGGTGTAGCCTTCTGTAGAGTTATTCGCCGTATCCCATGCTTTTACGCTTATTCTGTGTAAGCCTTCCGGAATATCGTTTAACGGATATCTCGCTTCTCCTTTACGGTAATTATCCAATTCTGATTCATAAAAGTCATT
This sequence comes from Saprospiraceae bacterium, assembly GCA_022448955.1. Lineage (GTDB taxonomy): Bacteria > Bacteroidota > Bacteroidia > Chitinophagales > Saprospiraceae > JALEHC01. Next base: position 44,024 of record JAKVCU010000070.1, read on the forward strand.
TAAAATGAAAGTATTTTGTGTATTATCATCCAAAACGGCTTCCAAATCATGTCCAATACTATTCCCTACAATATTGATACCATTATCATCTGACAGCTTCACGAGCAAAGTCGGATTAGCATCTGTAAGACCACCAAATATAAAATCTGCCGTATTCATAAATACTTCCACTTGTGGGCCTTGATTATCTGCTGCAGCATTAGGATCGGTACCTCCAATAATAATATCTTGGTAACTACCTGTTGCATCACTCCCATTATTGGGGTCAAACGCATAATAACTGATCTTACCTTCTCCAAATTCATAATTAATATCTTTAGGAACCACAAAATTGAAAGAAAATGAACCATTGTTTACACTTGCGCGACCTTTGAAAATGATGTTCTTCCGAATAACATAATCAAAAGGTGTACTAGAATCATCTTGCCCAAGGGTAGATTGTACAGTTACTTTATCAAAAATGGAAATATTCACGATACCATTAAAGTCAGATTTTATGGTTCCGTTTTCGTCGGTAATATTTCCTTCTACTTCTACTTGCTGCAAAGCCCTGAAGGTATCAATAGGGGCGGTAAGAATATCTAATCCATTAATCTTAGTGGTGGATATTTGGTACAATGGTATCCCCACTGGCTGAGAAGGATCTCCGATTAAGGTGAATTTCCTAGAGTTCGTCTGCAAAGAACCACTGTTAAATGAATTTTTTGCTCTACTAATGGATTCTCCCATCGTAGTTATTTTACCATCCTGACGTTCAAACATCCTACGCATGGCTTCTTTAGTCAATGTCGCATTTTGATTGGCAAATACTGCTCTAACAGTGGTTAAAAGTGCTACTGCACCACCTCTGGGGTTCAGGAATACCTGCTCACCACCTGTGGTGAAGCCTGCATCATCATAGCCTGTGAAAGAACAAGTAGCTGTTAAGAAAATGGGTAGTTTTTTACTGTTCGTCCAACCAACAATATCAGAGATATTTATTACGCGCTCCTGTGCCCATCCTTGCGAACCACCATGCCCCAAATAAGTCATGGCAAAAACACCTTTGAACATCGCTTCATTAATGGCTGCATTAGCAGCTGGGAAGCGGTCACCACCTGGCGTTGAAACTTGTGGGTAGGCATCCATGAAGATTTTGTCAATATTGAGGTAGGGGTATATACTTTGAATATCATCTGCAATTTCGTTGGCGTCGTCACCATGGGTTTTCCCATCTTCATCATCTGCCACAAAGGCTAAACGATTGCGCCAATCACCAAGTGCTTCTTCAGAAATATCATAATTGATTACTTTATTGACGACAGCTTGTGCTTCTTCTAAAGTGTTGACTGGAAAACGACCTACCGAGATGGATAAATCCCCTTTTAAGGGGTCGTTTGAATCAACATCAAACAAGATAGCATAATAATCATCCGTTGGGAAACTATAAATGGGGTGTAAGGAATTACTCTCGTAAATGGGTACAAAGTTTTTGCCTATACCGTAAAAGTCTTTTTGATCAAAAGATCCATCACCAAATAGTAATAAGTATTCTAAGGAACCTCTATCATAGAGCATGCGTGCAAAATCACGAATGGCCGTTACATCATTTGCGCCAGCTGCAAATTCATTCATTATTTGCTCTACACTAACGGTAGCTACATCGATACCATTATATATGGCCCGGTGTTCTGCCAAGCGTAGTACTTCTGATTCAAAATCAGGATGGTAAACGATAACGAGCTCTGCATCATCGATACCGTGAATGTTTTGATTGTTTATCTTACCTGATGCGGTAGCCGTTTTGAGTTCTCCTTGGCTGTCAAAAGCAACAAATTCTTTAATGTTTTCATTTGAATTTACCTTAAAAGAAATCGTGCTTCCATTGTCTTCCCCAAGTTGAAGAGTAGGTTGGATAGGATTACTAATATCCCAGATAAGCGTATTATTATTTGTACCAGAAAGATTAAACTGGGTGATATTATAATCTAAAGCATCTAAATCCCTAAATGCCACTTGCGTGGAATACATGTTAAGCGCTTGACGAACATTCACCTGAATGTAATCTAACCAAGCTTCACTATCGTTATCGCCTGCAGGGCGAGGATACGAAATGGTGAAACCTAATCGATCTTGACTAGCTAAGAATGATTCCCTTACGAATGCTTGATATGCATAGGTAGTAATATTATCGAAACCTCCATCCATATGGAGAACGTTGTCGGCTTCCGTACTACTAAACTCCTGTCCTTCAAATTTAAGATTAAAAGTGGTTTCAGTACCATCTCTTAAGATCATTCTGGTATCCAGCTGTATCGGTTCTGAAGTGACTAATCCAGGGAATGTAAATAGGTTATCATAGTTGTATTCTCTAGCGACTTTAAAGTGATCGCCAAACCAGTCTTGTCCAGACCCCTGGGTTTTATTCCAATCATGGAAGATATTGGCCTTATCTTCTTCAAAGCGAGCAAAGTTGTCAAATTGATTCGTTGTATAATCTGCGGCAGCAGTTACAGAATTTTGACTGGCTATTCTCAGTCCATCTTGTGTTCCAATTTTGATGATGTAGTAATTCTTATTATCATAGATGTTTTGCTGACGATTGTAAACCCTATCAGCTGTATCTAAAATCCACTGATGTGGGCCTTCTGCATAGAATAAAATATAGTCATCAGAATTAAAGACGCCATCTTCTTCTCCTACGATAAGGATGTGGCTTTCAGCCAAATCATCTATCCTTTCTGTTGCTGAATAAACAGGAATCATACCACCCCCATTGCCAAGGATACGAATTTTTCTGGGATCAACATTATCTACATTTATACCAAGGTCATCTTTAAGGAAGGAATAAGTTAATTTATGGACACCACTTTCTGTTACGCCTATTTTGTATAAATCACCATCACTGAATTCAGAAGTAAAGGTAGGCGGGTTTCTATTAAAGATTTGTGGTTTAGGAATAAGGGTAACTCTAATTTCGATACTCGTTAATCGCTGATATTGATTGCCAGATTTGATCATAGGGGCGAAACTAATTTTGCCATAGTAACCCTCTCTAGTTCTGTAAACGTTTTTGGTAAATTTTATTTGTTCTTCTAGAAAGTTGTCATCTGGAGATGGAATTTTATCAAAATCTTCATATTGAGCACGAAGAATTTCAACCTGTAAATCACCATACCCATCTACATCAAATTTTTCGACTGCAAAAGAAAGGCTAGGATATTTTTCATCATATATGGCTTCGTCGAAAGCATAACGCTGGTAGGTTATTTCTCCCATCTCATAAATAGATGGATTCGTTTTCCAATTAAATTCCTTTTTTATCAGTATGGTATTGGCCATTAAAGAACCAAAACTGAATAAAAGCACGAGTAAGGAAATAAAATTCTTCATATTTTGACATTTAATAATAAGGATATACCTTTTTAGCTTATTTAAGCGCTAAAATTTGGACAGAATATCCTTTCATAATACAATCTAGATGACATTTCATTGTTAACAAACAACTGTTTCATCTATTTAGCGTTAGAGAGAAGTACATTTGTTCCTGAAAATTTATAAATTTAGCAGAAACAATTGCCAAAAAAACGTTTAGTTTTTATAGGTATTGTACTTTAACACTGCATAATGAATTTATTTGTCGGCTACACAAACTTACTTCAAATTCTATTATGGCATACTATAATACCATGTCAACATTCAGACAAATAGTGCTAGGAAGCCTCCTTTTTTGCTTTGTACTAACGCTACAAGCTCAGGACCCTGTATTTAGTCAATTTTATTCCGCACCATTACAGCTCAATCCTGCTTTTGCAGGTACGACTTATGCACCCCGAATAAGCTTAATTTACCGCAATCAATGGAGTGTTTTTGAAGGTGGATTTCAAACCTATGCTGCATCTTACGAGCAGTCCATTGAAAGGCTGAATAGCGGCTTTGGAGTTAGTGTTCAATCGGATAATGCGGCAGATATCTACACAACCAATAATTTTAAAGCGGTTTATGGTTATCGAGTACAAATCAATAGAGATTGGGCCATAAAGTTGGGAGTCGAAACCGGTTTAATTCAAACGAATTTAAATTGGGATAAGTTGATCTTCGGGGATCAATTGGATGAAATTGATGGATACGACGAAGATAATCCTATTCTTAGTGAGGAAATTCGCCCAGAGAATTTAAATAAATCCTCTTTTGATGTCGGTGCTGGCCTGCTATTGTACAACCGTGGTTTTTATGCCGGTTTTGCATTGCACCATTTAAATACTCCAGATGAGAGTTTATTAGAAATCAACCAGAACCTAAACGTAGGTTTGCCTATGCGGATGACTTTTCATATAGGGGGACAAATTACTTTAGAAGAAGGCAATAAACGAAATCCAGGTGCGTTTATATCACCAAGCCTGATCCTTATTAGACAAGGGGACTTTGGGCAAATCAATGGTGGTGCACTTGTCGGATTCGGAAAATTTTATGGTGGTCTATGGTATAGACATGCTTGGAGTAACGCGGATGCTGGAATTGCAACCTTAGGATATAGGTATGGTGTGTTCAGAATTGGTTATAGTTATGATGCTACCATCTCTGATTTGGCAGCAGAAGCAAGTGGAACGGGAGGGACACATGAAATTTCTTTTTTGATCAGTCTAGATGATAGTCAATCCTTAAAACGCAGAAGGAAAAAGGCTGAATTGAATGATTGCTTTAAAATTTTTAATTAAAAGCGTGCATTCTTTTCTAAAGTCAAAACCATATATTATTTTAGCAACTCAGATTGCCCTCAAAGTATGAAATGATATAGTGCTCATTTCATGCCTATTACTCTCTCACAATGCAAAAGCGCATGCCTCGTTCATTGCGTTATGGGTCCGTGCATTGATCTGGAGAATATAAATACTTTTTTCAGGTTATTTTATAGTTAAATCTTCTTTATTAAAAGAAGAAACTATAAATTTTTTAAAGCTTTTGAATTGTAAAGCTTTATGACAGAGTGTGTTATGCCAAGTTTTGTCAAATAAAATAGCATAGCAACTCATTTTGATTATGGAGATTTTGCAATTTCACTATATTTGTTGGTCTTTTCTCTAAAACAAATTTGAATAGGTAATGAAAAATTTGCTGAAGTTAAGTGCCGTATGCCTAGGCGCGATCCTTATGATGACATCTTGCGGAAGTAAAGAACGATCTTCTACGACGGGTTGGAAATATAATGATTCGGACTGGGGTGGCTTTGAAAAAGTTGATTATGAAGGCCAGATCGCTGGTCCAAATCTAGTTTTAATTGAAGGTGGTACCTTCACCATGGGACAAGTTGAACAAGACGTGACCTACGACTTTAACAACATTCCTAGAAGAGTTACAGTTTCTTCATTTTACATGGATGAAACAGAGGTTTCAAATATTGATTATCGCGAGTACCTTTTTTGGTCAAAACGCGTATTCGGTGAGAGTTACCCAGAAGTTTATCTAAATGCTCTACCTGATACTTTAGTATGGAGAGAAGAATTGGCTTTCAATGAGCCTTTCGTGGAAACTTATTTCCGTCACCCATCTTATGATTTATATCCAGTAGTTGGTGTGAGTTGGTTGCAAGCTAACGAATACTGTAAGTGGCGTACTGATCGTGTAAATGAGATGTTATTGATAGAAAGAGGTATTCTAGAAAACACACCCGATCAAAAGGATGAAAATAACTTCAATACGGAATCTTACTTAGCCGGACAGTATGAGGGTACCGTTCGTAGAAACATGAAGAGCTATGTTCCTGGTACAGAAGATCGTCCTGTACGTCTGGAAGATGGTATTTTGTTACCTGAGTATCGCTTGCCTACAGAAGCAGAGTGGGAATATGCAGCACTTGCATTACAAGGTAACCAAGCTTCTGAAAAAGATGAATTGATCACAGATCGTCGTATCTATCCATGGAATGGAAAAACAGTACGCTATCAAAGACGTGACAAGTCACAAGGTACGATCCTTGCCAACTTTAAGCGTGGAAAAGGGGATTACATGGGTATGGCTGGTAAGTTGAACGATAATGCTCACATCCCATCTGAAGTAGGTACTTACCTGCCAAATGATTTTGGTCTTTATAATATGGCTGGTAATGTGAGTGAGTGGACGCTAGATTTATACCGTCCTTTGACTTCTATTACGCTTCAAGATGAAGACAACCATGATTTGAACCCTTACCGTGGTAATAAGTTCAGAACCAAAATCTTAGATGAAGATGGTAAGCCGATTGAAAAAGATAGCTTAGGCCGTATTCGCTACCGTTATGTAGAAGATGATGAAGCACAGGATCGCGAAAACTACAAGCGTGGTTTAGTATATGACTACCTCGATGGTGATCAAGAGTCTCGTGCATTATATGATTATGGTAACCATACATTGGTTTCTAACAAATCTCGTGTGATCAAAGGTGGTTCTTGGGCTGATCGTGCTTACTGGATGTCTCCAGGTGCTCGCCGCTTCAAAGAAGAGGATAAATCTGATCGTTATATTGGTTTCCGTTGTGCGATGACTCGTACAGGTGCACCAGCGGGTAACGAAACCAAAGCTGGTAACGCTTTCAAAACGAAAAGAAAGAAAAGAAAAAGAAGATATTAGAAGAACGGAAAGTTCTTAAAAAGTAAAAGTCTTCACTTTATTCGTTAAAGTGAAGACTTTTTATTTTTATACCTTTAGGTTTGGCTGAAATATTAAAAGTATTTTTTGTTTAGAATGATGTTTAACCTAAATGGCCGTGTGAAGTTGTTGAAAAGTAGGCTGTCAACTACCAATAATAGCTAGGTGTAAAGTCAAGGCTCTTTTAAAAAAAGAAACGAAAGCCTCTGTTTGTAGATGATAAGAGATGTTTTCAAACAACTTTTGTAATAAAGTAAAGCTCTTTTTATGGAAATCGCTCAGATTTACGAATTCTTTGTGGAAGTTGGCCGTGTGAGTACAGATACTCGTCAAATTAATGGGCCCTGTCTATTTTTTGCCTTAAAAGGGGGCAACTTTGATGGTAATCGTTATGCAAAAAGTGCTTTGGAAAAAGGTGCTACCTATGCTATAGTTGATGATAAAAGCTTAGCAAACGAACCCTCCTGTATTTATGTGAAAGATGCTTTAGAATGCTTGCAAAGTTTGGCGACTTACCACAGAAAGCAGTTCCATATTCCTATTTTGGCTATCACAGGCAGCAATGGTAAAACAACCACTAAAGAATTGGTGAGCACTATTTTGGGAAGCCATTACAAAACCCACTACACCAAAGGTAATCTCAATAACCATATTGGGGTACCACTAACATTACTTCAAATTCCAGATGGTGTCGATATAGTAGTCGTTGAAATGGGGGCTAATCACCAAGGGGAAATTGCTGCCTTATGCGAAATTGCTGCACCTACTCACGGCTTAATTACTAATATTGGAAAAGCACATCTAGAGGGCTTTGGAGGAATTGAAGGGGTAAAAAAAGGTAAATCAGAATTGTACCAATATCTGACTAAGCATGGGGGAGTGGCGTTTATTAATAGGGACGAAAAGTTTTTAGAAAATTTGGGAAATGAGGTGCAGAAAAAGCTTTTTTATAAAGAGAGCGATACACCCACTGCTTCTGAACCCGATTACGAAGTAAAACGTTTGCAAGAGTCGCCTTTCTTAAAGCTAGGATTCTTAGCAGAAGATGGAATATTACTTGAAGTAAATTCAAACCTAATAGGGACATACAACTTCAATAATATCCTTACCGCCGTAGCTGTAGGGAAATACTTCAAAGTACCTACCCAACGTATAAAGTCAGCTATTGAAGGCTATATTCCCACAAATAATCGTTCACAGCTTATTAATTTTAAGGGCCATAAGGTCATTCTAGATGCCTACAACGCTAATCCGACAAGTATGAAGGCTGCTTTAACTAATTTTTCTAATAATTCGTTTCAACCGAGTATGGTTATAATTGGAGATATGTTAGAATTGGGAGAAGAGAGTTATGCAGAGCATTTGGCAATAGCTAGCTTTGCTAAAGCTCAGGCGTTCACGTATTTAATTGCAGTTGGAAAAGAATTTGAAACCGTTTCCAAAAAATTAGGAATTACTCACTTTCATGATGTTCAAAGCCTAAAAAGCTGGTTTAATGAACAAGATTTTCCCCAAAATAATATGCTCTTGAAAGCGTCAAGAGGAATTGGTTTAGAAAGATTACTTAAATAAATCGTTTCAGCGCATTGACCAAACGATCAGGAAATTCTTCTTTACAAGCCATCTTGTAGTCTTGATGAGAGCAAGATATTAATCGATGTCGCTGATAACTTTCCTTGGTTTTAACCGGAATTTGCATCCACCATCTACCACTTTTTTTACTCTTCCAGAATGTAAGTTGATAATCTAGTTTTTTGATCTCAACAATATATTCGACTAATCCTTCCGTGCTTACGGGATAATCTCCTTTTCTATTATCAAATCCATTGATGAAGTACCAGATCATTTGTGCAATAGACTGGGCTGTTTGCTGTTCAGGGTCCTTCTTTTTAGTATACCCAAACACACCAAAAGATCTTAGCTTATCACTCATACCTGCATATCGTGCAATTTGGCAAGCCTCCTCGTGGAAGAGGCCCCCAGGGCTAGGGTTGTTTTGCCCAGGAGCATCAGCTGCACGGATACTATTAATATGGAAGCTTAATAAATCAGCATCTCTGATAATAGGCTCTACTTCTGTGATTTGGGCTCTCAATCTCCCTAATCGAGCGATATCGAAGTTATGCTCTTCACAAAAGTTGTAACTACTCTTGGGGCCATAATGTGATTGGACCCCCAGCAGGCCTAGGTGAAAAAGTTGTGATCGATCACTATTTATAATTTCATTGAGATAATCTTCTTTGTCCTCTTCACTTTCGTGAAATGGTATTCTTCGATCTACTGTGACTAGGCTGATCGCTCTTTTGAGCATTAAAAATGCTTTGTATTGTGCTATACTTTGACTTGGATGATCACCAATAATAATTGGAAAAATCTGACTCTCTAGGAGTTCTCTGAGAAGCGGAATTAAAAATTCGATCTCTTTCTTTCTCACATTACCTAGGTCGATAATTTTTACTCCAAAATCATGATCGAGCTGATAAAGAGCTGCACGGATAGCATTAGCTGTGATGGCATCTATACCAATAATAGCCAATTGTCCCTCCTGAAGTTTTGGTAAATAATCTTTATAAATGGAGATATGATTGCCTATTTGATGTGCAGCAGTAGCTGCATGGAGCACCGACTTACTTCTGATTGGTGACAGCCAATTTTGTAGCATTTACTAAATATTGAAATGAAATGAAGATGGACAAAAGTAAGCAATCTTATTTTTCTACTACAGTTTTGTTTGATGATTATTATGGATTGAGCTTATTGTAGTTAAACCCAGCACATAAATATGCATATCTATTAAAAATAATTTGCGCTGGTCAGTAGAATATCTGATTAAAGACTATTTTTGTGTAAATAATATTGTTGTACGAATTATTGCTTTACCAAATAAAACGAAAATGAATAAGCTGTTATTAGAATACAAAGCTAAACGACCTGAGATTGTATTCGAGTGGACCGATTCAGAGACAGATGCTCGTGGATGGGTGGTGATTAATTCACTAAGGAATGGAGCTGCTGGAGGTGGTACTAGAATGAGAAAAGGGTTGACCAAAGAAGAAGTTATTTCTTTATCAAAAGTAATGGAAATTAAGTTTTCGGTAGCTGGGCCAGATATTGGAGGTGCAAAATCAGGAATTGATTTTGATCCCAATGATCCAAGAAGAGAGGAGGTATTAAAAAGGTGGTACCAAGCTGTCTTTCCATTGCTTAAGAATTATTATGGAACTGGTGGTGATTTGAATGTAGATGAATTAAAAGATGTGATACCCATTACAGAAGATTTAGGACTGTGGCACCCTCAGGAAGGTATTGTCAATGGGCATTTAGGATCCACTAAAGGGGATAAGATTAATATTATTGGACAACTGAGGTATGGATGTGCAAAGATTGTAGAGGATACTTTATATGTTCCAGAAGGGCCTAAAAAATATGCAGTTGCTGATTTAATTACAGGTTACGGTGTTGCGGAGTCCGTTAAACACTACTATGATTTATTTTATGAAAGATCCATTCAGGATAAAAAGGTAATTATCCAAGGATGGGGTAATGTTGCATCAGCAGCAGCTTGTTATTTGGCAGTAATGGGTGCAAAGATCGTAGGAATCATTGATAGAAAAGGAGGGGTAATCAAAGAAGAAGGCTTGAGCTTGACGGAAGTTAAAGACCTCTTCAATGAAAAAGATGGAAATAAGTTATCTACCGCAGAGTTGATTCCATTTGATGAAATGAATCAAAGAATATGGCGCTTGGGTGCAGAAATATTTGTACCAGGAGCAGCTTCCAAACTGATTAGTAGAGCACAGGTAGATGCGATGTTAGATGGTGGCTTGGAGGTGGTGGCTTGTGGTGCGAATGTACCGTTTGTAGATGATGATATTTTCTTTGGTCCAACCGCTACCTTTACAGATGCACAGGTTGGTTTGATTCCAGACTTTATTGCTAATTGTGGAATGGCAAGAGTTTTTGCTTATTTTATGCAACCAGATATTGAAATGACGGATGAAGCGATCTTTAGTGATGTTTCTAATACTATTCGTAAAGCATTAGCTGATGTAAAAGATTATAAAGGGCACGCTACCAATATTTCAACGACTGCCTTAGAGTTGGCACTGAATAAATTGATGCCTACAGAGCTTTTTTCATAAAATTGATCCCTTGAAATAGGCTATAAATGAGCTATAAATGAAAATTTATGGCTCATTTTTTATGAATTCTTACTTTTTTTTTTGAAGAAGAAAAAATAAACAATAAATTTGTAAGGATTGAGAAAACTTTTTTAAGGGCATTTATGTGCCCATGAGCTTTTAAATAAGGGAGCATTGAATACTGCACATCTTTATAGTAGGTACTATATAGCATACCGCTATTTTTATTTAATTCCGTATTTGATTAAGGATGAATAATTTCAAATTATTGATATACACGATATCAGTGGCTTTTACTTGTTAGGCCAAATCACTGGCTAGTGTTTCTTAATCCCAAAATATTAAAAGTTAAAATCCCTATGACGATGAAAAAACAGATGATACTTTTAGTTGCGTTCTCGCTATTTTTAACACTTCACTCTAAGGCACAAGAGGGAGATGCACCGCTTATTCCTAATGATATGTGGGAAATAGGTGCCCATGCAGGGCATTTTTTTATTTCCAGTGACGTAAGTTATGAGCCAGGCTGGGCTGCGGGCATTCATATTCGTAAATCCATTGATTATCTCATCTCAATTCGTGTGGACGGTGTTATTGGCCAAGCAAAAGGGATGGGCCCTGCTGGAAGAAGTTTTACCAATAATTGGTTATCTACAACAGGCTACGGTATTTTTAGTCTCAATATTGCTAGATTTAACAATTCTGTCAAAAAGGTAAATTATTACGCTATGATTGGCGTAGGAAGTAGCTTTTTCGAAACTGAGTATTTTGAAAATGCTGATCAAAGGGATGCCAAAACAAGAGAACGTGCTTTAAGCCCACACATTGCTGGAGGTGCTGGTCTTGCGTTTCGGCTGAACAAAAGAGTGAATATAGGTCTGGAGCATACTCTTGCCTACAATCTCGGGGTAAGAGGGGACCAATTGGATGGAATGGCAATTGGAAGCTCTGTATTAAAAGATATGCCACAGTATACGAGCATTCGCTTGAACTTTAATATAGGAAGCACATCCAACAAAACAGAGCCACTTTATTGGGTAAATCCTCTGGAGTCCGTTTATCAAGAATTGGATGATGTTAAAGAATTAACAGAATCTGCCATAACCGATTCTGATGGTGATGGTGTTATTGATGCTATCGATCAAGAATCAGATACACCTCCAGATGTTCCAGTAGATACCAAAGGAAGAACACTTGATAGTGATCGTGATGGTGTGCCAGATTATAAGGATAGAGAACCTTATTATCCACCAAGAGCAGGTGAGCAAGTAAATAGTGAAGGAGTCGTTATCAACCCAGTCAATGCTGGAGTAAGTGAAGATCGTGTGAAGCAACTAATCGATGAAGCACTTCAAGACTTTAAAGAACAACTTGAAAATAATTCAAGCAGCGTTATTGGTGGAGGTGGCCAAACCTATACTGGTCCAATTTCTGAGATGTTTTTGCCCATGATCCATTTTGGAAGTGATAGTGATCGCATCAAATATTCTGATTATGGTACTTTAGCAAGCATCGCAAGAGTGCTCAAGGGCAATCCTCAAATGAAGTTGGTAATCGTTGGATTTGCTGATAAGACAGGGCCAGAGTCCTATAATAATGTGATTTCTTTCAAAAGGGCAAAGGCAGTAGTAGACCATTTTGTTACGAATCATGGAATTGGTAGAGGACGTCTCGTATTGCAATATAAAGGTGACGAAGAAGCATTGGTGCCAACGTCAAGCAGTTATATGAACAGAAGAGTAGAATTTAGAACAGCTGCCGCATCTGATGTAGAAATGGATCCACCAGCTAATTCCAATGGTAAGAAAAAATCTGGATTCTAAATCATATTGTAGTCTCCTAAAATAAAAAGAGCTTCTGCGAAAGTAGATGCTCTTTTTATTTTATAGTATTTTTGTTTATTTCTTTTCAAAGGTAACCGTCGTTCCTGGCTTTACGCCAAATTTATCACTAAATCCACCTACTACTTCTAGTACATACCTAGCAGGTTCATTTGAAGGAATTGGATCAAGCGATTGAGGTACTGTATTCTTTTGAATACTTACAACTTTTAGATCTTCATTAATAAATATCAAATCTAGAGGAATATAGGTATTCAGCATCCAAAAAGTTTGTGGTTGCTGGGTGGGCATCATAAAAAGCATACCTTGATCTTCTTCCATACTTTTACGCCACATCATACCTTTTTCAATTTCAAATTCATTATCAGCAAATTCAATGTCTATTTCTTTGATTGGTTCCGATTGATCATTTTCATAGAAGGATAAAAATCCTTCATGATTGAAGGTTGGCTCCGTCATACCACTCTTTTTTCCTGAGTTTTTAGGGATAGCAAAAAATATCAATCCAATAACAGCTGGAATCATTAAAGCTACAAGAATAATGAGCATTCTTCTTTGCTTTGGACTTTGTTGGATGGTAGAAGATGAGTTTTTACCCCTTTGTTGCTTTTTATTTTTCTTTTTTGCCATGGTACAAATTTATTAATATCCGAAGGTGAGAAATATTTTAAAAAATACCCAATAAAAAAGCCCTTTCCAGTAATTAAATTGGAAAGGACTTCTTTTGATTACCAATCATCAATTAAAAGCTAAACAGCATTTTATTGATCACTATCTGTAATATTTATAGTATGGGTGTCGCTGGAAATTACAATACCGGTATCGGTAGTTTCAGCTACTTTCAATACAATTGTGTCGTCGCTTGTATCTGCATCTGATGAAATCTCAACTTCAACCGCAAGATTAGCTGATGATCCATCAAATGAAAGGGCAGTTGTCAATAAATCAAATGTAGTAGAAGTAGTGGAACCATCCACAAGTACTTCATAAGAAGGAGGACAAGCTGCATTA
>JAKVCU010000071.1 GCA_022448955.1 Saprospiraceae bacterium
AATTCCATCAGCAGCGGCCAAAATAATATTATCTATTGGTTCGCTTAATATCTTACTTTGGGTCTTAATATTTTTGCTGTTGTGTAATGGACTAATACGGATTTCATTCTCTTTAAAAGTTGTGAATACACTGTTTCCTAAAGATATCTTGTAAGGTGCTTTAGGGAAATCTATTGCTATTTCTGCCAATTGAACGGGGCCTGCTAAATTAGCATGATAAAGCTTTGAAGAATGGATGGTGTAAACATAGATATCTTCACCCTGGGCAAATATTTTGTAGATACTTTCATCCAGTTGATGAGTTGATGGTGTGTAATTTCCATCTTGCGTTTTCTTCCAATGGTATAGTGTTCTATCATTTCTTTTGGCGAGAAAAATATGATTGGCATCAGTTGAATTGGCAACTAGGTTAAAAGTAATATCACCATGCTGTTCAAGTACTGCAACTTGGGTATTTGTCTTTTGGCTATAAACTTTTGGCGTTTCTTCTGCCTTTTGGCAAATGATATAATCAGAATCTGTTAAGGCTTGGAATAAATTCAGACCTTGTTCTGGCCATACTGGATGAATCTTCTGACTATTATAAGGAAGCCATTCTAATAATAATCCTTCGCTTTCACCTGAACAGCTTGCGATTCGATGGCCATCGTTTGAGAAAGCAAGGTGATTAATATTTGCTTCATGGCCAACTAGTTCACCAATAAGCTCGAGTTGTGTGTTCTTTCCAATTTTATTCAGTTGATATACTTTAGCAGTTGAGCTATTGGTATGTAGGATGAATTTACTTTCATCGGGAGACCAAATGATATTTTTGATAATTTCACCTTCTGTATTTAGCACGTCACCAACCTGAACGACTTTGGAGGAGCTGTTGGCAGAATTCCAAATGCTGACACCTTGGTTTTGAGCGACCGTAACTACATAATTACCTTTTGGACTATAATTGGTAGAAATATTATTTTTCCCACGATTGTAAAGTACACGTTGATTACCATTGATGGCATAGCCACCATTGCTACGGGTTCGTAGGTTGCGAGAAACCGCTTGCCCTTCATTTGTTAAGATAAGGTAGGCATCTTTTTTAGGAGATAAACTAGCAGATAAAATATTATCTTCAGGTAGTTTCAAAATTTGAGCTGAGGGCTGTTCGATAGGAATAATAAAAACATTAGTGGATTTATCTGCTGCATTAAAAGAAAAGAAATTTACGGCTAAGTCGTGAAGTGCAAGGATCACGTGCTTACTATCTTCCGAAAAGGTAATTTCTTTTAGAGCTAAGCCTAAAGTTTTAAGTGCTGAATGGGATAAGTCCACTTTATCTGATAAATCAAACTTTACTTTCTTTCCAGTCCGTGTCCAAAGGTGAAAATTATTCTGCTTGGCTACACCAAGTATATAGTTGCCATCAGGAGATTGTTCAATAGATACTAAATTTTCTGGCACATCGTCAAGGCGAACCGTATTTTTTAATTGAGCGTTTACATCCCATATGACGATCTCTTTTTTTTCTGTGATGCCAAGAATGAATTTTTTGTCAGGCGTAAAGTGAACATTGGTTAGGTTTTGGCCTAATGTTTCAAACTTCGGAACTCTCGATACAGGATCAAAAATAGCGATTTGATTATGATAAAGTAATGCTGTAATATGATCTCGATTTTTTGCAAAAGCGATATCAATAAGCGTTGACAAAACAGGGGCATAAGCTTTATAGAAATAGCTTTTTTTATCTAGATCACCTTGAAAAAAGGCATCATTAAAATTTTTCAGAAAATCTTCATTTTTGTAGTTGTAAACAGTCGTGTCTACTTCAAGTGCTTCGATCGCTTTTTGAATACTTTTACTTGCATTTCCTTCAACTTGGATCGCTAACTTGGATTCAAAAACTTTAGCTTGATAAGCATTTTCTTTGGCTGACTTTTCTGCTGCTGCTTGGGCGTAAGTGGCTCTAGTCGTAGCAATGAGTGATACAATAAGCGCAATCAATAATAGAATAATGATTCCGGTAGCTATCAGAATAGTTCGTCTGCGCTTACGGCGGATGGCCCTACGGCTCTTTCTTATAAATTTTACTTCTTCTTCTGAGAAGTTAATTTGTCTTTGGAAGGGGCGCAATTCATCTAGATCATCTTGCTGTAGCAAAATCCCTTTGGCTTTATAGCGTTGGAACTCTCTTTCAATCATATTCTTAACCTGCCTCCGTGCTTTTGCTTCGGCAGAAGATTTATTGAAAACGGTTCGAGCTAAGGTGTCGTGTGTAAATTCGAATTTCATAGTTTCTAGCCTAACTACTTAAGCATGAAGTGAAAAATAAAATAGACATCTGTTCCTATTATAATGCAAGATACAGAGCATTTTATTTCTACTTGATTCCTAAAAATAATGAAATTATAGAATCAGACAGAAATGTATGGAACGCTACAGCCTTTTTTGTGCTTATTTTTTGCAATTTCCTTGGAAATTGCTCTTTTTGTGTTATTATACGTAATTGTAAACTACTCCCCACCTCAATTGGCTGCAAAGATCATTAAATCTTTAGTGAATAGGTGAATATGATCCTTGTGCCAGCTTATGCCTATATATAAAACATATTTTCAAAATTCCTTCTACTTACTAATACTTTAGACCCAGTTAATGTTTGATTAATGAGCTGAGCGCAATAGCTCCGCTTCATACTTAGTGAATAGAACTACTATGAAGAGATTCTTTTTTTCTATTTTTTTGACGCTTTTTGTACTACAAACACTTATCGGGCAAGATGAATTACCTTACGGAAATTCTACTGATCTTAGCCTACCAGAGTGGGTCCGCATGATGTATGAACCTCATCCTAGTGTGGGAGAGGTTGTAGCTGCCTATGAAAGCTACTATAAGACGCATGCATTTGTGAAAAACAATCATACGCAATTTTACAAAAGGTGGCTAAGGAATATTGGAACCTATGAATTCCAATTTGTTGATCCAAATGCATCTCCTCAAGAAATCAGAAGACGTAAACGATTGGATCAGGCTTATGCTAAAAAGTATACAGAAGCTGCACGAAGTAACACTGCTCATTGGATGGTGGAGGGCCCATTTGACTGGGATCATGAAGCTGCGGGGCGAAGTTATGCGCCAGGGGCAGCACATGTTTATACAGTAGAGCACTGCAAAGCAGTTCCTGACGTATTGTATGCGGGCACCGCTACGGCAGGTATTTGGAAAAGTATAGATAATGGTGAAAGCTGGACCAATGTTTCTAAAGGGCTAAGTGTCAATCAAGTCTATGCCTTAGAAGTCCATCATACTGATCCTGATATTGTTTATGCAAGATTATTTAGTAACATCTATAAAACAACAGATGGTGGCGCAAATTGGTTGCCAACCGGTGATACTGCTTTTAAGAATCTGAGTTTTCAGACAAAGGATATTCGAATGCACCCCACCGATGGTGATATTTTATTTGCCGCTACCGATGATGGACTTTTTCGCACAGCAAATGGTGGATCAACTTGGACCGCTGTATTAGCTGGGGCCTTTCAAGAAATTGAGTATCATCCTACCAAGCCAGAAATAGTGTATGTCATAAAACAAGTAGATCATCGAACAGCGTTTTATAAATCGATCGATGGTGGGCAAACTTTTACTATTCAGACGAATGGATGGCCCGTTCCCAGTAGCCCTAGCGAAAATAAGAGAGCAGAAATTGCTGTGACACCTGCTAATCCGGATAAAGTATATGCCGTATTGACAGGAGTAGAGAATGGCGGTAGTGGACTGTATGGGGTTTACGTAAGTGAAAATGAGGGAGAAAGTTGGACCTTTAATTGTTGTGGTCCTCAGCCAGGTGGGCAACCTGATTTGAGTGCAATTCCTCCTAATATTAATACCATGGGATGGCAAGATAATGGTAGTGATGATGGTGGACAATATTACTATGATCTTGCTTTAGCGGTTTCTCCAACTAATGAAGACTCAGTTTTCTTGGGCGGTGTTAATATGTGGGTGTCTGGAGATGGAGGAAGCACCTTTAGCTGTCCGGCCAAGTGGAGCCATCCTCACAAGCCCAATTATGTACATGCTGATATCCATGATATTCAATTTTATGATAATGGAGAGATTTGGGTAGCCTGTGATGGTGGTATCTTTTACTCTGTAAATGATGGTGCTTCTTTTGATCGAAGGATGTATGGCATTGCAGCTACTGACTTTTGGGGTTTTGGAGTAAGTTTCTGGGATGGGGAGGTGATGATTGGAGGCGCTTATCACAATGGTACATTGCTTAAGCATGGTAATGTTTATCATAATGGTTGGATAAGTACTGATGGAGGCGATGGTACTGGTGGATTTGTAAATGTGGGCGATGATGATGAAGTATACAGTAACTATGACATTAAAACCTTATCAAATGATCGACTTCAAGATATGAACACCCGAGCTTTCGCCCAAAAGCCGTTCACTCATTACACAGTGGGACGATCTAGTCAGGTGGCCTTTGATCCAAGATGTTTCAATCGACAATTTTTTGGTAGAGAGGATGGCCTGTGGTTGACAGAAGACGGGCATTATACTGCAAGCTTAGTATTTGATTTTAATGAAAGTGTAGCAGATGTAGAATTGGGATGGACGAATAGCGATACTATTTATGTAAGTACATGGCCAGGATACTGGAATCAAAAAAATGTTTATCGTACCTATGATGGTGGAGCAACCTGGACCGTCATTACCCCACCAAGTGATCTGTTTAGTAGCGCGAGAGATATTGGCTACGATATTGTTGTCAGTGAAAAAGATGCAAATACCATTTGGTTAGCTAGGGTAGGAAGGGCAACAAATGACAATAATAAAATCTTTAAATCAACAAATGGAGGGAATACTTGGACGAATGTCACATCGGTTGCACTAGATGGCGAAACCTTAACGAACATTACTTTACATCGAGGAGCAAATAACGGTATTTATATAGGAACTAGTCGGGCAGTGTATTACAAGAGTGATGGTATGGAAGACTGGGTGTTATTTAACGGCGACTTACCTGCAGCTACCTTTTCTCGAAGATTGTATATTAATTATCGCACAGGAACAATTATCAATGGAACGAATCGTTCCGCATGGCGTTCTAACTTATATGAAAATGCAGCTCCTGTTGCCCAGATTAGTGTAGATAAGCTTGAGTCAGCCTGCTCGAGAGATACTTTTTATTTTTCTGATTATTCTGCTATAAATGGTTTAAATCCAAGCTGGAGTTGGTCTTTCCCAGGAGCCACTTATGTCAGTTCTACTACTGATCGCAATCCAAAAGTAGTATATGGAAACGCTGGAATATATGATGTCAGTTTGACTGTAGGAGATATTAATGGAAGTGATAGTCAAACACTTGGAAGCCTCATACGTGTGGCAAATGAATGTGATCCAGCAGTGGTGGCTGGCAAAAGTTTATATTGTCTGAATCCTGGTGATTATGTACAGATGCCTAATCTGGATATTGAAACCAATACTATTTCTATCAGTGCTTGGATAAAACCAGAAGGAATACAGCAGGCATATACAGGTATTATTTTTAATGATGATATTTCTGCTGGATTTAATTTTACAGATAATAATCAATTGGGATATCATTGGAATGGTGGAGCTACACATTGGACATGGGAAAGTGGATTATTTGTACCAGCGGATGAATGGTCTTATGTGGCAATGGTGGTTAGCCCTACGCATATAACCTTCTACTTAAACGAACAAGAGATCAGCAGAACAATCAACCTTGATCCTGTACTTTTTAAGAATATGAAAATTGGTAGTTTTAAAGGTTGGCCAACTCGAAATTTTAAAGGGTATATGGAGGAAGTGAGTATCTGGAATCGCTCATTGAGTAGAGATGAAATTCGAAAACTTAGGCACTTGACTAAAGATCAGTTGGCAGATATGGAAAGCCCTGAATATGATAGTGATTTTTTAGCTTATTATCAATTTAATGACCAAGGCACAAAAATATATGATAGGGTAGGGGTATTACATAGTAGCTTACAAGGAGGCGCTTCGTTAAAGTCTTCTAGTGTAGCTGTTGGAAGTGGAAAGAGTACACTGAAAAATATATCTATAGGAGGCGCTGTAAGCTTTGATGAATCAGACATTGTCATTGGTTTTCCTTCGATTGGAAGTCTTCCAAGTGGGGAAGTCGTCGTTTCAAAATTATATACTGCACCAGATGTACATCCAACTGACCAAATGGATGTTAGCACTTATTGGATCGTCAATAATTATGGAAACGCCACTTTTAGTCCTCTAGATAGCATTCGATTTGATGGCGTATTTGGACAGTTAATAAGTCCAGATGATGAAGCAAGTGTACTTACATTATATAAAAGACCATCTAATGCAGATGGGGCAACTTGGGGCGATTTTATAGCTACTGCATCTCAGTTTTCGAATATGGAAGATGGAAGTCTTGGGGTAAGTTTTATTCCTGAAGAAGGCCTAGATAGTTTTAGTCAGTTTGCGGTGAGTAGAGATCCGGCCTTACCAATTGTGCAAATTGGTTTTAGAGCATCACCACAAGGTGGTGACGTATTACTAAAATGGGAAACAACAAATGTAGAAGACCTTAAACGATTGGAATTGGAGCGAAGTCCAGATAAAAAGAACTGGCAAGTTTGCTCAAGCTTTGATGCAACTGAACAAGGCTCAGCGGATGAATACGTAGATCCATCTATTTTTAATACCATGGATTGTGCTTTATTGTATTATCGTTTAAAGATTGTGAATCAGGATGGAAGCTACCGGTATTCAGCTATTCAATCGGTTGATTATACTTGGGCTGAAGATGCATTTTCCATTGCTCCTAATCCAGTAAATGATCTATTAAGGGTGGACTTGAAATCACCATTTAGTGGAAGCGTGCAGATGAGTATCCTATCCGCTCAAGGCCGTTTGATGTGGAGTAGGAGAATGGGCATAGAAAAAGGTGATAATGCTTATCAACTTGCAATGGGAGTATATCCAGCAGGAATGTACATATTGCGATGGAGCGTGAATGATCAAGTAATTACTAAAAGAATTATGGTGAATTAAAATGTTTGGAGTAGGTTTTTTAATTTAGGGGTTGATAGATTATGCATGTTGTAAAGAAATATAACATGCCTTAGATGACTTTCCAAAATAGTAATCATGAAGACGATTAAAGGACCTGCTTTATTTTTAGCACAGTTTATGGGAGATGAAGCTCCATTTAATTCTTTAGAGAACATCTGTAAATGGGCCGCAGACTTAGGTTATAAAGGTATTCAAATTCCAACATGGGAAGATCGCTTAATTGATTTGAGGCAAGCTGCTGAAAGTAAGGCGTATTGTGATGAGCTGAAAGGCAAAATTGCTGATTTTGGTTTGGAAATTACCGAATTAGCGACTCACCTCCAAGGACAATTAGTAGCTGTTCATCCTGCTTATGATCACCTATTTGATGGCTTTGCACCTGATGAGGTAAAAGGTAATCCAAAGGCTAGAACAGAGTGGGCGGTACAGCAAGTAATATATACAGCAAAAGCAAGCCGCAACTTAGGCTTGGATGCCTCAGTTAGTTTTTCCGGAGCTTTATTATGGCCGTTTATGTATCCATGGCCACAACGGCCAGCTGGTTTGGTAGAGATGGGATTTGGTGAGCTGGCTAAGCGTTGGAAGCCGATTTTAGACGTCTATGATGAAGTTGGAGTGGATGTATGTTACGAGTTACACCCAGGAGAGGATTTGCACGATGGTATTTCTTTTGAGCAGTTTGTCGATGCTTTAGATGGGCACGAGCGTGCTTGTATTAATTATGACCCGAGTCATTTTGTACTACAATCTTTAGATTATCTATCATTTATAGACTTATATCACGATCGCATCAAAGCATTTCATGTTAAAGATGCGGAGTTTAACCCAACAGGTCGGCAAGGGGTTTATGGTGGTTACCAGCCTTGGATAAATAGAGCAGGGCGATTCCGTTCATTAGGGGATGGCCAAGTTGATTTTAAAGGTATCTTTAGTAAACTTTCACAGTATGATTATGATTCATGGGCTGTATTAGAATGGGAGTGTTGTATCAAGAGCCCTGAACAAGGAGCTAGAGAGGGCGCACCATTTATCCAAAATCATATTATCGAAGTAACTAAAAAAGCTTTTGATGACTTTGCAGATGGTGGTATGGATGAATCTTTGAATAGAAAAACACTAGGATTGTGATCCATACTATTAATGGAATTGCTAGTGGGTAAAGAGTCGATCTTGGAATGCTTTATTTGAGCTGAAGTGATCGAGTTAGTTCAGTACGATTGCTCCTTAGTTATACCCTAATTGACTCTGGAGCGAAAGACTTTGAATTGATATAATTTATGCGCTAGGAAAACGCAACAAAGAGGATGATATTAGGAAGACTATCAACATGGGATGCGCACACTTTACCCTCTTCTTTTCTAAGTGCTCGTTGGGCACTAATGTTATTTGTAGGAGAGGTTTGTTTAGGTACGCTTGCCTACATATTGATTGAGCAATATAACTTCATAGAGGCATTTTATATGGTCATGATAACCGTATCGACTGTTGGATATACTGAAGTGAAACCACTAACAGATGCGGGCCGTTTTTTTACCTCCTTTTTGATTTTGATGAATATTGGCATTTTTGCCTACAGCATTGCTGTTTTTACATATTATGTTATTCAAGGAGAAATTTTTAAAAAGCTACATATACTTTTGATCAATAAAAAAATAGAAGAACTGAGAAATCATATCATTGTTTGCGGATATGGTCGATACGGGAAAGAAATGGCGAAGCATTTTTTTGAGCATGATTTACCATTTATTGTTATTGATTCTAATCCTATTCGGGTTCAGAACATACAGCAGTCTAGCGAAAAGATTCTTTATGTAGAGGGTGATGCTACTCATGATGAAGTACTGATCCGTGCAGGAATTCAAAGTGCGCAAGCCATTATTTCTGCTCTGCCCGATGATTCTGACAATGTGTTTATTGTTTTGACTGCTAGGCAATTGAATCCACGTATAAATATCATCAGTAGGGCAAAACATGAAAAAACAGAGAAAAAGCTACTAAAAGCAGGCGCTAATCACGTCGTACGTCCAGAGCAAATTGGTGGATTCTATATGGCTACACTAGTTAGTAAACCAGGGGCAGTAGAATTCTTTTCTTTTTTAACGAATGAGGCTCAATCAGATATTGGATTTGAGGAAATTACCTACGAGTCTCTTCCAAGAGACTGCAAAGATAAAACCATCCGAGAGCTCAATATCCGAGGGGCTACAGGTACTAATATTATTGGATTTAAACATGCTACAGGAGCATATGTCGTAAATCCATCTCCAGATACTAGAATTGTTCCTAATTCTAGTTTTATTCTTCTTGGCGATCGGTATCAGCTTCTTCGATTGAAGACTTACTTGCAACAATATTAAGTAGATCCTCTAACTCTCAAGCGAGTTTTAATATACTTTGAGACAGTCTGCTTTTGAGGGTTTTCTAAAACTTCAAAAAGCAAATTAGCTGCAGCTGATCCTACTTTAGCTGCAGAATGTTCGATATAAGTGATGGAAGGTTTAAAGAAGTTAGGGAAATCACCATTACTGATACTTACAATTCCTAGTTCTTCGGGAATTTTAACTTCTCTTTTTTGGACTGCTTGCATGATGCCTACCAATAATTCGTCACTCATTGAAAAAATAGCATCTGGTTTTTCATCATAATCTAGGATAGCAATCATTGCTGCTTTCGCCTGTGCAGCATTATTCGCGAATCGAATAAAATGGTCGGGAAGCTCCATATTATACTTCGCTAATGCTTGTTTAAACCCTTCAAATCGTTTTTTTGAAATCGTTAACTTTTCATTGCCAAAAAATCCACAAATTGATTTTCTGCCACTTTCCGCCAAATGATCAATCGCTATTTGGACAGTGGCAATATCATCGATCATGACGACTGGTGATGTTGGATGTTCCAACACTCGATCAAAGAAAACAACTGGAATACCTTGTTTTTCTAAATCTTGGAAATGATTAAGATGCTGTGTGTCTGCAGTTAGTGAAGCCATGACACCTTCTACTCCAAATTTTTGACAGATCTTTACATTTTCTATTTCAGAGGCTAATCGATTATTGGAATGCAAAACGATGAGATTGTAACCTTTTTGTCTAATTGTTTCTTCAATTGCTCTTATTATCGAAGGAAAGAAAAACATATTCATTTCTGGGATGATAAGTCCCAATAGTTTACTCTTTTGATTTCGAAGCCCTATCGCTTGATAGTTTGGCGTATATCCCAACTCTTGTGCCACTTTCTGTATATGTAATCTAGTAGGTTCACTGATGTCTGGGTGGTTTTTTAGCGCCCTAGAAACAGTAGAGGGATTTACATCGAGGAGGCGTGCAATGTCCTTTATGGTAATTCTACCCATTGTATTAATTTCTTTTGCATCAGAGATGAAAATTTGGACAATTTATTGGTAAGTGGCAAAATGGCAAATTACTGAAAAAGTTGCTAACCGCAAACGATTGCACAATCGATTGCAATGAAAAGTATATGGCTGTTTGGCTACACTTCTGTCAGAATACTTAAACCCATTGTGTATTTTGCAAAATATAAATTATATTTACTTTTACTAGCTGAAATAATGCTAGTGTAATCTCCTGTAAATCAAAATAAAATTCCATCTCAAAATTGAGAGAACCTCCTTATAATGTATGAAACTTAAGTCTTATGAGAAGTGGCAAATTTTGCCGCTTTTTCATTTTAAGAGAGGTCTACTAGTATTCATCTTCTCATTTCTTTAATACTAGGGTATTTCTTATATGAGCTCAACTGAGTAGCGCCCTTCTTTGAAACATATCAACCAATTCGTATTAATTTCTTATCTTCCGATACCCAAGTCACACAAAAACTAAAGAATAGATGTCAAGAGTTGCACTTCTGATAGGTATAAGCCTGTGCAGTCTTTTGTGCTTTGCACAAGATTATCGTTATGTCCATACGATCTTCCCTTCTTCTACAAAAATAGCAGATGTTATTTACGGAAATGCAGACTTTATCAATTTCCCTTATTTAAATGAGAATTCCACTACTGCAGATGACCTAGTCATGGATATTTATATGCCTACCGGGGATACGCATGATAAACGACCTGCAATTATCTTTGCACATAGCGGAGGATTTATCAATGGAAATCGCAATCATGATGATATGGTGGCACTATGTGATTCTTTTGCGCGCAAAGGCTATGTAACGGCCACGATAGATTACCGCAAAGGCTTTTATGTAGTGACAAATATTGGGATGCATTCCACTAGAGCTGCTTATCGTGGCTTACAAGATGGTCGCTCCGCTATACGATTCTTACGTGCTAATGCTAGCACTTATGGTATTGATAAAGACAAAATCTATATGCTGGGTAGTAGTGCGGGGTCTTTTATTGCTTTGCACAGCATTTATATGGATGATCCTACAGAAAAACCACAAGAGGCAGGTGCTTATAACTACTCGAATATCATCTTTCCTTTTGGAACGACTGCGCCAGATTTGGGGGCTTACGATATCGGAGATTATCTAAATGAAAATGGGGAGCCAGACGCTATTATTGGCCTTTGGGGGGCGGTTCAAGAAGTAGACTTGATCACATCAGATAATGACGAAGCTGTTTTTTTAGTGCATGGTAGTGAAGATGGAACGGTACCTTTTAATGAAGGTAACCCGTTTGGATACCCCCTAATTCCAGAGGTCGAAGGTAGCAACCTTATTAACGATCGATTAGATATATTGGGGCTTACCGAAAAAGAAACCTATTTTATTAGTGGGGTAGGGCACGAGTTTTATGGTACCTCTAATGGCAATTGGGCAAATAGCTCAGGACCAAATAGCTTCTGGGATATAATCGTTCATCGTTCGGAGCAATTCCTTTGGAAAAGGCATAAACCAATAGCCAATTTTAGCTTTTCAGTCAATAATTTAGATGTTCAATTTACAGACAACACCATAGGTGCTTTATCTTGGTTATGGAATTTTGGTGATGGAACGACCTCCACCTTACAAAACCCACTTCATTCTTATACCAATACGAATTCCTACGATGTAAGACTTTATGTAGAAAATGATAATCTTAGTTGGGATACGCTTGCTGCAAAAATAAACATCCAAGCTATTTTTCCTGTCGTATGGTCTGCTCCTTTGCAAGCAGAGCAGTTAAGAGAAACAGTGCTGCTCTCTTGGTCCGTGGCCGCGCAAATGAACAATAAAGGTTTTGGAGTTGAATTTTCTAAAGATGGCCAATCATTCGAATTAATCGGATGGATAGAAGGGGATGGTACCTTAGCCCAAGAGAAAACCTTTTCTTTTGTCCATAACAATCCTGTAGACGGGGTCAATTATTATCGTATTCAGCAACAGGACTATGATGGTAAAATAGAATATAGCAATATTACTTCTTTAAATGTATCAAGATCAGGTTTTACCATTTTCCCAAACCCTAGCAATGGACGGATAAGTATTCAGCACAATTTTTCAAAGGGTACCACTTTGCAAATATATAATGCACTAGGGCAATTAATGAATCGAGTGATTTTGGAAGAACAGGAATCCATGTTGGATTTGTCAGCTTTGCAAAGTGGAATGTATATTTTACGAATAGCGGATAGAGAGTCCTTCCAAAGATTAATGCTTCGCTAATCGTTATTATACTTTTGTCTGGCAGTGTTTTTTGTGTACTTTTATGAGCTTAGTATAAAATAAAAATGAAGTGTACTAAAAACCGTTTTATACGATGTCAAAAGTAGAAGAATTTAACGCTTATCGCGCTAAAATGAATGAAAAGATCTTAGATCAAAATAATCTTGTTTTAAAACGATTTTTTAATCTCGATACCAAGGCTTATCAAGATGGTGCTTTGGATAAAAAAACAAAGGAGCTGCTTGGATTAGTGGCGTCCATGGTCTTGCGTTGTGATGATTGTATAGCTTATCACTTAGGTAAATGTTATGACCTTGGAGTAACCAAAGAACAAGTCTTTGAGGTCTTCTCCATCGCCAATTTGGTAGGTGGGTCTATTTGTATACCTCATACTAGGAGAGCAGTAGAATATTGGGAAGCATTAGAGGAAGAAAATTTAAATAACTAAATGGAAACTCCACATAGCGCTTATTTAGATCAGCTTAATGATGTTCAGAAAAATGCAGTGACGGCCACAGAAGGACCTGTTTTGGTCGTAGCAGGGCCAGGGTCAGGAAAAACTAGAGTACTGACCTTTAGAATTGCTTACTTGATTGAAAAAGGAATTCCACCTTGGCAGATTCTTACCCTCACTTTTACCAACAAAGCTGCTCGCGAAATGAAAGAGCGAATCGGTAAAGTAGTCGGTGATCGGGCTAACCAAGTTTGGGCTGGGACTTTCCACTCGATTTTTGCTCGCATCCTGAGGGTAGAAGCAGATAAAATTGGTTATCCATCTAATTTTACCATCTATGATTCAGATGATACCAAAAGTGTAATAACTAAAATTATCAAGGACATGAACCTTGATAAAAATACTTACAATGCTAATGCTATTCGCTCCAGAATTTCTTCTGCAAAGAGTAATTTGATCACACCAATTCTCTATGCAAAAAATGAAGAGTTGATGCAGCAAGATCGAATGTCAAAGCGTCCACATTTGCATAAAATTTATGCTGCTTATACTGCAAAGTGCAAGCAAGCTGGAGCCATGGATTTTGATGATTTATTGTATCGCCTATTTGAGTTGTTTCAGCGCAATCCAGATGATGTTTTAGGAAAATATAGAGAAAAATTCAAGTACTTATTGGTCGATGAGTTTCAGGATACCAACCAGTTGCAGTATGCTATTATTCGCAAGTTGGTCAACTATGATAAAAGCGATCGCAATATTTGCGTAGTGGGCGATGATGCGCAAAGTATTTACGCTTTTCGTGGGGCAACCATTCAGAATATCCTAGATTTTGAACAAGACTTTAAACCACATGGGATTCAAGTTTTTAAACTTGAACAAAACTATCGTTCTACTGATCATATCGTCCAAGCAGCGAATGAAGTCATTATGAATAATCGTCGCCAAATTCAAAAGAAAATTTGGTCAGATAAAGGAGGAGGCTCGCCGATCTCCATGATTAAAGCAATGACCGATAGTGAGGAAGGGAAAAGAGTAGCGGATACCATCATTGAACAAAAAAATAGAATGCATCTACAAAATAGCGATATCGCTATTTTGTACCGAACAAACTCCCAATCAAGAATTTTTGAGGAATACCTGCGTCGCTATAATGTATCCTATAAAATCTTTGGTGGACTTTCCTTCTATCAAAGAAAGGAAATCAAAGATTTAATTGCTTATCTACGTTTGGTCGTCAATCCAAAAGATGAAGAAGCACTACGACGCGTAATCAATTTCCCGAAAAGGGGAATTGGGCAATCATCTATTGATAAAGTATCAGGGCAAGCTGCTGCAAAAGGCCAAACGCTGTGGCAAAGCTTGCCAGAAGCCGAGGTAGGAAAAAGAGCTAAGCAATCGATCAATGAATTTGTCGATATGGTAAAAAAAGCGGCACATAAAGCTGCAACAGCTAATGCTTATGAAGTAGCCGCTTATATGGCCAAACAGTCTGGCTTATTGGATTTGCTTAAAGCAGATAATACGGTAGAGGGCTTGGGACGAATAGAAAACTTTAATGCCCTACTGGACGGCATCAAGGCATTTGTAGAGG
The DNA here is from genome assembly GCA_022448955.1 of Saprospiraceae bacterium. Taxonomy (GTDB): domain Bacteria; phylum Bacteroidota; class Bacteroidia; order Chitinophagales; family Saprospiraceae; genus JALEHC01. The sequence continues at coordinate 14,724 of JAKVCU010000071.1, forward strand.
ATGATACCGTGATTGATGTGGATACTCTACCAGACAAGTCGCTTGCGACTTACCTGCAGAATATCGCCTTATTGACGGATTCAGATGATAAAGACAAAGATGGTGATTATGTAACGCTTATGTCTGTCCATGCGGCAAAAGGTCTGGAGTTTAAATCCATTTTTGTTGTAGGATTGGAGGAAGATTTATTCCCTTCTTTTATGTCAATGGACTCTCTAGATGGCTTGGATGAAGAAAGACGCCTCTTTTATGTAGCCATTACTAGAGCAGAGCAATTATTGACGCTTTCTTACGCGAATAGCCGTTATCGCTTTGGCAAAATGCGGTACAATGAACCTAGCCGCTTTTTGAGCGAGATACCTGATAAACATTTAGCGAATGCGAATAAAACAAGTTCACGCAGATCGTCCTCTGATTCTGGAGGGGCAGTACGGTCGAAAGTAAGTGGTGCCTTTAAAAAGAAAACGAGTAGTTTCAAAATAGATCCCACTACTTTCCAACCAAGCCCTTCCTCTGAAATCAAAGCAGGGCAGAAGGTATTACATTTAAAATTTGGGGAAGGTGTTGTGAAAAGCATTGATGGTGGAGCAGCTAATCGAATTGCAACGATCTACTTCGATGGAATTGATCATCCTAATAGAAGAATTATGCTCAAGTTTGCAAAACTGCAAATACTTACATAGCTAAAAAAAGCATTGCCTCTTGGGGTAGCTATGAGTAAAGCCTACAAAAATGGGCTTAGCTGCTTCCGAAAACTTTTGGTATGATTAACCATTTTCGTAATAATATGCAGCTTGAATTCAGTACCCTTCCTTGTTCAAGCCGCTAGTTGACAAGGTTAAATTTAAATGTAGTAAATAGATGTCAAATTAGATGAACCCCTTTTTTATGAAAAGATAAAAGGGAAGGGACTCAAAGTAAGTAAAGCAAATCAATTTGTAGCCTAATAGCTTAAACCAAACATAAACTATGAAAGCATTTGATTCAAAAGAAATTGGCGTTCAGGAGATTTTTTCTTTAGGATATATCTATTTACTGATTTTGGGAATAATTAGCGAGGCGATTTTCTTCCGTTTTTTTGATATCAATATCTTACGTTATTCGAGTATATTGGATGTCCTAATCTATCCTATCTCACTTTTAACAGAGAACCTTATTTTGCTCGCTATTTTGGTAGTCATGACGGTGGCCTTCTATTATTTTATTCGGTTTTGGAATCCTTGGGTGCATAATCGTTACAAGCATACCAATTGGTATCAAAAAATAACGAATGTAGAAAAGGTAGAAAAGCAGTTGAAAAAGCCTGCTTCTACCGTAGGCTTCTTTTTTTTAATGGCGCTTATGCTTTTCTCTATGTTGATTGGTTTTGGAATGGGCTCTGGAGATAAATTGTCCTCAAGAATGAAAAATGGGGAATTAAAATCCAACCACATATTAGTCTATAATAATCAAGATTCAGCTCGTGTAAGAATGATTAGTCAAAATAGCCTCTATTTATTTTATGTAAAGGAAGGGGAGCGAGAATTAACCATCACGCCTATTGGGCAAAGTATTTTCAGCATCAAAAAATTAGATAAAGAAAAGTAAGTTCTTCAATGGATACGTTCTGGTCACTTATTGATTTTACGCTTATCCCAAAAGGGTAGTGTGCAATCAATAAAGCCTTATCCAAAACATAAAAATAAAGACGATAATCTTTGTTTTTTGGTTTCACCCACGCATAATTGCTTCGCAAACTCCAAATACCTAAAAAGTTTACCCACTCAATTTTTTGAAATCCCCTAAATTTAGTAATTTATACCACTGCAATGAGAGACAAAAACAAACCTATTTACATGAATAAACTACTCGTCTTCCTTTTTCTTTTTTTGGTTGTAAGCCTAAATGCCCAAGAAACTGTAAAAGTAGGGCTCATTTTCGACCAAACAAGAGTAACAGGTGTTTTAAAAAATTTTGAAGAAAATGTTAAAGCAGAATTAAATCAACTACTTCAGTATCGATATGATTTAAGCTTTAAGCGATACGATGGACAGGATGAACCCTCCATTATGCTTAGTAACATCTATCAGGCTTATCAAGATAATGACATCGTTGTCTCCTTAGGTCTCATAAGTTCCCAAATTATTGCGAAAAGCCAAGAATTTGAAAAGCCAACAATTCTTGCCATTGTAATGGACTCCAAATTGGCAGATTACCCCAAGACAAATGAGGGAACATCAGGTGTCGCTAATTTGGTATATATCGAATCTCCATTCAATATAGCGAGGGATTTAAGTGCGCTGTATCAGGTAAGACCTTTTAAAGAATTAGCCATTGTTTATGAAACCGATTTTGGTGAAGAAGGGCGTGATTTACTAGAAAATCTCGTTCGAATTAATCTAGAGGCATCGGAAATCAATATCGACCTATACTTAATGGACAATATTATAAGTGGCCAGACTACTTTTGCTGAAGATACAGATGCTGTATATGTCTTTCCTGTCTCTGGTAAAACAGATGATGAAATAAAAAGAGTATTTGATATTATTAATGACCAAAAAATACCATCAGCAAGTTTATTGGGAGATGACTATATCTATTTTGGGGCGCTTATGGGTTATGAGACTGCTCAAAACTTTAGCCTTATCCCTCGTAGAATTGCATTAAATACGCTTAAAATTTTAGAAGGAAAGGATGCCGGTAGCATAGGTGTGGAGATCGATACCTATAACGAAAATCTTTATCTGAATATGGATGCCGCCAGAAAAATTGGTGTCTATCCAGATTTTGAAATGATTGCTAAGTCAACGGTGATTAATCTGTTAGAAGATAATGAGGACCGAAAATTATCACTTCGTACCGCTATTGCAGAAGCACTTCGTACCAACTTAGATATCCTTGTGTCACGCTATGATCGTGATATACAGAATAATGAGATCGGCGTTGCGCTAGCGGATCAGCTGCCTCAGCTTGATGTCTCTGCATCTTTATTAGTGGTTGATGATATTACAGCTTTGAGCTATCAAGGAGCACAAGGTGAAATCAATTGGCTTGGCTCAGCGAATGTTTCTCAGGTGATTTTCTCCGAACCTATCTTAGCTAATATCGCTATCCAGAAAATCCTAGCTAAGGGGGCTGAGTATGATTTACAACAAACTCAATTGGACATCATCATTGAAGTAGCTGAAAGTTACTTAAATATACTTCAAGCAAAAACAAATCTTAGTATCCAACAAAAGAATGTTGAAGTAACTAAAGAAAACTACAACATCTCTAAATCCAAAAATGCATTAGGATATGTTGGTGCTTCAGATTTGTATCGTTGGGAGGCAGAATTGGCCAATACGAATATTCAACTAAATGTTGCAGTAGCCTCTGTAAAACAAGCTAAATTTAGGTTGAATCAATTGCTCAATCGTCCTATTAATGAGCCGTTTAGCGTAACGGACGAACGCCTCGAAGATCAACTACTATTGATTACTGATGGGAGGTTGGACCAAATTAATGATTATGGACAGTTAGAGCGATACACTTCGTTCTTAGTTAACTTCTCAAAAGATAAATTACCAAGTATGAAACGATTGGAGGCAAATATCGCGGCTTCTGAACGTTTAAAACGATCGCGTGAAAGGGCCTTTTATCTTCCATCAATAGCACTGAACGGCTCTATGAATAGGGTATTAGGTAAATCTAAGGTGCCAGAGGTCTTTACCGAATTAGATAATGTAACTACTTGGAATATTGGAGTGGGATTAAGTTATCCAATCTTTCAGGGTAATGCCAGAAGAAGATTACTAGATCAATCAGAATTGCAACTACAGCAATTGGGTGCAACAAAGCAAAATGTTCAAAATCAGCTAGAACTGAGGACCCGATCAAACATGGAGAATATCTATGTGGCTTTTACAAGAATTGGACTATCGTTCCAAGCAGCTCAAGCAGCTAATAAAAACTTTCAAATTGTTCAAGATGCTTATAATCAAGGCCAGGTGAATATTACTGCGCTAATTGATGCGCAAAATAGCAATCTACAAACAGAGCTGAATGCAATCAATGCATTATATACCTTTATCCTTGAGTTCCTGAATCTTGAACGCTCTATTGGGTTTTTCTATTTCTTAGCTTCGGAAGAGGAACGCAATCAATTCTTTCAAGAAAGTAATCAATTTCTTCTAAAAAAATAACAATATTAATACAAAGGGAATAGTCCTTTTGTAATCAATCAACATGAAACGAGTTTGACCTTTAGTAATAAGTATTGTTGTCAAACAGCAAATGATTAATGGATACTATGCGAGCCTAAAGACCGAAGTGATTCCAGAGCTTGTAGAAAATTTAAAACATATGAAAAACGCAATTATCAATAAATATATCCTCATCCTTCTTACAACAATTCTATTAATAGCCTGTGGCAAGGATGAAGAAAAAAAAGAATTAATTCGTCCAATCAAACCCATCAAGTACAGTACAATCGTAGCTGTTGGAAGTGATATTGGACAGGAATATTCAGGTGCTGTTCAATCTAGTAAAGAAACTAAACTTAGCTTTAAAGTCAATGGTAATCTGAACCAACTACTGGTTAAAGTAGGCGATAAGGTTCGTAAAGGGCAATTATTAGCCAGAATCGACGCAACAGATTATCAAATTCAAGCAGAACAATCCACAAGTAGTTTGTTGAGTGCTCAAACACAAATTAAAAGTGCAGAAAGCCAGTTGTTAAATGCAAAAGCAACTTATGAAAGAATTGAGAAGTTGTATGAAAATAATAGCGTTTCACTAAGTGATTTCGAACAAGCTAAATCTGCATTAGAAACCACAGAAGCCTCCTTCCAAGCAGCTAAAGCACAAGCAGGAGCTAGTGAAAAACAATTAGAAGCTTCTCGTAATCAAGTTTCTTATTCTCGCTTAACAGCTCCATTTGATGGCGTCATCACTGCACTAAATGCAGAGGAAAATGAGTTTGTCGTTGCAGGTAACCCGATTGCTACCTTGAATTCAGAAGATAAACCAGAAGTCTCTGTTGGTTTGCCAGAAGGCGTGATTGCGAAAGTGAAAAAAGGCCAAAGAGTAGATATTTATTTCTCCGCCTTAACAGAACAAGGCTTCGTAGGTACTGTATCCGAAGTAGGTTATAGCAATAATGGGGGGTCTACTTATCCAGTGATCATCCAAATCGAAAATGCATCTGATGCTATTCGTCCAGGTATGGCAGCTAGGGTAAATTTTAAATTTACGCGAATTTCAAAATCTGATAGCAGAAAATTGGTAGTACCTGTAGCAGCAGTATCACAAGATACAAAAGGCAAATTCGTATTTCTTCTAAAACCCAATGACAATTATTATATAGTGGAAAGACAAGCTATTGAAATAGGAGAATTAGGTGGTCAAGGATTTGAATTAGAGCAAGGACTAAAAGCGGGCGATATTGTTGCTACATCTGGCTTACAGACATTAATAGCTGGAATGCAAGTAAAACTCATGGAGTAGATCGAGCAGCGTCGATAATGAGATTTTTAAGCGGCTAGTCAAAATTGCTTGTATAATAAAATTGTCCCCTCGAAAATTATAAGAAACTGAAAATATCAAAGTTACGCATGATTTCTGAAGGGACGCTAAAACTTGTCTGCCTTTGGCTGAATTTTTTTATACCAATTCCTGCCTGCCGGCAGGCAGGTTCTAGCCTAATTACTTAAATCATTCCAAAAGATTAAATTATGAATATCACAAAATTAGCCTTGAGTAACTCAAGGGTTACCATAATGATTTTAGGGGTTATTCTTATACTTGGACTTGTCAGCTATGGCTCGCTTTCGCGAGATAGTATGCCTCCTTATACTATTAGAGTGGCTTCCATAGTGACGCAATTCCCTGGGGCCTCCCCTGATAGGGTAGAGCAATTAATTACTAAAAAAATAGAAGAGGTTGCTCAGGAATTACCTGAATTATATGATGTGACTAGCGAAAGTAGAACGGGCTTATCTGTCGTAATAGTTAGCCTAACGGCAGATGTTGATAAAGAAGATTTACAAATCGTTTGGGATCGCCTTAGACGAAAAGTGGAAGCTATTCAAAATCAGCTTCCATCTGGAAGCTTTCCACCTACTATAAATGATGATGGCTTCGGTACAGTATATGGAATTATGTTAGGGCTAGAGGGTGATGGCTTCTCTAATGCTGAAATGAAGGGCTATGCAGAAAGTATAAGAGACGATTTAGTCAAATTGGATGATGCAGCTGAAGTTGAACTCAAAGGTATACTCCCCCAAGAAATTTATGTAGAATTTGATAATGCACGTCTAGGTGAACTAGGACTCTCTGCTTCTCGCTTACAAAGTATTTTGGCCGCCACTAACATCGTTTATTCTGGAGGCAAAGTCAGTCTAGAGGACAAAAGAATTGCTCTTGAACCTAGCGGTAACTTTGAATCCATCGATGATCTGGCAAAAACTTTGATCTCACTCCCTAATGGAAATACGATCCCTTTAGGAGATATTGCAACTATTTCAAGAGATTATAAAACGCCAAAAGAAAAAATTGTAAAAATTAATGGAAATGCAGGAGTTGCAATAGCTGTAGCACTAAAAGAAGGGGCCAACCTGATTAAATTAGGGAAAGTTATTGATGAAAAAGTGGAGGTTTATAACAGCCGCTTACCTTTTGGTTTGAAGCTCTCGAGAATGGCAGGCCAAGACCGATATGTGGATACTAAGGTGAGTGATTTTCTGAATAATGTACTTCAATCTGTGGGAATTGTTCTAGTAGTTATGCTATTATTTTTAGGCTTGAGAACTGGTCTTGTAGTGGCTAGCTTGATTCCTATGGCTATGATCATGGGCCTTTGGATTATGGGCTTATTGGATATCGGATTAAACCAAGTTTCATTAGCAGCATTGATTATGGCCTTAGGCTTATTAGTAGATAATGCGATTGTAGTTTCTGAATCCATTATGGTAAAAATGGAAGAGGGACTCTCTGCTTTTGATGCTGCAATAGCAGCTTGTGGCGAGTTATTTGCACCACTTTTAGTTTCTTCCTTGACAACCTCCGCCGCTTTCTTAGCATTCTTCCTCGCAGAAAATATAATGGGAGAAATGATGGGACCACTGTTTTCGGTTATCACTATTACCCTATTGTGTTCTTGGATTTTGGCCATGACAATGATTCCATTCTTAGGAGCACAATTTATTAAGATAAATAAAAAGGAAGTAGATAGTAAACCTTCTACTTTCGATCGAATGGCAGAAAGCTATAAGCAACTCTTAGAGCAAATTATGAAGGTGCCGCTACTATTTACAGCCGGGATTGTAGTGTTGTTCATTTTTAGCTTAAGCTTATTTGCTTATATTCCTTTTATTTTCTTTCCAGATAGTGATAGAAATCTAGTCACTCTGGATCTCAACCTTCCCCTAGGAACTAAAATAGAAGAAACAGAAGCAAGCATTACGCTAATCGAAGACTTCATTCGGCAAGAATTATTGATCAACGAACAGAGAGATCAAGGAATTACGGATTGGTCTACCTTCATTGCCGAGGGCCCTTCTTCTTATGATTTAGGTTACCAAGCAGGAGAGGCGAATTCAGGATATGGTCATCTTCTGCTGAATACCTCTTCGTTTGAAGACAACAACTACGTAATTAGGAGGTTAGAGCAGTTTTGCTTTGAGCAATTGCCTAATGCTAATGTAAGAGTTGCACCATTATCTGGCGGTGGCGCAGGTGGAAAAGATGTAGAAATCAGAGTCTCAGGTGATTCTACTCAGCAGTTAATTGCAATATCTGAAAAGATCAAAGAAAAACTCATCACTATCCCATCTACTCAAAATATATCTGATAATTGGGGAATGCAGATTAAGAAATTTGTGATTGATATCGATCAGGATAACGCAAATAGAGCCGGTTTGACCAACCAGGATATTGCAGTGTCTTTACAAACAACGCTGGATGGCTTTAACTCTGGCTCTTACCGAGAAGGAGATGAGAATATTCCAATTGTGATGCGTACCCAAAATAGCCAAAATATCGATGTGCGAGAATTAAATGGTATCAATTTATTTGCTCAAAACTCAGGAGTAAGTGTGCCGTTACAACAGGTTGCTGATGTAAAGCCGCAGTGGCAAAATGCAAAGATTCTAAGAAGGAATCTTTTCAAAACAGTTACCGTTAGCTGTGATGCAGTAGAAGGGGTCACCGCAGCTGAACTTACAGCTTCTATTAAGCCTTGGTTACAAGAATATGCTAAAGAATTACCAGCAGGATATAGCTATTCACTGGGGGGGGAGTCAGAGCAAAGCAGCGACGCGATGAGCGCAGTGGGCGATCAACTACCAATTGCAGGTTTTATCATCCTCTTGTTATTAGTGCTGCAATTTAATTCATTCAGAAAAACAGCAATCGTCCTTTTAACCATCCCCTTAGGAATTATAGGCGTCATTTTCGGTTTATTGATATTCCGATCTTTTTTCGGATTCATGGCCTTTATGGGGGTGATCTCTCTTGCAGGTATTGTGATCAATAATGCCATCGTACTAATCGATCGAATAAAGATCGAAATAGAAGATTTTAATCGATCAGAGTATGATGCTATTGTTGAAGCTGCTCGCCAGCGTTTTCGCCCAATTTTATTGACAACATTCACGACAACACTCGGTCTCATTCCGCTCTATTTAGGGGGGGGAGCCCTTTGGGAACCCATGGCTGTGGCTATTATGATTGGCCTCCTATTTGCTACGATCATTACCTTATTATTTGTACCCGTATTATACAAACTGCTTTTTAGAGTTAAAATTAGTTGATATACTCGCGTTCGATTTAAATGAGCACAAAACCTTTGGAGGTGCTATCATAGTACCTCCAAAGGAGCTGAATTAAATCTACTTAGCTCGAAAAGAACTGCTAATCGATTTATGCAGACAAAAAATATTTTTAAACCTTTTTTGCCTACCTTTGCATCATCAACTTCGGTAAATAGCTAACATATTTACATCCTAGCTATTTTTAAAAGGGAATCCTGTGAAAATCAGGAACTGTACCCGCAGCTGTAAATTTCTATTCAACTTTTTATCAAAGAGCCACTGAGTAATCGGGAAGGCGATAAAAAGGGAAACAAGTCAGAAGACCTGCCCAAGATGATATTCTTTTTTACTTTCGGGAATAAAGGTAGAAAAGGGAAAAGTCGGACAAAGTATCAAATGAATTTCCTTTCATAGAAGTGCATCACTTTGCCCTGTTCCTTCCTTTTGCCTCATTTCCGACAAATCCGAAATGAATGTTGATGAGGCAAATCAGCTGTTTTCTTCTTCTTCTTTCTTCTTCCACTTTTACGTTTGCACAAAACGGAATAGCAGATACCTTGTTGAGTCTCCCTGCAGTCCAAATCAATGCCAGCCCTCTTCAAAATATGGAATTTGCAAAAGCAAAACAGCAGCTATCCAAAGAAGATAAAAGCTTACTAAGGAATCAAAGCCTTGCACAAACGCTTCAAACATTCTCTTCCACTTACGTGAAAAACTATGGACCAGCTCGCTTAGCGACTACTTCTATTCGAGGTGGATCCGCAGTGCATACTGCTGTGCTTTGGAATGGCTTACCGCTACAAAGTCCAATCCTAGGGCAAGTCGATTTTGCCCTCTTACCTACCTTCTTCTTTGATGAAATAGCAATGGTGGCAGGATCTAATGGAGCAGCAGCAGGAAGTGGTGCTATCGGCGGAAGCCTAGAACTGAATAATACATCATCTCTTCAAGAAAAGGATTGTACTAAAATAGATTTGAGCTGGGGAAGTTATAGCAATTATTTTACAGGACTGAAATGGGTAAAAGGAACAAGCCAATACGCGAACACCACCCGACTGTTTTTTCAATCTGCTAAGAATAATTTTCCATATCTAAATGCTAATGGGGAAAAAGATCTTCTGCCGCATTCGGCAAATATACAATATGGTCTACTGCAAGAAAATACTTGGAAAATACATCTAAAACATATATTGAATAGTAGATTATGGTGGCAAAATAATGATAGAGAATTACCTCCTACTCGATTTCAAGGAAGGAGTGTCGCAACTCAAAACGATCGAGCATTGCGTGCACAAATAGAATGGAAATACCTCGCTGACCATTTCGTGCAACAAATTCAACTATCTTTTGTCGATGAAGATCTAATCTATGAAGATTCCATCGCAGAAATTTATTCAGACAGTAAAACACAAGTGTTTCAATTAGATGCTAACTGGCAGTTCAATTGGAAAGAAAAACATAAGCTGCTCTTAGATATCAAATATCTTTTTACAAAGGCTATTTCTAATAATTACCTTTTTGAACCAACACGTAGTCAATATGTGCTCTTTGCATCTTACCAATACCTCATACATCCCAAATGGAAAATACAAATAGATACACGACAAGAAGTGGTCGATGATCAGCTGGTACCATTTACACCAGAACTGCGCTTTAGCTTCTTGGCGAGCCAACCAATAAGCTTGTACGCTAATGTAAGTCGATTTTTTCGATTGCCCACTTTTAATGATTGGTATTGGCCGACAGGCGATCCAAACCTTGCCCCTGAAAATGGTTGGGGTCAAGAATTAGGGATGAATTGGGATATAAATCAAAGTTGGGAATTGAGCGCTAATCTATTTCACAAACGAGTAGAGGATTGGATTATTTGGCTACCCAATGGACCAAACTTCACCCCAAAAAATGTGCAAACAGTAGGTGTCTTAGGTAGTGAATTACAACTAAATGGAAGTCAAAAAATAGGGAATCTAGTTGCTGAAGTAGACTTGTTTGGTCAATGGCTACGTGCTCGAAACTTGAGAAGTGTGAGAGAAGGGGATGAGAGTAAAGGATTACAATTGATTTATACTCCAAAGTGGCAAGGTCGTGCACATGTGCAGCTTTTATACCAAAAGTGGAGATTTCAGTATCAACTATTATATACCGGTAAAGTGTATACAACGATTGATCACTCTCTTGATCTACCTAGCTTTTTCCTAAGCAATATTCAATGGGCAAAAACATGGAAGTGCTTCCGCTTCCGATTTGCGGTGAATAACCTCTGGAACCTAGATTATGAGGTCGTTGCACAACGCCCTATGCTAGGTCGTAATTACGAAATAGGAATTCAAATAAATTTATAAAAATTATGAAGCAAGTATTTACTTTTTTGATGTTGTTATTATCTATATCCTGTATTGCACAATCTTTTGTGGATTTTGAGGATATTGACTTATCTGCTAATTCATTTTTAAATGGTGAAAATGGAGAAGGACAATTTGAAAGTGGTGTTTGTACTTTCCCTAACTCTTTCTTCGTAGATCCTAACTATGGTGGATTCTGGATAGGGGGATGGGCTATCTCAAGCGTCGTAGACAGCGTGACAGGTGATTTTTCTAATCTTTATGGTGCAAAAACTGCCTCTGGAAATGATGGAAGCTCTAATTATGCCGTCGGCCAGCAAGCTGCAACAATCGCTCACTCCCCAGGATACGGTTTTACAGGTTTTTATATCACCAATAGTACCTATGCGTATGAAACTATAGAAAACGGTAATGCCTTTTCAAAAAAATTTGGTGGGGAAAGTGGTGATGATCCAGACTTCTTTAAATTAACGATCTATCCTTACAATAATGGTATCGTATTGAATCAGGATAGTGTAGAATTCTATTTGGCAGATTACCGCTTTGAAGATAATAGCCAAGATTATATTATTGATACGTGGGAGTTTATCGATGTTTCAGCTACATCTTTAAATGCTGCGGATACTATCGCTTTCGTCTTGTCTTCTTCTGATGTAGGATCCTTTGGTATCAATACACCTCTATTTTTCTGTATTGATGATATTGAATTAGAGCAAATCGTAAACACCTTAGATGTACAAAAAGAGGAACAAACTATTCAGCTTTCGCCAAATCCAGTAAGGGATATTTTAATGATTAATCTTGAAAAGCTCAATGGAGGAATGCTTCAATTGATGGATCAACATGGCCGAGTATTAGAGACTTTGTCTGTTCAAACGACATCAATAACTCTAGATGTTGCTAAACATCCTTCAGGACTTTATTTCCTGCGTTGGACTAACGGCCAACAACTAGTTACGAAAAAGTTTATTAAACAGTAAATTTATAGAATAGGGAAGCAGCATAGCGCTTCCCTATTCCTTAAAATTCGAGCAATGAAGAAATCAATACTTTTTTTCTTTTCTCTTTTTACCTCTGTTTCCTGCTTTGCACAATTCCCTCCCGGTGCTAATATGGATGGTTCTACAGCTATCTCTGCAGAAGATCCAATCATCCAAGCATGGGCTACTTCCGGGACATTAGAATTAGGAATGGTACAAATTAATGATCCGGAATCAGGTTTTCCAAGTATTGGTACTTTAGATGAAGCTTTAAGCATGTCCGATGGTGTCGGTATTAGCTTAGGGGATGGAGGTGTTGCTATTCTTGAATTTGACTCACCCATTCGTGATGGAGAAGCTTGGGATTTTGTCGTTTTTGAGAATGGATTTGCCGTAGGGCCAGAGTATTTCTTGGAACTAGCTTTTGTGGAAGTGAGTTCAGATGGACAGCATTTTGTGCGCTTCCCAGCAATTTCTTTAACGGATACGACTACTTCCATAGGTAGTTTTGGAACGCTTGATCCCACTAAGCTGCATAATTTGGCAGGGAAGTATGAGTCAGGTTATGGAGTACCTTTTGATCTATCCGAATTGGCTGATGAAGAAAACCTAGATATCGAAAATATCACGCACGTAAAAATCATAGATGTGGTAGGGAGCCTGGCAGATGAATGGGCAAGCAGGGATGCAGAAGGCCGAAAAATCAATGACCCTTTTCCTACACCATTCCCTTCTTCAGGCTTTGATTTAGATGCGGTAGGTGTTATCCATCAACAAATGAATACTTCCACTTTCGTGGAATCGGATGCAGATAACATATTTCTAACTCCTAATCCTGTTGCTTCTTCGCAGTTTTTGCAAGTAAATTGGGGAAACCTGAATATCAAATCATTGCAAATTGTTGATCTAAATGGTCGCATATTATTTAGGCAAGAAAATTATTTCTCAGGAAATAGGGCTATGGAACTTGATCTTTCCAACTTTCACTCAGGAATATATGTTCTTCATTTAAAATCAAGCGATCAATGTTGGATCAAGCCTTTTATCGTCAAATAACCTTTTTGGTATGGGCCATTTTGCTCTTCTCTGCCTGTCAGGATGATACAGTACCCCATCATACTGATAATTCTTCCAACTTTGAAAATGGCGTATTTATTATTAGCGAAGGACAGTTTAATAACGGTAATGCTTCCCTTTCTTTTTTTGATTTAGAAAATCAAGAACTTCAAGAGAATATTTTCCGATCTACCAATAACCGTTCTCTTGGTGATGTTTTTCAAAGCATGTATATTAGTGGAGATATTGCTTATCTAGTTCTCAATAATTCTTCTAAGATAGAGGTGGTTAATGCCAAGAATATGGAAAGTGTCGCTCAGATCGAAGGCCTAACTTCTCCTAGATACTTTATGAAGATAGATGATGAAAAAGCTTATGTTAGTGACCTATATGCAGATGGCATCTCAGTAGTAAACTTGGTTGATTTTACAATCCAAGGCACCATACCCATGCCTGGCTGGACCGAACAAATGGTGGATGTGGGAACAGAGATTTGGGTGGCTATGCCTTGGTTTTATCAAGATGAACCCAGTCCCTATATTTATACTATAGATAGTTATTTCAACTCTGTAGCAGATAGTGTAGCAATAGGAGTCGATCAGGTAGCCATGCTCCTGGATAATGACTTTTTATATGTTTATTGTAAGGGCCATCCAAATACAGATGTCAAAGGAGGAATTATTCGTATGAATATTCAGACAAGAGAGGTGAATACTGTAGTATCCTTCGAAGATTTTGATTTTAATTTTGCACCAAGAATGCTCATGCATCCTAATGGTAAGCTATACTTTACAAAAAAAGGAGTATTTAGCCTAGAGATTGGGACAGGTAATTTGACGAAAATTATAGAGGAAAATGGGCGTGATTTTTATGGATTGGGCATAAATCCAGTGGACGGTCATCTTTGGGTGTCAGATGCCATTGATTTTCAACAAAAATCTAATATTTTCGAATATACTGAAGAAGGTGTCCTTATTCAATCCTTCAAAGGAGGAATTGGAACCAACAATTTTTATTTTAATTAGGCATGGGGTAAATTCATTTTCCATCCTAACCAATATTACTTCTTATGATATATTACAAAACTAATGATAATTGGTTTGGCGATGTTTCGCATTTAGCGAAAAGCTGGACCATGGTTCGTATTTTTCGCTCCGTTATCGCCATTGGTGTCTACGCTGCAATCATTTGTATCTCTGTCAGCTATTTTCAGTTTGAGCAGTACATTTCTATGAATACCTCCATTTTTTCATTACTAGGGGTAATTCTAAGTATTTTCTTAGTATTCCGTACGAATTCTGCTTATGATCGTTGGTGGGAAGCCCGTAAGCAGTGGGGCGCTCTAGTAAATAATACTCGTAATTTGGCAATTTACGTAGAGACCATGTTTCCAGAAAAAGATAAGGAGGTTCGCCATTTTATGGCTAAACATATTTCTAATTTTTGTATCGCTTTAGTAGAACACCTTCGTTCTGGTACAAAACTAGAAAAATTGATCTACCTCAGTGAAGAGGATATTGCTGAGTATAACTCAAAAGGACATATCCCAAATCATATTGCGCTTCAAATCTTTGAACGTATTGCAGAAGCACATCGTAGGGGAGATATCAATGAAGGTGATTACATCAATATCAAAGCACAGCACCAGTCTTTACTTGATATCTTGGGGGCGTGTGAACGTATTAAGAAAACACCCATCCCGTTTTCTTATGCCGTCTTTTTAAAGATTTTTATCACTGCTTATGGCGTGTTATTACCTTTTGCTTTGGTTACAACGCTAGGACTACTTACAGTTCCTTTGGTCATGTTCATTTTCTTCGCCTTATTGGGCGTAGAATTGTTGGGAGAAGAGATAGAGGATCCATTTGGATTGGATTGCAATGATCTGCCAACAGGCGATATCGCGCATACGATTAAAGGAAATGTTTTTGAAATTTTGGAAGATAGAAAAGGAAATGCACGCAAGTATGAATTATATCAAAAAATATTTTAATGTGTATTTATGCTTTTTTAATACTTTCAGAAAAAAGGCAGTAAAAATATCTGCCTTTAAATTATTGATATTCAGTTTCTTCGTTTGTTTGATGGAAATTATTTCTCCATCAAACAAGATTTTTCCAATAAAAATCCCCAATTTTGCGTTAGGTATGCATCAATATGATTATTCTCATAATTGATAAATGAATACTAGTAGTATCATTCTTCAAGTATTTCATTTGCAAACATACTTAAATTAGCCTTCCCCAGTAGGTATGATACCATTTAAGTGAAGCTTATCTGCTTCTATACACTTCTTAGAACGAATTTGGTGCATTAATAAGAGCCTAGTTGTTTGCGGACTAATGTTCTTTTGATCTCTACTAAATTCAATACAAGTTGGTAGTTTTCTTCCAGAATATTACTTCGTTGACTATTAGTGGCTCATTAACACTAAATTACGTCAATATGAAGGAAGTTTACACATTTCATACCCCCCAGTTACAATACACAAGTTTGTTTAATAATCCGAGTTGATAGTAGTTCTATCTTACTATTAAACTACTAATAGGTCACGCATTATGAGAACCGTAATCCGAACTATCATCTATTTGATGGTCATAGTTCTGGCAGGTATAAATGGCGTTCAGGCTGGGATTGATAACAGACGAGATGTATGGAACGATTCAAATCTAGCTTTTACTCCGGTATCTGATCAAGACACGACAGACTGCCAGGAATCTTATGTTGTTGAGTATGAGTACGATTTTGTACCCGTACTGAAATGCCAGTATTTGCATACTGGAATCGTTACTTACTCTCTGCCGCTATTTGCCGATATTGATGGCGATGGTGAAACAGAAGTAGTCGTAACTCTAGAACACTTACCAGATGGCTTTGCTGTCGTTAATCCGAACAATTGTGAAGTTGAACATCTTGTCAATGTTCAAGGTAATGTATCTATCAAGGATGGAGGTACCGTCTTAGGGGATGTAGATCAAGATGGCTTCGTAGATATTTTTATCGAAGCAAATTCACGTATCCAACGCTGGGAATACCAAGCAGAAACAGGTGAAATGCAAATGATATGGCAAACAGGACCAAATGTATCTGTTGCTGATCGCTCCCACATGGATATTATTGACCTCAATCAAGATGGTCAAGCTGAACTCATCCCAAATCAAGGGCATATGGTGAATGCTGTAACTGGATACGTATACCCAGATGAATTACCGCTGTTAGATACCCAAGCTAAAGGCTTATTCGCTTACACAGCAGATGCTGACCCTGGCCAAGCACCAGAAGGCCAAGGAAATGTGGAATTGATTTACGGCACCCACCTTTACCGCTATGATTTTATCAATGAAGAATGGATAGTAGTACGCGAACAATCAGCTGTAGATTGGGGGTATTTCGCAAATGTATCGATCGCAGATATGGATTTAGATGGGGATGTGGATGCGGTAATCAGCCACTGGGACGCCATTGGGCAAGCTGTGATCTGGGATTTACAAACCGATGAACTGCTTGGTGGCGGTGTGTTTGATTATCCTGGTACTTATGGCAGTCGTATTAATATCTCTAACATGGATGAAGATGAATATCCTGAAATGGTAATGACTTGTGTGTATAAAGTTTTTGCCATGGATGATATTGTTACCTCAGGGGGCTTTAATAAGGTGATTTGGCTGGATGAAACTAGTGACGAGTCCGGCCACACGCAGCTTACTTCTTTTGACTTTGATGGTAATGGTACCTACGAAATCATCTATCGGGATGAAACTCGAATGCGTATCTTCAGTGGTCTAGGCTCAGGCGAACCAACTAATGGCTACCCCAGTGGACCATTAATTCTGCTGGATTCAGGGGACCTTGAGCTGTGCGAAAGCTACACAGGAATGGAATATCCAACCATTGGGGATATAGACAATGATAATCAGGCAGAAATTGTAGCCACTTGTCGCGGTGCTCTAAATATTTATGAATCCGGTTCTCTGCCATGGGGGAATGCTTCTAAGGTTTGGAATACACAAGCATTCAATGTAAGCTGTGTCAACCAAGATGGTACAATCCCTGCAGTAATGACAGAAAATTATACCTTGTATAACAACTTTTTAGCACAAGTGAATACCAACCCAGAAAGTGACACATTAGTAATTACTTCCCCTGATGCCATCATTCAATTGAATGAACTAGAGGTCAACTGCGATGGAGCTGTAGCATTAAGTATTGAAATTTGTAATCAAGGAGCAAACTTCTTGCCTGAAAAAATTCCTGTAGCGCTTTATTGGAGCAACCCAACTACAGAAGCTTCAACACTCATTGATACGATTCATATTTCAAATCGATTAGAGGAAGGTGAATGTATCGAAATAAATACCAGCTTTTATTCCGTACCCGAAAATGAGGGAAGCATTTTTGCAGTTGTAAATGATGATGGCCAACAGGAATTACCCTACCTAATGGATGCCGTTGACAATGGAGGGCTATTTCCAGTAACCAATATTAGAGAATGTGATTACACCAATAATTTGACAGATACTACTTTCCAGTTGGCCTGGCATGTAGAGGTAAACTTGAATTATGAAATTTGCGATGGTCAAACACTAGAAATTGATGGCCAAAGCTATGATGAAGCTGGAAGTTATACTTATATTATTCCAACTGCTCAGGGGTGTGATAGTACCATCAATCTAAACTTAGAGTTCTTGCCACAACAAACTAGCTTTACGGAATCAGCAATCTGCGAAGGTGAAACTTACCTTTTTAATGGTATGGAATATGTGGAAGCAGGAGAATACCATTTTACAACAATGGCCTCTACTGGTTGCGATAGTACGATTACGCTTTCGCTAAATGTATTGGAACATTTCACAACAGTATTGAACGCAGAAATCTGTGTAGGGGAGACTTACACTTTTGCTAACCAAGAATTAGATCAGTCTGGTTCTTTTGAGCAAGTCTTAGTGGCTTCTAATGGCTGTGATAGTATAGTGACGCTTACGCTAAATATCTTGGACAATAGTTCTTCTACACAAGCAGTACAGATTTGTGCAGGAGAATCTCTTCAACTACTTGGTGAAACATTTGACGAAAGTGGGGAATACCATATCATCTTACCCAATGAGGCAGGTTGTGATAGCACCATTTTCCTTTCATTAGAGGTACTTCAACCAAGCATGACACAATTGGAAGTAGATCTTTGTGAGGGAGGTACCTATGAATTGAATGGCGAAATATTTACAGAAGCGGGTCAGTATATTCAAAAAATATCAGGCTCAAATGGTTGTGATAGTATCATCTACCTTAGCTTAAGTACCATTCCTAGTTTATATATAGACCTAGAAGAGAAAATATGTAGAGGAGATACCCTGGTTTTTGGCAATCAATACCTGACAGAGCCTGGAGATTATAGTCACTTATTCGTTTCGTCGGAAGCTTGCGATAGTACAGTGCTATTAAAACTTACTGTCATTGAACCCGTCTGGGGAGAGACCTCAGCTGAAATTTGTGAAGGAGAAACTTATGAGTGGAATGGTCAAGTTTATACCGAAAAGGGTATTTACCAAGATACGCTGAATGCATTGAATTCTTGTGATAGCATTGTTCAATTAGTATTGGATGTACATCCAATTCAAGAAACACAAATCTTAGAGAAGATTTGTGAAGGCACTAGCTATGAAATGAATGGACAGACATTTGACGACGAAGGAGTTTATGAAATTTATTTACAATCAATAAATGGCTGTGATAGCATCATCTACTTAGAGTTAGTACTGCTAGATAACATCCAAGAAGAGATCACAGTGTACATCTGTGATGGCGAAAACTATGAATTTGCCGGCCTGTCCTATGAGCAGGCTGGCATTTACTCCGCCACTTTTACATCAGCAACTGGCTGTGATAGTATGGTCCAGTTGAATTTAGATGTATTACCGCATTATGAATTAGAAGAAACTATCCAAATCTGTGAAGGCGAAACGATTACACTAGGTAATCAGCAAGTATCAACTGCGGGTACCTATATATTAAATTTTCAGACAATAGCGGCCTGTGATAGCACTATTATCTATCAAGTAGAGGTATTGCCAAATATAGAACTATTTGGCGCTGATGTTTCTATCTGTAAAGGGGAGTCTATTGAATTAGAGGTTTTTGGAAGTGATGAGGTAAATTGGTCTCCTGCAATAGGCCTAGATTGTACAAGCTGCACTAATCCATTGGCTTCACCAGAAGAAACTATTACATATACTATTCAAGCAGTGACTTGTGGAGGTGCCTTAGTGGAAACATCGCTTACCGTAGAAGTACTTGAACAGCCAACAATCGATGCTGGCACTGGGCAGACCATTACGCCAGGGCAATCAGTTGATTTAGCAGCAACAGGAGAATGGGGTGATGGGCAAGTGCAATGGGATGGCCCACAGGGTATAATTTGTCAAGATTGTCCAAGGGTGAGCGTCAGCCCCGCATCCTCTTCTATTTATCAAGCATCAGTGAGTAATCAATATGGTTGCTTGGCAAGTGATACTATACATATTCAATTAAGATTAGATTGCATAAAAGGAGATTTCTTTATCCCTAATACATTTTCCCCTAATGGTGATGGTACCAATGAAGAATTTTATATCACAGCATATACGAGTGCAAATTTGGAATACCTGAGAATATATGATCGTTGGGGTGAATTGATGTTTGAAACCAATGACTTTAATCAGAGATGGGATGGTACTTTCCGCGGTAAGAAATTGAACCCAGGGGTATATGTCTATTACATGCGTGTCAAATGTCCTGATGAAGAGTCCTACGAACGTTTTGGAAATGTGACTCTAATTCGTTGAGTAGGGATACAAAATGATATTTTCTTAACTACTTAAAATATAAACCAATTTCATTCACGAAGGAGGCAGAATACTGTTTCATGGATGAACAGAAAAACTAAAGATATGAAAGCCCTCCAACTTCTTTTAATATGTTTAGTATTCGGCCTAAGCCTAAATGCACAG
Organism: Saprospiraceae bacterium; assembly: GCA_022448955.1. Lineage (GTDB taxonomy): Bacteria > Bacteroidota > Bacteroidia > Chitinophagales > Saprospiraceae > JALEHC01. The sequence continues at coordinate 34,856 of JAKVCU010000071.1, forward strand.
GATATACATTTTTCTCATATTCATGCTTCTCCATTTCATTTAAACCCTGCTCTAACAGGTATTTTTGAAGGGGATATGCGATTAATTGCAAATTACCGCAACCAATGGCGTTCGGTAACTGCAGATTATAAAACGATGATGGCTTCTGCTGACATGAAAATTGGTGGCTTTAATAAAAATTCGATCATTGGCTTCGGAGCACATGTGAATGCTGATGTCGCTGGAGATTTGGATTTCACGACACAGTCGGCCGCACTTTCTGCTTCATTTATGCAAGCTTTTGATCGTCAACGGAGTCATATCTTGGCAGGAGGTATCCAGGTTGGGAGAGTAAGCGCTCGATTTGACCCAAGCAAAATGCAGACCTATGAAGAAGAAACTTTTTTTGATGGTAGTGATCGAAATCGAATTGCTTATTATGATATGGCAGCAGGCTTATTGTGGTACAAACGTATTCGCAAGCAGCAATTTTTGTACTTCGGAGCATCAGTTTTCCATCTCAATAACCCGGTCGTTTCCTTTTTTGATGAAGAAGATGTAGAGAATATATTATACCGTCGATATGTGGTACATACGGGTGCCAATATTGCCTTAAATAAATGGTATACGCTAGTACCAAATATCATCTTTATGCAACAAGGACCACACCAACAGCTTACTTTGGGTTCTTTTGTGCGGTATAACAATCCATCAAAAATAAAAAAGGCTAACGTTTCGCTTATGCTTGGTGGCTGGATTCGCGCCTTTGCATTGGAGGAACGCTTGAGTGCCGATGCTGTCGTTGGTGCACTACGAATTGATTATCAAAATTTAGTACTGACTTTTACCTATGATGTCAATATTTCTACACTAGCACCAGTAAGTTATGGACAGGGTGGCCCAGAGTTTTCCTTGATCTATTTAATTGGTTCGGAACTGTCCGGATTTAAACGTAAAAAACCTAGAGATATAGAGAAAAAAAGAAAACATAAAATAGCTTGTCCTGTTTTTTAATGATTTTCTCTGAAAATCATTAAAAAACTTTTTTCATCAACTTCATTAGGATGCAATAAAAGGAGGGTGATTAATCATCCTCTACTCTTAACTTAATTGAAATGAATAGTGTGCCGGGATAAGTGGCTGGTATCAGAAACTAACCTGTCCATCTCTGACGGAAGATTTATTGCGCCAATTCCAGCCTGTTGGCAGGCACGGGCTTGGCCAAGCTACCTGAACACTATTAAAATTTATAGCCTCATCAGAAATACTTCTTGGGAGTGCTATCGATAAGGATATTAGGTTAGTTACTCACATTAAAACTATTCGAATTATGAAGTTTACATCGCTTTTTGTTGTTATCGCTCTATTTAGCAGTACATCACTTCTACAAGCGAAATCAGTCGCTGATACCCTTTCTAGGCAAGTAATGATCGTACTGAGTTTGGATACAGAAGATATGAACTTATTAGATGAACAATTGCCACGTATTGACACAGAATCTTTTACATTCTGGAAAGTTCAAGCAACAACTGACGGTAAGAAAATCATTAAAGTGAAGATCAATCCCAATGTAGCCATGGATGGCTTAAAGCCAACGGCAATTTCTAATGTAACTTTAGTAAGTTGTCCCAATGAATTAAAAAGACATCGATTAGTAAACGTGGATGGAATTATTGATATCCAGATTCGAACGGAAGAGGATTTCTGGAGTTTTGTTACGCTTCCAGAAGAAACCATTGACATGAAATAAGATGCTCAGGGGTATAGAAATTAATAATCTACACAAGATGAACGAACCTATCTTTTTATCAGACAAGGCAAAAAATGATGATGATGCCATATCCGCCTTAGGTGGACAGCAAGCCTGCCTGCCGGAAAAGGCAGGGCTTTTTAACGAAGTATGATGAAAAAAGAACAAGTTTAATACACTGTAATTTAATCTTATTATAGTTTTTAAACAGCTGATTTTTGCTCAGCCAAAGATTCGGCGGAACCTAATAGCTATAGCTATTAAGGCGAGTGCGCAACGCAGATATGAGTAAAAAGACGCCTCTAAAATACTAAGTAATTTAGATTACAGCGTATTTAATGGTATAGGTTATTATTTACTAAAGCCCATTATTAAACAAAAAAGTTATCCTTCTTGGGAGAGGGCGCTTTTTTGTTTTGTTAAATAAGTAGGCAGAGCTTATATTTTTAGGTAGGAGTTTTTAATTTAAGGTTCCATAATTAAATTAAGGAATCATGAAACTAAAACAACTTCTTTTTGCATCCACTTTTCTCTTTGGCTTTGCTATCGCTTCTTTGGCACAAATGACAACTGTAAGTACTTATAAGAACGACGTCTTACTTGTAATATGTGCTGAAATATCAACACTTGATGAGCCCGAACAACAGTTGGAACTTATTAATAATAAACGATTTACATTTTTTTCTTTTGAAAATGAAGAAGGACTTGAAAATAAGGTAATGAAAGTAAAGATGAAAGCTCATGAAAATATTCAAGACCTAGATCCTGATTCGATTAAAAAGATCAATGTTTATAAGAAGAAAGAAGATTTACGAAAGTATAAAGTAGATGACGCCTCAGGACTGATAGAAATTTATCTAGAAACAGATATAGATTTCTGGTATCTAATTACTCAATAATTTTCATCTCAATGGCTCTTATAAAAACGGTTAGAGGATTTACTCCTCAAATTGGTAATGACTGTTACCTTGCGGAAAATGCAACCATCATTGGTGATACGATTATGGGCGATCAATGTAGTGTTTGGTTTCAAGCAGTCATACGTGGCGATGTCAATAGTATCCGAATTGGAAATAGAGTCAACATTCAAGATGGTGCTATCATTCATGGTACTTATGAGAGAGCTTCCACTACGATTGGAAATAATGTATCCATAGGGCATAGAGCCATGGTCCATGGTTGTACCTTACATGATAATGTATTAGTCGGTATGGGAGCAATTATCATGGACAATGCCGTAGTGCAAGAGAATGTCCTGATTGCTGCTGGCGCAGTCGTTTTAGAAAACAGTGTGCTGGAGTCGGGCCATATATATGCGGGCGTTCCTGCAAAGAAAGTAAAAGCTATGAGTAAAGAGCAATTCAAAGATACTATTGAGCGGATTTCCAATGCATATGTCATGTATTCTGGATGGTTTAAGGAGTGAATAAATCATCCATGAAGCTGCTGATTCATAAATGATTAATGCAATATTTTATTTTACAGCCTAGCTGTTCCAAAGTCAATTGGATTTTTATAAACTTGGTTTACTAAATAGGTTTTGCCTACTCTTCTTCTCCCCACTAAGGTAATCTTTTGGACTTTGGAGAATTTAAAGCTTCGGTTAGCTCCCGCTTTTGAATTGCTCTACCAATAACTATATTTTCCATTATTTATGTTATTCGGATATAGATTTAGTAGATTACCCAAATGATTAACTACTTCATCTAAAATTTCAGTATAAGCGATTTCTTTGATTTTAATCATGTCCGCTGAATAGTCAAAATGTAGATCAAATTTGATCCAACCTAAGAAGATTGAATTCTCTTTTTCTAATTTAAAGGCTGTATAGCGATCTGATGTAATTCTAGGCCAATTCCCAAAATGAATTTCCTCTTGGAAGCATTGAAGAAAGTTTACGTGAGAGGTTTCGTAATGTCTTAAGATATAATCCTTATTAGGATCATTGATAAATGGTGATTCTTCATTTATGGTATCTCCAATTGATAATCTCCTTACTTTGAAATACTCAAATGGAGTAAATGAAATGATGGTATCAGCAGTCGTATAAAAGGAAGAAGAACTAGTTGTATGATGATAACTGCAAGTATCTCCTTGTATGTCATACCTTACAAAACGAACCAGCGTATCTATAGCATTAAAACCTAGTAAAGAAAAGTTCTCATGCATTGGTTTAAAGTAGGCTAATTCAGTGCGGGAGTCATCGCCTAGAGCCCATGTTAATTTACCTGTAATCTTTAAATCATCTAATCCATCTTCATCAATATCATAAAGAATGGTATCGATGTAGTTGAAGTCAATGGAAGGATGGATATAAGTAATACCTGATTGTTGAGCTGTGACTTAGTATAGAGATGATTTCGGAAACGAAGACTTACGCAAAAAGATACGGTCATTTCTTATTGACTATTTTGAGCTGTTACTTATATTTCACCATCTACAAACAAAGACGTTAAATACTAAATACTTCAGCTTTTTTCGTTCTGTAACTAAGCCAAGAAACTCAAAAAGAGCTTTGTCTTGGTACTCAAGTTATTATTCTCGATTGGCAATATACTTTTCAAACAGCTTCATTGAATTACGAGTATTGATGGGAAGAAAATTAACAAGGAGTCTTTCATCGATAGGAAGTAGTGTTCTGTTAGGGGAAACCAATAGAGGTCCTAAGTAGGACGTTTTGACCTTTTGTAGTCAACTTGTAAGAGGAGTAGATGTTTCAAAAGAAAAAGATTGCAAAATGGAAAACACAGAAAAAAGACATTATGCGGTAGTTGACAAGTATCAGCGTAAGCTGACTCTGAAGAGAGGAGAACAAGTTATCGTGGAATCAGAAAACGCGCTAATCCTAAAAGAAGTAGGTAAAAGTGTATACAATCCTGTTTTTTATTTCCCGAAAGGGGACTTAAAAGTGGAATTAGTCAAAGAGCCACAAAGACAAAGCCATTGCCCAATCAAAGGCGATGCTACTTATTGGAACTTTGAAAACACTCCAACAGAAGCATATTTTGCATGGAGTTATGAAGATCCGCTACCTAGAGCAAAAAAAATCGCGGGCTACCTTGGGTTTAATATGAAAGATTTGACCTTAGTGTCTGAGCCCATTTAATATAAAATTATAAAGAAGACTTGGGGTTTATTTCCTGCTGAGATAGACCCCAATCAGTATCAATATCATTCCCATAAAGTGCATCACATTGATGACTTCTCCATCCACAAATCCCCAGATTACGGCTACTGCAGGAACAAGATAACTCACTGTTGAAGAGAAGAGGGGATTCGTATCGTGTATCAATTTGAAAAATAAAATAGAGGCAAATACGGTACTGGCTAAGGCCAAAATAATCACATAGCCTAATGCTTCCCATCCTTTAGGATGCTCAGTTAGGGTTGCAGTAAAACCAGTGCTAGTGAACAAAAATATCATCGCGGGAATTCCTACCATACAGAAAGATACCGCCGAAATCGTTACAGAATTCATTTCTCGCAAATAGGCACCTACCGTGTTTCCACTAGTAGCATAACAAAGACAGCCAATTACAACGAAGAGGCTATACCACATATTCCCCTCTAAGCCCAATCGGTTTCCGAGAATAATAAGTAAAGCGGCTCCTAAGAGTCCAATAATTACTCCAGCCAACTTGGCCCACGAAAAAGAACTCTTAAATAAAACGATACCCAAAACTAGCGTAAAAAGTGGCGTTAGTGAATTTAATATTCCCGCTACTGAACTGCTGATTTCTGTCTGAGCAATAGGGAACATAAAGGAAGGAATGGCCGTACCAGTCAATCCGACAAGTAATAAATAGCCCCATTTGGACCAATCTACTTTTTTCCAAATAGACGCTAAAAAAGGAATAAAAGCGATAGCTGAGATCGACAGTCGCATGCAGGCAACTTGTGAAGGCGTATACACTTCCACACCTTTTTTTATGAGGATGTAAGAAGTTCCCCAAATAAAGCTAAGTAGAATCAAGGTGAGCCATGATTTCACTGAAATAGTCGTTGTAGTATCTATATCGGGCTTCATAAATTGATGACTGAAGAAGTTAATTTTCTATGGAATGCTATAGTTTTTAAAGCAGTCGCGAAAGTAAAGTAAATATCATTATGAAAGTATGATTGAGCAAAATTGTTTAAACTGCTATGTTTTAATCGTTAAACGAAAGTCATAAAAAAGTGGATTTAATTCTCAAAAGTGGATTCTCATTTTTCTTATTTGTACTTTTGAGTTTGTCACCCATCCGTTTTTGTGGAAAAACCTAATCAGAAGCCGACAGCAACAAAAAAGAATGAAAGTAACCGATTATTTTGAACAGGCCAAAGGCCAGACTTTAATCTCTTTCGAAGTACTTCCACCTCTAAAAGGTGGAAGCATGAAGGCCATTTTTGATATTCTTGATCCCTTAATGGAATTTAAACCTCCTTTTATTGATGTAACCTACCATCGGGAAGAATATATTTACAAGCGCAGAGATAGTGGGTATTATGAAAAAACAAGCATTCGTAAACGTCCAGGCACGGTAGGTATCTGTGCTTCTATCATGCATCGCTATGGGGTAGATGCTGTTCCTCACTTAATATGTGGAGGATTTACGAAAGAGGATACAGAAAATGTATTGATCGATCTCAATTTTTTGAATATCAATAATGTTTTGGCATTACGAGGAGATGCGATGAAATTTGAAGGTAAATTTATTCCAACGGAGGGAGGGCATAACTATGCAATAGAATTGGTTGATCAAATCAACCACATGAATCAAGGACAGTATCTGGATACCAATATTGAAAATGGAGAAAAAACAGACTTTTGTATTGGTATTGCTGGATATCCTGAAAAGCATTTCGAATCTCCCAACTTGGATTTGGATCTCCATTACGCTAAGCAAAAAATCGAAGCTGGAGCAGATTATATCGTCACACAAATGTTTTTTGATAATCAAAAGTACTTTGATTACGTCAAGAGTTGTCGTGATGCAGGTATTAGCGTGCCAATCGTTCCAGGGCTTAAGCCAATTACTAAAAAGTATCAATTAAGCGCATTACCTCGAATTTTTCATCTAGATTTGCCATCAGACCTAGCGCTTGAGTTGGGTAAAGCAAAGAATGCGGAGGCACGTAGGCAAGTAGGCATCGAATGGAGTATCCAGCAATCTAAAGAATTAAAGGCAGCTGGAGTCCCTTGCCTTCATTACTACACCATGGGAGATACAGAGACGATCAAGAGTATCGCAGAAGCAGTCTATTAGAACCAATCCGCTAGAAAGTAGCCATTTGAATACCAAGGCGGAAAACCAAAATTATAAACTTACAAAATGATCAAAGCGAATAAGCCTACTTTAAAATCATGGGTAGAAGTGCCAGATGATAGTGATTTTCCTATCCAGAACCTTCCATTTGGAATTTATACAATAAATGATCAGCATCCAAGAGTTTGTATTGCTATTGGTGAGCATATTGCTGATTTGTATGTTCTTGCAGAGCATGGTTTCTTTGAAGATTTAGGTATAGAAAAAGAAGTATTTGAAAACCATTACCTCAATGATTTTATCGCGCTAGGTAAAGCAAAAACAAGTGGTGTTCGCAATCGCTTGTCTGAGATTTTAGATAATGATCTGGAGGAATGGGATGCTAGTGAATTAGCTTCTTTTTTCTTGAAACTACAGGCTGAGGTCAAAATGTTAATGCCTGTAAAAGTAGGTGACTATACAGATTTTTATTCCAGTAGGGAGCATGCTACAAATGTAGGTACGATGTTTAGAGACCCGGAAAATGCCTTGCTACCCAACTGGTTGCATCTACCTGTAGGATACCACGGCCGTGCATCTTCTATCGTTGTTTCTGGTACTCCTATCCAACGTCCTGTAGGTCAACAGATGCCAGCTGGAGCTGAGAAGCCTATTTTTGGACCTTCAAAATTATTAGACTTCGAATTAGAAATGGGATTTGTAGTCGGTCGAGATACAGATCTAGGCCAATCTGTTTCTACCGCAGAAGCGGAAGATTATATTTTTGGTATGGTGATTTTTAATGACTGGTCTGCTCGTGATATCCAAAAGTGGGAATATGTTCCACTTGGACCTTTCTTAGCTAAAAATTTTGCTTCTACCATCTCTCCATGGGTAGTTACGATGGATGCGTTAGATGCTTTTAGAGAAGAAGGACCAATGCAAGATCCAGAGGTATTACCATACCTGAAGTATGAAGGAAAGAAAAATTATAACATTAATTTGGAAGTAGGTATCCAAGGAGAAAATATGGAGGCAGCTCATACCGTATGCCGTTCCAACTTTAAGCATATGTATTGGAATATGAGCCAACAGTTAGCTCATCATACCGTAACAGGTTGTAATATTAATGTAGGTGATATTTGTGCTTCTGGAACCATTAGTGGACCTACTCCTGATTCTTATGGATCAATGTTAGAAATATCTTGGAGAGGAACCAAACCCGTTGCTATGCCAGATGGTAGCGAACGAAAGTTCTTGTTAGATGGCGATACCGTGATTATGAAAGCTTATTGTGAAAGAGACGGTATACGTATTGGCTTTGGAGAAGCCTCTGGCAAAATTCTCCCAGCAAAATCATAATATGATGAAACAGCAGCTTCTTGTTATTTGCTTTTTAGTCGTAAGCATTGGTTTATTTGCGCAAAGCAAATGGCAAAAAGCTGTAGATCAATTTATGAAAGATCCTGCATTAGTGCATGCAAGTGTAGGGATATGCGTGATGAATAATTCTAACGGTAAAATTGTTGCATCCTACAACGATCAGCAAAGCCTTATTCCTGCATCTAGCCTGAAAATTGTTACGACAGCCAGTGGATTAGCAATTCTAGGAAATGACTTTCGGTTTAAAACAACATTGGCCTATGATGGTGAAATTGATCTAGATGGTGTTCTTTCTGGTAATATTTATATCCAAGGAAAAGGCGACCCCACATTAGGTTCAGATGTATTCACCGCTACTCCAGATATCAATGGTATCCTATCTAGATGGGGCGATGCTATTCAATCAAGTGGCATCAAAGCAATATCTGGTAAGATCGTAGGAGATGGAAGTTACTTTTCATCAAATGTAGCTATTCAGACTTGGCAATGGGGAGATATTGGCAACTATTATGGAGCAGGAGCTTATGGCTTAAATTTTCATGAAAATCTATACTATCTGCGTTTCAGACAAGCACATCGCTTAAAGGAAACACCAGATATCTCAGTAATTGAACCAGAAGTACCTGGTCTGAGCTTTCGTAATGAAGTTAAAAGTGCTGGTGCTCGATCGGGTGACAATGCCTATATTTATGGTGCTCCTTACTCTTACTTACGCTATGTAAGAGGGACAATTCCTATTGGAAAAGGCCTTTTCTCTATTAAAGGATCCATACCTGATCCACCTTATTTTACAGCCTTCCACCTGGCTAAAAAATTAGAAGAAATTGGGATTTCTTCTAATGGAGTGGCTACACAACTGCAATTGGTAGCGTCAAAAGAAGTAAGTAAAGCAGAAAGAAATATTTTTCACACTCATGAATCACCTATGCTACAGGAGATCGTGATTAGGACCAATCAAAAAAGTATCAATCTTTATTGTGAAAGTATTTTAAAAACAATCGGACAAAAACGCAAGAAAGCTGGAACAAGTAAAGCTGGTTTACAAGCTTTAAAAGAGGAATGGAAAGGTAGAGGCGTAGATTTTTCTGGCGTAAGCCTAGATGATGGGAGTGGCCTTTCTCCAAGGGACTTAGTTACAGCTCGCTTCATGAGTCGTTTTCTCAGTAAAGTGTCGCGCGATCCTAAAATAGCTACTACATTTAAAAACTCATTACCTCTTGCTGGTGTATCAGGTATTCTTAAACGAAAGTTTAAAGGTACTGCTGGGTACAAGAAGATTTGGGCGAAGAGCGGTACGCTAGGTGGAGTAAGAACCTATGCAGGCTATTGCCAAAATATAAAAGGTGAGGAGCTCAGCTTTTGTATTTTGGTTAATAATTACAAAGGATCAGGTGGCGCAATGCGCAAAAAAATGGAACAATTAATGCTACAGTTTTGTAAATAGAGTGACTTAAAGTTTTTTAACTTTGCTAGAAGGGCAGTTTTGATGATTGTCCTAGATTCAAACCATAGATATGAGGCTAAACTTTTTAACTTACTTTTTCCGTTTTTTGCAAAAAAATATTCTTCGAATTTTGAAAAGTACCTTCATAGCAAGGTTCGTTTTGGGTGCTTGGCTTGGCTTTGCCCCAAACCCGAATACCAATATTATACAGTTTCGGAAAGTCAATTTTTATGTCCTATTCAGTGCTCTTCTTTTGGTAAATCTTTTTAGCTGTCGTGAAAATGCGGCAGCACCTAGTGCTGTAAAAGAACCGGCAAGCCAGCAAATACTCTCAAAATCTGACACTCAGGAAGAAGTAGATGTAGATTCTACCTCTGCAGGGTTTTTTGACACCTATGAAAATACGAATCGTAACATTTGGCAGAAGCCAGAAATGATCATTGACCTAATCGGTAATCTAGGAGGCCGAATTGAAGATAAAACAATTGCTGATATTGGAGCAGGGAAAGGTATCTTTTCTCTGCCATTGACTTTTGAAGCCAAGAAAGTTATTGCCATTGAAATTGCGCCAAACTTGATTAAATATTTAAGAGAAAGGAAAGCGCTTGAAATCCCAGAAGATTATCAAGATAAGCTTGAAATTCGATTTGCTGAACCTATGGATGCTAAGTTGAAGGATGGCGAGGCAGATGTCGTGCTAATAGTGAATACATTTCCATATTTAGCGGATAAAGTTGCTTATATGAAGAAGCTAAGTAAAGGGCTTTCGCCAAATGGTAAGGTAATTATAATAGGGTTTAAGAAAAAACGAATTCCAACAGGTCCTCCAGCAGAAATTAAAGTGCCTTTATATCAGGTGGAGGATTACCTTGAGCAGGCAGGTTATTCTAACATTCAGAGTAATGATACAGCACTAGACTATCAATATATTGTAATTGCAGATAAAGAATAGGGGCGTATTTGGAATTCGTTAATGGGACTTCTTCTGCCGCAGATTCGTTCATGTTTCGTTTAAAGAAGATTCTTGTAGCTACGGCCAAAATCGTAACCTTTGGTTTGCTCTAAACTAATTATTGACAAAAAATCGGCTGAAAGATCAAATTTTTAAACACCCTCTAATCAAAAAGCCGCCCTGAGGCGGCTTTTTGATTATGCTTATGCAGTTGCTACGAGTGCGCGTGTAATTAATTTATTTCTTTCAGGACCGGTTGAAATCATGGTAATAGGCACATTTAATAATTTTTCCAAGGCTTCCACATACGACTTCGCCTCTGTAGGCATATCTTCAAAAGTAGTTACATCATCTAAAGAGGCTTTCCATCCAGTGTATGCTTTTAATATAGGAGTGATTTCAACATCACACAAATCATAAGGGAGCTGCGTATGTTCTTCACCATTAATATTATAAGCAGTTGCTGCTTGTAGTGTTTCTAATTGATTGAGAACATCTATTTTTGTAACCACTAATTGGGTTACACCATTGACCATGATTGTATAGTTAAGTTGCGGAATATCAATCCATCCGCATCGGCGTGGGCGGCCTGTAGTAGCGCCGAATTCAGCTCCTTCTTTGCGAAGAAATTCGCCTTGTTCATCGAACAATTCTGTCGGGAATGGACCGCTACCTACTCTGGTGCAATAAGCTTTTGTGATACCAATTACTTCACCAATTTGGCTGGGTGCAACGCCTAACCCTACACAAACACCTGCTGTGACTGTATTCGAAGAAGTTACGAAAGGGTAGGTTCCGAAGTCAATATCTAGCATAGAGCCTTGTGCGCCTTCTGCTAAGATTTTTTTGCCTGCTTTGATTTGCTTGTTAATGAAATATTCTCCATCAACGGTTTTAAGCCCTTTTAATACTTCAATGGAGGCTAACCATTTTTTTTCTTCTGCTTCAATATCAAAATCTACCTTAGGGTAAAGTCCAGCTAGATGTAAATGCTTTTGTCTTAATGCTTGATATTTTCTTTCAAAGTTTGGACTAGTCAAGTCTCCTACTCTTAGGCCATTTCTACCTGTTTTATCCATATAGGTAGGCCCAATTCCTTTCAAAGTTGAGCCGATCTTTTCTTTTCCTTTAGCATTTTCCGAAGCAGCGTCTAGATAGCGGTGGGTGGGTAAAATAAGGTGAGCTTTGCGCGATACAAGAAGACGGTCTTTGTAATCCACTTCAGCTGCTTCAAGCGATTCCAGCTCTTTTTGTAGTGTTATCGGATCGATCACCACTCCATTTCCGATTAGATTGAGTAAGTTAGGTCTGAATACACCTGAAGGGATGGTGTGGAGCACATACTTTTTGCCATCGAATTTTAAGGTATGCCCTGCATTGGGGCCTCCTTGAAAACGAGCTACTATATCATATTGATTTGCTAGATAATCAACGATTTTGCCTTTTCCTTCATCGCCCCATTGGAGCCCTAAGATAACATCTACAGCCATTTATTAAACGTTTCGCTTTTTAAATTGGATTGGATTCAACCATGAATCCTTTTCATGTCAACCATAAAAAGCAAAAGTAAGGATAATAGTGCACTTTTACGGCATTCCGTGAAAAACAAAAACCTAAGTGTATAGAATTTACAATTAGGTTTTGGCTTTTTCGCATTGTCATTGATATTTAATCATGCTCTAAATACTTTTTAATTTGCTGAAAGCATTGTCGATGGTCTGTTCTAGAAAGAAGAGTGGTTTTAACTTTGTCATTTCCATCAGATGCATGATTTTTTCGGAGGCATGAGCAATAGCCATATTACCACCTAACTGTTCTGCCCTATTCTTTATAGAAATTAAGAAATTAAGTCCTACACTGTTCATGTAATCAATCCTAGAAAGGTCGACAATGAAATTGGGGAAGCCTTCTTCCATTTTATGATGGACTACTTTCAGAATTCTTTTGTTTTCGTATTCATTCAGTAGATTATCAACTTTAATAATCTGGATATCTTCCTTGTTGGATAGCAAATAAGAGTGTTCTTGGCCCATACGATGATTAAATTGCGCTTACTTTTCTTTGTCTTGTGTTCTTGGACAAGCTCCGTCACATTGCCCATATAAATTTAGAGAGTGATGAGTCACCTTAAACTTTAACAACTCACCCATCATATTTTTAATCTGCTGCACTCGTGGATCACAAAACTCCAGCACTTTTCCACAATCTACACATATCAAATGGTCATGCTGTTTGTATCCATAAGACTTTTCATATTGCGCCAAGTTTTTCCCAAATTGGTGCTTTTTGACCAGATCACAGTTGACCAATAGTTCTAGGGTATTATATACAGTAGCTCTACTGACTCTATAATTTTGATTTTTCATATGAATATAGAGTGCTTCCGCGTCGAAATGGTCGGTACGCTTATAGATTTCTTCTAAAATGGCAAAGCGCTCGGGCGTTTTACGGAAGCTGTTCTTTTCTAGATGAGCAGAAAAGATATTTTTTACATCCTTAAAGACATTATCTTGCATCCAAACCTCTGACATAAACTTGATTCTATTCAAAATCACAAAATAACAATAAAATCATTCTTCAAAGCGACAAGAAAATAAATTTATTCTTATCCGGCTATTAAGAATAAGTTTTATTGTTTTATTCTAATCTAGTAACAGTTGAAACACTGTTCAAGTTTTGTAAAGATTGAATAGCTACATTCAATTGATCGGTATTGGTAACGAGCAAACTGATTAGGCCTTCATAATAGCCTTCATTACCACTAATGGAAAAAGAGCGGATATTCAGTTTAAGGTTAGAGGAAATTTGATTGGTTAGTCTTTCGATAACACCGGGGCCATCATCCACCCCTGTGATTTTTAGATCAGCTACGAATGTAGAATTGGTTGTACTTGACCATTCTGCTTTCATTACTCGATAACCATAATTGGCCATTAGGTTAGTTGCATTTGGGCAGTTTACACGATGTATTTTTAGGCCAGCATTAGCGGTTAAAAATGCAAAGATTTGATCTCCTTGAACAGGGTTGCAGCAGCTAGCTAGAGTGTATTCAAAGCGTTCTGCAGGTTCCCCATTGATCAATAGGCGAGGCTTTAGATCGTTTTTCTTTCTAACTCTTTTAGGTGGTCTAACAACATCTTCGACGGTTTCATTAACTGGCTTTTCTGCTTCGATTTCCACCAGCTGATTTCCATCTGCCTTAAATATTTTGAAGATATCGGGTATACACAGAGCATCCGTTGCAATGTCGTAGTACAGATCGATGTGCGAAGAATATTTGTAGTGTTTGACTAGTAACTCAATCGCACTTTCAATGTCTACTTTAAGGTTTTTCAGTTTTCGTTCTAATGCTTCCCTTGAAATGAGTCCTTCCTTTCGCCGCTCCTCTTTCATAGCAGAGCGGATTTTTGACTTCGCTTTACCCGTAGTGACCATTTTTAGCCAGTTTTCATTAGGCTTTTGATTTTTATTTGTAAAAATCTGTAATTGATCACCATTTTTCAACTTGTACCCCATAGGTACCAGTTTGTTATTTACCTTTATAGAGGTACAATGATAGCCTAAGTCAGTATGTATACTAAATGCAAAATCCAATGCAGTTGCACCAAGTGGAAGGATTTGCATATCGCCTTTTGGCGTATAAACATACACTTCTTCATTAAATAGGTTGTTTGCTCTAAAATCACCGAGGAACTCAACTGCATCACTCTGCGGATCTTCTAGTATATCGCGAACACTGTCTAACCAGCGTTCATAAACATCTTTTTGTTTGTTGAGGCCTTTATATTTCCAGTGGGCAGCAAATCCTCTTTCGGCAATTTCGTTCATGCGTTCCGTACGGATTTGCACTTCAACATACCGTCCTTTAGGACCGATTACTGTAGTATGTAGCGATTCATATCCATTGGATTTGGGCGTTGTAATCCAATCCTTTAATCTTTCTGGGATAGGCGTATGTACATCTGTAACAATAGAGTATACTTGCCAGCACAAAAGTTTTTCCTTTTGAGAAGGAACATCCAATATAATTCTGATGGCGAATAAGTCATAAATCTCTTCGAAGGGTACCTTTTTGGTTCGAATTTTATTCCAAATAGAATAAATAGATTTAGGACGACCATATATGCTGATATTGATATCTTCCAGCTCTTCCTTTATCTTTGTTTTGAGCGGTTCGATAAATTGATTTACATATGATTCTCGTTCTCTTTTAGTTTGTGCTAATTTTTTGGCGATGCCATGATAATTTTCCGGATCAGTAATTTTCATGCATAAATCAAGAAATTCAATTTTGAATTGATATAGCCCTAACCGATGAGCTAGTGGCGCATAGATATAACTTGTTTCTGCAGCTATTTTTAGTTGCTTATGTCGTGGCATAGCTCCTAGCGTACGCATATTATGTAGCCGGTCAGCCATTTTTATAAGCACCACGCGGACATCTTCGATAAGAGTACTCAGCACTTTTCGGAAATTTTCTGCTTGGGGACTATTGCGACTGTAGGCACTATCCAATTTGGTAAGGCCATCTACAATTTTAGCTACTTTATCATTGAACATGATACGTATTTGCTCTAGGGTCACTTCTGTATCTTCAACAACGTCATGGAGCAGGGCACAAACAATAGCAGTAGGCCCTAGGCCAATTTCTTCCGCGCATATTTTGGCCACAGCAATGGGATGCATAATGTAAGGTTCTCCAGATTTTCTTCTTTGCTGAGCATGGGATTCTACCGCTAATTCATAAGCATTACGCAAGTCTATCTTATCTTGATCTGTCATTTTTGACTTGATCGATCTAAGAAGATCCCGATAGGCGCTTTGAATTAATTTTTTTTCTTCATTTTTTATCTCTAGTACCTCTGCCATAGTCCTGCGTTTTTTCTTATTGCTGGTTGTCAGTTGCTCGTTCTTTGTTATTACTCGGTTAGTCGTTAAATTACAGCGTACGTAAGCTTTTATACCACTATTAATTATTGACCATTATACAATTAAGTTATTAGCCCTTCTCTCTTATTTAATCGATCATTGTGGCTGGCCTAAGTTTTTTTCAATAAATTTTAATTGACTGGAAACTTAGTAAAGAGTGAAAATAAAACACACATCTATATTTATCAATAAATACAGATGATCGCAGATTTTATTTCAACCTCATACCTTAGGCACTATTGGCTTCTTTAATCGATTAGGAAAGGGAAATGTCAAACAAGAGAAAGACAATTATTGATAATTGTAATGGTTATTTGATAGACTAAAACTCTTTTCTTTAGTAAGGAGTCTTTCCTTTAAGCTTTAATCAAAATTAATAAAAAATATCATCAGATGAAATAGGGGAAAGGCTACTTTTTTGCACCTTGATGATTTTATTTTTATTTTTTTGAAACTTTTTTTACTAATTGCAGTGTTTTTAACAAAAAAGCCCATATATTTGCATCGCTTTTTCAGAAAGGTAAAAGGCCTTTCTAAATGCGGGTGTGGTGAAATTGGTAGACACGCTAGACTTAGGATCTAGTGCTTCACGGCGTGGGGGTTCGAGTCCCTCCACCCGCACTAATAAAGTGGATATAGGCAAATTGCCTAGAACAATTTGCAATCTTATCTCGTTCTATTTTCAGAACAGAAAATGCACAACCTTTTGAGGCTGGTCCGAAAAGTTGTGCATTTTTTATATATACCAAATTACTTCCGATATGTCTACGATTGTCAGAGAAGATATCGACCATCTTAATGCAGTATTAACATTAACCCTTGATAAGAGTGATTACGAAGGCCGCTGGCTAGATGAATTGAAAAGCTACAAAAGTAAAGCTCAAATGAAGGGTTTCCGTAAAGGAAAAACGCCACTAAGCGTAATTAAAAAGATGTATGGTAAGGCACTTTTGGCTGAAGTAGTCAATGATTTAGTGCAAACAAAGCTATCTGAATATTTAAAGGAGAAAGACTTAAATATCTTAGGTTATCCAATCTCATCTCTAGATCAAGAGCTGTTTGATTTTGATTTAAAAAGCTTAGGAGAATACGTTTTTAAATTTGACTTGGGTATGGCTCCTGAGTTTGAGGTGCAAGGCGCTTCAGAAGAAGATAGCTACAGCAAATATGATGTTGTCGTAAGCGAAGCATCTATTGATGATGAATTAGAAAATGCACGTCGCCAATTAGGTAAACAAGAAGAGGTAGAAGAAAATATTCTTGATAATGATATCATCGAACTAGAAGTAAAGGAGTTGGATAGTGATAATTTGAAAGAAGGCGGAATATCCAATACTTTTTCTGTTTTGGTGAACGCAATTTCTGATGAAAGCGTAAAACAAACACTTTTAAAATCTAAAAAAGGAGATTCACTTAAAGTAAACCTTTTCGAATTAGAAGAAAAAGCAAATGAGGAGTATGTTCGCAATTATTATTTAGGATTAGACAAAGAAGATACTTCAGATTTTAATGCCGAATTTGAGGCAACAATACAGACTGTTAAACGCCTTGTTCCAGCAGAATTAGATCAAGAGCTTTTTGACAAGTTTTTAGGGGAAGGAGAAGTTTCTTCTGAGGAAGAAGCAAGAGAGAAAATTAAGGAAAATATCAAAGGGCATTATGAAAAACAATCGGATGCTTTATTGTTCAGAGAGCAGCAAGAAGCTTTAATGGATAAAAACCCGATGGAACTTCCAGAAACATTCTTGAAGAGATGGATCAAAGTATCAAACGAGAATAAAGTTAGCGATGAACAAGTAGAGAAAGAATTTCCTGAATTCAAAAAAAGCTTACAGTGGTCTTTGATCAGAGGGAAATTGCTTCGCCAGTTTGATATTAAGATTGAGCAGGAAGATATTCGCAAAAAAATTGCAGAAGAGGTGAGGGGATATCTAGCAGGTCAAAGTTTTGTAAATGAAGATTTTATCAATAATATGGTTGATAGAATGATGGGGGAAGAAGAGCAAGTAAATAGAGCTGCTGAAAATGCGATTACCGAAAAATTAGCAGAAGTGTTATCAGAAAAGGTAACAATTACGAAGCAAGAAGTTACTGTAGACGAATTGAATGAGATTATTCGTAAAATCACAAATCCAGAGCCAGAGCCAGAAGTAACATTGCAAACAGGCCTAGAAAATCTAGGTGATTCGGGTATTGAGGATGCAGAAATAGTGGAAGAATCAAAAGATACGGAGGAATAACTTCAGATGAAACAGTACAAAATAAATAAATTGAAAGGCCTCCTTATGGAGGCTTTTTCTTTTTGCCCTATCTTTATGATTGTCTTTAAATTAAAAATATGAGTAAAAGGCCTTTCAACAAACGACCAAGAATAAAGAAAAGAGTTCCAAAAAGGAATACGCCTTCTAGTTTTCAAAATGAGCCTTCTGAAATAGAAGGTATGCGATTGAATAAGTATATCGCTCATTGTGGTATTTGTTCTCGCCGTCAAGCTGCTGACTTGATCAAGGAGGGTAAAGTCATGGTTAATGATGAGGTGCAATTGGCTCCCGGTTATCAAGTTCAATTGGATGACGTCATAAAGTTTGAAGGGGAAGTAGTGCAACCCGAAGAGCAAAAAGTTTATGTGCTGCTGAATAAACCCAAAAATTATATCACTACGCTGAAAGATGAAAAGGGGCGAAAGACAGTCATGGATATCATCGGAGGGAAAGTAAAGGAGCGCATCTTTCCTGTTGGTCGATTGGATAGGGCAACTACGGGCTTATTATTATTAACTAATGACGGAGAATTAGCCCAAAAGCTGGCGCATCCAAGCAATGAAATCAAAAAGGTGTACCAAGTCGAATTAGATCGACCAGTGACAAAGACTGATTTAGATCAGATTGCCAAGGGATTAGAATTGGAAGATGGATCCGCCCCTGTCGATCAAGTTTATTATTTAAGGGATAAACCTAAAAGTGAGGTCGGTATTGAAATTCACATTGGGCGAAATCGTATCGTCCGTCGTATCTTTGAATCACTAGATTATCAGGTGGTTCGGCTGGATAGAGTTTATTATGCAGGTTTAACGAAAAAGAACCTGAGCAGAGGCTTTTTTAGGCATTTGAATGACCAAGAAGTGATCATGCTAAAGCATTTCGTATAAATTAGGGATTCTAAAAATTGCTTTATGGCAGAGAATATTTTTCAAGATTTTCGGGCTGTATCCAAAGAAGAGTGGTTAGTAAAGGTAGAGAAAGATTTAAAGGGTAAACCACTATCTGACCTGGATTGGATGGTGGGTGATATGAAGATTCCACCATTTTACCATTCTTCCGATCTGGTATCCAATGGTGCGCTTTCCTCGGATAGAGCCAATAATGATTGGGAAATCGGAGAAGATATTCATTGGCGTAATACTAAAGAAGCCAATAAAGCGGCCTTAGAAGGTTTGATGGGAGGTGTGAACGCCACTGTTTTTCATTTCTCAAGCGAGAAGAATGACCATGATCTACGAGTCCTACTTGATCAAATCGAATTACCCTATATTAGTATCCATTTTAGAGGAGATTTGGCTATAGCCAAATGGAAAGATATCTTAAATACAATTGCAGAAATTGCAGAGCACAGAGCTTACGATGTATCTACTTTGAAGGGTTCTGTTAACTTAAAAATAACCTCTTTCGAGGAAATACAAGATTTATTATCGCATCCTCTTAGTGGCTGGAAATTGCTGCAGCTTGAATTACCTTACACTGCTAAAGAAGAAAGTGCAGAGGTTCTAGCGCATGGGCTTTTGCAAGCTTATGAGCTACTAGATACAACTCCTATTGACCAACGTGTAGCAGTGCTGGACAGGCTAATGATCCGTGTCGCCATAGGTGCTAGCTACTTTGTTGAAATAGCAAAATTGCGCGCTTTATCTATACTTTGGGCAAATTTGGCGAAAGCCTACGGTTTAGAGCAGGGTTTACCTGATTTAGAAGTCGTTTTGGCGGAAGCCTCGCATGATAAGAATGAAAATACAAATATGATTCGTTCTACTACTCAGGCAATGTCAGCAATCATCGGTGGTGCAAATCGTTTAATTGTTCGATCCGCCAGTAAAGAATGTAATACTTTTACTCGCCGTATAGCGCGCAATGTACAGCATTTACTAAAAATGGAATCTTATCTGGATCGAGTAGTTGACCCAGCTGCTGGCAGTTATTATATAGAAGCATTAACCACTCAATTGGCTCAAAAGGCTTGGGATATCTTTCAATCAAAGCTATAAATTGGTACAATCTATTACAAAGCTGCTAACCCTATTGTTCTTCTTTTTGATTTGTTTTTTGAGCATTGATGCTCGATCGTTACAAGATCACCATTGTATTGGTCGTCAATGCCCCTAGAATGATAAGAACCTGCTCCTGTTCTGTCCTAAAGCTTTGTTTAAATTATTTTTTATTTTAGTTTGTAAACTGATGAAGCAAATCTGTAATTCATTATAGTTATAAACCTTAAACAGGGGAATGGCCAAGAAATTTAATGAAATGAGATTGTAAACAGAAATGGTAAGAGAAGTAAGGAGAGTAGTTACAAGAGCTGTTCTATTACAGCTCTTGTAAAGTATGAATTATTCCATGATTAGTTTAAGTCTGGAAGAATTACTGAGTCAATCACGTGGATGACACCATTAGATGCCTGTACGTCTGTCGCAATGATGTTTGCTGTATTTGCAAAAGCATTGATCATTGGAGGATTAGTTGTTAAATCGATCGTAAATGATTCGTCTGTCAATGTAGGTACAGTAAATCCATCTGATAAATCTGTAGAACGTACATTACCAGCACTAGTCACATGGTAT
>JAKVCU010000072.1 GCA_022448955.1 Saprospiraceae bacterium
GTCGTAAGAAATCAAGTTATGTATGAAAAAAATTTAAACATTTGCTTGGATTAACCATAGAAAGCAGACAGGTTTTAGCCTAATTACTTAATTGTATAAGCTACTATTTACGAATTATGTTATTACTAAATGTCCTTACCGATCAAAGCGTCAAACGATCATGAGGATATTCCAAAAATCGATTAAATAAGCACTATGAAAATTCTATATTTCATGGGTGGAATTAGTATGCTCGTACTTTTCCTTATTAACCTGCCTTCAGCGTCGAATGGTAAGGACCCGTCTTTCTCGCAATTTTATGCGAATCGAGTTGATCTCTATCCAACATTTGTAAGGATGGATAGATACATTTCTTTTGAAGAAACCAATAGAGTGCAGTTATTAAGTACACTTCATGGTTTTCTTAATTATAATTTCACTATCGAAACACAATTTACCTGCTTTCAGATGGCATCTTTATCGAAGGAAGGATATGGAAAGTATTGCCGACTATTGAGCTAGTCCGCTTATGCTAATATAGCTAATATCTATTCCAGAATAAGTAATACCACTGAATATAAGGAGGAGCTTTGTGTTGTTGTTCAATTGAACAATAACCACTAGGATACACAACATAACACACGCTATTTTATCGCCTTATGGCGAAACAGCAAAGGAGATGCCAGGGAACAAGAGATTGGTGCTCGGATTGAATGGATCGGACACATGAGAATTACAACAGCTAGGGATGAGTACGCATTGAAGTTTTTTGGATACTTACTTTGATGAATACAAAATACCTGGGCTTAAATGAAACAAGCAATCCAGTTTTTAAACTTTAGTTGCCACCTAGAGTTTTCAAAACGCTCAAATCACTTGGTAGTATTTTTCCTTCCCGGAAAGGAGAGAATAAAAGAAGGAATAAATACTACAAAACTGGTATCGACTTTGCCTTTTATAAAATACAAAATGCTAAAAGAAGAATCATTATAACGACTCTTATAAGCTATCTCACTATATTTTGGTAACAATGCCATTTTACAAGTTCAACAGTAAAACTTGCGGTAATTATGATGGGTTGCTGGAAAATAGCATCTTCTAATCACACTCTCAACCACTATACCGTCAACCAGCTTTCTTTCGAAGAATATGAATAAAATCTTTTTTGCCGCCCCACAACCAACGACGATATTCGATTTTATGTGCAATATCGTGCTTGGGGATGGAGCCAAAGGATATTGTCCAGGTATCATCTGTAATCCACCAATGAGATTGACCTTCTTGAATATCTCTATCTAGAAAAAAGTTGTAAAACCCATTATATTCAAAGCCTGCATCCATTTCAGTGATTGATACCTCATTCGCTTGTAGCCAATTAAAAGCCTCGTGCTTCGCTCTATTCCAACTTAGATAATCATGAGTGGCAAGTAGACTGAAAACGCCCATTAGAATTAAGGGGATGTAAGTCTTCCAGCTGGATTTCTCTACTTTCGCGAAAGGAAGTAAAAGCAAAAAGAAAACCACAATTGGAAACATAATATATCGATCAAAGAAATTAAGAATTGACATCACCAATAAGTAGCCCAGAGAGAAAAGAAGAAGAAAAGAGAAAAACCGTTGTTGTAAGGAAGTATATGAGGTTCTATTTTTCCAAATAAGCATACATAAAATAGTCGCAGAAATTTGAGAAATAAAGTTTAGTCCATACATATTAAAAATAGGAAGCTGTGGCGTATTCTGAATCTGCAAGGTATAAACATCCTTCAATAACTCTGGCCCCAATCCATAATTGTAAAGAATATTTCCTCCAAAGGGAAATATCTTTTGGATGCTATGCAAGTAATATAATAAAGCTAGATTAGCAGCTAGGATTCCAACAATTTGTAAAGGCCTGAACTTCAATGTGCTTCTAACTCGAGGCCAAACAAACGGCAAGATAGGTAAGGCATAAAATCCAAAATAAATCCAAATTTTTACAAATTTCTTAAATAGCTCTTTTACGAAAATAAGTGGTTGTTCTAAAATCGTATTGAGATAAAGACTGGAAACGGGAAGAAAATTATCACTTATACCAATCAATGGTTTGATGACTTTGTCATAACCAAAATAAGTTGCTACGCCCAGGATAGTAAATCCAAAGAATAGCATCCAGCTTTTAAGACTCCCTCTTTCATTTAAAATTACCCAAGCCCCGAAAATAGGAAGAAATAGAATTCCTGGCTGACGAATCAAAAAGCTACCAATACTTAGAATACAAATAAGAATTAACCATTTCCATTTTTCCACTTCCATATAGGCTAGAGCGGCCATGTTGGTTCCAATAAGCAACATCACAAAAGGTACATCCGTCATGAAGGAAAAAGACAAATTAAAGTAAAGCGGTGAACTCAAGAAAACCAATGCCCCAACTAAGGCCACATTTGGCTTAAAGCCCAATCGTTTGCACAAATGAAAAAATAAAATAGTGCCTAAAACAGCTAAAACCAATGTAGAGAATCGTAAAAAGGTAAAGCTAAACACACCGCCCATCAAGCACCAAAGTGCTCCCCACCCTACCTGAAGAATGATATTGGGAGAAAAGTATCCCTTCATCTTTAAAACACCATCTTCCACCAATTGCTGAACAGGAAAAGCATACTGCCAATCATCATTCAATGGAAAATTACCGATAGGGTTAACCAGAAGGATAGCTATCATCCATGTACCTATCAAGATGATAACTTCTTTATATTTTGAAACGTAATGGCTTAAGACTTTCATGGTTATAATTAAAACTACAAGATATTTAAAAAATTAACTGCAATGAAAAAGCATTTTTTTAAATTCGCTTAGCATTAAGATATTAGATTCCATTACGCCAACATATTCAATCTACCCTTTTATGGATTTTACAGGAAAAAACGTTCTTATCACAGGTGGTTCTCGTGGTATTGGTAAAGCAACCGCTTTGGCTTTCGCCAAACGAGGAGCAAAAGTCGCTATCAATTTTCGTTCTGATAAAGAAGCTGCAAAGCAAACCGCTCAAGAAATGCAGGGTGATGATCACATCATAGTCAAAGCAGACATCTCCAAACCTAACGCGGTAGAAGCATTGGTGAATGCTGTAGTGAATGAATTTGGAAGCTTGGATATCGTGGTAAACAATGCAGGCATTTATGCACCTCACCCATTAGCATCAACCAATTATAAAGAGTGGCAATCCACTTGGAAAAAAACGATGGATATTAATCTATTTGGAGCAGCAAATGTATGCTATTGTGCAGGACAACAAATGATTAAACAAGGTGGAGGACGCATCGTTAATGTTTCATCTAGAGGTGCTTTTAGAGGAGAACCTCAGCACTCAGCCTATGGAGCTAGCAAAGCAGCTCTAAACGCAATGAGCCAATCTTTAGCGCAGGAATTAGCGCCTCATCAAATTTTCGTAGGTATTATTGCACCTGGTTTTGTTGAAACAGATATGGCAAAGGAAATTTTAGATAGTGAAGTTGGAGAAGGTATTCGCAATCAAAGTCCTCTTAAAAGAGTCGCTCAACCAGAAGAGGTAGCTTATGGAATTTTATTTTTGGCATCTGAAGGCTCAGAATTTATGACTGGAACCATATTAGACATTAATGGGGCTAGCTACTTGCGAAGCTAGATAATTAATAAATAGCGCCTAATGGGGTTTCGCTTTTATTCAGAAAAGACAGCGTGTTAAATTAAAAATACGCTTGGCTTAAAATAGTAAGTTATTGCCAACAGGAATCAAATGCCCGATTTTTTGGACGGATTCCAGGCTATCAAGCTTTCGCTGAAATCTTATTGCACTGGTTTCTGGGCTTATTACTTTCCATCCATTTATGTCAAAATTAATCGCATATATATCCTTCCATTGCCCGAAGATCCACTCTATCATACTCTTTAGGCAATAGCCTTATATCCATTTTAAAGTGTTTAAATTATCTACTACTTGGAAACCAAAGACTCACACTTGGATCAGTCACTTTGCCCGCCAAACTCCACCACAGAGTATTAGCCAAATCCATACCTTCACTGGTAGGCAGGCTCAAATCGTTGATTCTTACTGCAAATGAAATTTAAACATACTCACCAAAAAATTTATCATTTACAACAATATATTCATTACTTTTTCTTCATTTACTGCTTCGATTGGCACAAGATATATAGAGTTGGATATATTAGGAATAGCAAGATTACCCATAAAAAGCTGTTCCTGTTTAATCCCAAGAATGATAATCTCAGCAGCGATATTTTTGGGAATATTAAAGGAGGTAAAACCTTGACCCTTTGGATACATCCTCACGACTGTATTCCAATCCTTTAGCACTAAAAAAGCAACTTTCTGATCTAAAGTACCATAATTACTCGAATACTTTATGCTTAGCATGCTACGTCCTTTCTTCTCTAGCATGTTATTACAACTAAACCAGCCTAGATGATGTATAGAAAAAGAAAAAAATCGTTCTGCAACATCTTTAATGATGCTAAGTGGTTTATTATTTTGTTGTTTCCAATCGAATGCATGTTCGAGATTGAATGCTCTTGTTGTAGCCTCGCTTTCGCTAAATAATTTAATGGCAGTTGCATTACTAAGCTTCCGTTGAAGGGGCAACTCAATTTGTATAGCTCTGTCGAGTAGAAGTACTTCATCATCTAGTTTAGCAGTGATAAAAATTTGTCCGTTTGAGTTCATCAAACGATCTTCTGCTGTACTAAACTTGTTAGCCAAGATCATTTCAGATTTAGAAAATACTTCTTTAATAAATAACTGTACTTTAGCCTTTATAGTTTGTCCCTTTTCGTTTTTAAAGGCAAAAGCAGGGATATGAAACCTAGTTCCCAGACGACCGTGTATGGACTGTTCTTTGTGTGTATGAAGATTAAAAATTTGTGGCCTCACCCCATTTAATTCAAAAAATTCATCCAAATTCTGATATGGATTGCTCTTCAACAATCTAATTACAGGATTCTGTTGCATCAACATAGTATGACGTTTTCTCAGTTAATGATTACTGGTGTTTTGATGTGTATAGAAGGCCTCTCCTTAACTTTTGCTGTTAAGTGGTGTGTAGTAAAACTATGCTGGTATGTAATAGCGAAAAAATTGAGGGGTAAGAATTAATTATATCAAATATATGGAATATTCGTAATAATTCCTATCGAAAACACATAATTATTTTTCCACATTTATTGAGGATAAGCAATAGCTATAGTGCTGGCAGCTGTTTCTAACCAGCGTTCTTGACCATTATTGTCGGCTAGCAGGACGCGACAACGGAAGTCAATTTTTTGAGTAGGCAAGTTATTTACATTATTATCAAATGCCTCTACACTGGTAATTTCAAAAAATGAATTGATGGGTTGTTCAATATTTGCAGAGTTATAAATATTCCCATTTTCATCAAGATACTCCAGCACAATAGTACTAAATTGAAGTGAATCAAACCCAGTTTGCACTTCTAATTCAAAAGATTCTTGAAAGTCCATTTGGCAGAAACCAGTTATTTCTGCGCCGCCAGAAGGACTTGACTCCATTGTCACTCTAACACATTTTTGAATTGTATCACCTGAAGAAGTAACTGTGAGGCAAAAATCATGAAATTCAGAAGTGGGAATGGTATCATTTAGTGTTTTGAGAATACTAGATGTTGTTTCTCCAGAATCCCAAGTATAAGAAGCTGGCTGATTAATGCCAGTTACGCTTGCTTGAATTTGTAGGATACTTCCTCCTTGAATAATAGAAGGAGTAATTAATACTTGCATATCATCTGTACTATTTGCAATAATTGTTTTGGTAATACGAGTATTGCAGATTTGATTGTCTACAATTGCATCTAAAAGAATAGGATTTAAATCTTGTACAACAAATTGTAAACTCTCTGTACCTTCGGTGACGAAAGTACTACCATCCTCTAATACCCATGTATACGAATCAGGAATTTGTGTACTGTCACCTTCCCAAATTGGCGTTAAAGTCCATGTTGGAAATACACCAAGCGTATCGACTTGGTTAGAGAAAAAAGAATAGTCTGCTTGCGTAACTACTTGATTGATATTGACTTGATTAGAAGGTACTATTTGAAAATCGCGCATACGTAGTTGGAAAGAGGGGAAACAAGCATTCGGACAATTTTCTTCTTTAAAAACACCTATAAAATTATGCACATCAACAGAATCAATTTCAAACCTAGTTTCCATAAAAAAGCCATTATCGGCCGACCAATTTAAGCTATCGCCATCGATGGTCGCTTTGAATTGAAAA
Source organism: Saprospiraceae bacterium (assembly GCA_022448955.1). Taxonomy (GTDB): domain Bacteria; phylum Bacteroidota; class Bacteroidia; order Chitinophagales; family Saprospiraceae; genus JALEHC01. The sequence goes on from JAKVCU010000072.1 coordinate 6,245, forward strand.
ATAGGAGAAGTAAAATCTGGCTTTGGTACATCTATAGGGTCACATTGCCAAAATAGTAAGGCGAAAAACAAACCCGATATGATCCATGAATGATTTATATGTCTCATTAAATTAAACTTCTAGTCAATTAAAAATCGAAGTCCCACATTCAAACTAATCGGAAGTGATTCTTCATAAATAATCGGGAATGGGCGCTCATAATCTTGATCCGTAATACCTCCAATCGTGTAAGATGCTTCTAATCCAATCTGCCAACGTTTAGTGATACCATAAAAATAACTCACCATCAAATCAATTGGCCATTCTCTAAATCCATCTTTTACAATCCAGGCCTGATCAAGTTTATTTGTATTCAACAAATTCGGCTCTGAGTCTACATCAAAGCTGTTTCTCAAACTCCCTCTTACCCCTAAAAGATATTGTAAACGCACACCTAATCCAAGTTGATGCTTAGCATTCGAATATTGAAGGATCAATGGCATTTCAAGGTAATGCAATTGATTTGGTAATAATAAGAAACGTTGTTCTTCTCTCCCAAATCTATAAGAAGTATTTTGACTTTCTTTAGAAAAACCAAATTGTCCTGTACGTAAACGATATTGAAAGCCTGCTTGTAAGCCAAAGCTTGGGCTAAAATGATAAGTCGCAAAAATGCCAGCATTCCAGCCAATCCATGTTTCATTAGCAGCCGAAAGATAAGGATAAAGCATAGCATTTGCCGAAAGGCCCCAAGACCAAGGTTCAAAAGCAGTCTCAATCATAGGCTTTTCTTCAACTTTAATTGATGCCTTTTTATTATAATCTCTAAGTGGGTATTCTAATAAAGCAATAGGTATTAAAATTCGATTTAGTCCTTCTTCTTTTTTTGTTTGTTCCTGTACAACTATTTTTTCTTCTTCTATTGCTTTGAATTTGATCTTTTCGTTTTGAGTATTATCTGGCTCATCTTTTATGAGAATAGTACCTTCTTCTACATCTAAACTTACAGTATTATTTGTTTGAGTGGTATTTGATAAGGGAATTTGCCTATGCTTATTATTTGATATCTTTTCACTTAGGGCAACTGTATTGTTTGTATTCTTTGGGTCCTTAAATATTGCTGTAGGATCTTCTTGATTGACCTCCTCTGCTTGATTGTTTACAATGTTATTATTTGGTATATCTACGGTGGCTTGTTGAAGACTTCCATGTATAGGAATTAGAAACTGATCAACTTGCGTGGACGTTCCATTTGGCCAAAGCCAGATCACACAAATCCCAGCAGTACATACTAAAGCACCTGCACCCCACCATAACCAAAAGCCCAAACGTCGTTTTTTCTTCTGTTGATCAAGCAATTGCTCTGCCATTTTCCAATGCTCCTCATTAAAAGGAATCTCCCGCGGTCCCATCTTGTCGTTAAAAAATTGATCTAGTCTTTCCATCTTAAATCACTTTTGAAGAATTCATAGCTCTTTTCAACCATTCAGCCAATTTCTTACGGGCAGATGATAAATGCCACTTTGAAGTACCATCACTAATGCCCAGCATCTCTCCTATTTCTTTATGTGTATACCCATCTATTGCAAATAAGTTAAATACCTTTTGGCTCATACTTGGTAGTTTTTGAATAAAACGTTCGAGTTGTTCTGCATCAAACTGTTTATCAGCTTCGTTCCAATCGATTTGACTTTCTGTGAGTTGGTAATCTTGAAAATCAGTGTACTCAATAAGTTCCTTTACTTTTCTATTTTTGCGATAGTCATCAATCAGTGTATTGATCATGACGCGTTTGATCCATGCCTGAAAAGGTACTTCACTTCTAAATTGATCCAACTTAGTTAGAATTTTCAAAAAACCTTCATTCAATACAGCAACTGCATCAGATTCTTGCTTATGATAACGCAAACAGACCCCCATCAACATTGGATAACATAGCCGATAGAGATTATACTGGGCTTTTCGATCACCCTTTTTACAGTCTTTAATGAGTTGAGGATCTATTTGCAAAATCTAATATTCTTGTTCTTTTGTTCTTGGGAAATACAAAGGACTGGGGCCTAAGCCCCAGCCAGTCTAGCAAAATTCGCGTTTTACTTATTACTATCCTACTAATTTTTTATTTCTTAATGAATTTCTTAGAAATTACATCTTGATCCTTCTTCAAGTTAATGAAGTAGATACCTGATGGTAGGTTAGCAACATTCCATTTGATGTTTTGCTGACCAATTCCTAAATTCAAAGATTCTTGTCTTAATACCTGACCAGAAACATGCATCAATTGAATCTGTAGGTTATTTGCTTCGCGCAAATCCAATTGGATATTTAAGTTGTCCGATACAGGGTTGGGCATGATTTCGAAGTCACTTTCTGTTAAGATGATATCTAATGTTTCTGTTACGGTGATTTCATCATTATTTACATCAAAAGTGATATTAGCAACAGTTGGGTTATCAGGACTAAGTGTCACTAGGTAGAATGCCTGTGGCAAACCAGTAATCTCAATTCCAACTTTGTAAGTCCCCCAATCTAAGCCTTCGAATTTGAATCGCCCTTGTGCATCTGTTTTCATATGGCCTAATAAATTTTCAAACTCATCCATAATCATGACAGATACATTTGGCATTGGATCTTCATTCACTACCCAGCCATCAAGCTGCTGAACAATTCCATTTACTTCACCTTGACCCCCGCCGAAACCATCCGTTTCAACAAATATGATATGATCAAATAAATTATCAGCATTTGGAACAGTAATTACAGTAGCTTCATTCCACCAAGTTGTTGACCAATGATAAGTCGGTGCATGCTCATCATACCCATCCGAATCAGGATTAAGCTCTCCTTTTACGATATAATCACCCTGAGGTACATCTTCGAACAGGTAACTAGGTAAGCTATTGGGTGTACTAGAAAACGCTACAGAGTCTACTAATTCTGTTCCTACAGCAGTCATTTCATATAAATAAACCCAACCTGACAAGAACCCAGTAGGTATAGAATCTTGTAGGTAGATAATACCGCCGATATCATAATTATCATTGGTTACGAATGTAAAGCAATCACTTGCTGTACATCCAGTTGCATCAGTCATCGTTACACAATAAGTACCGCTACTGGAAACTGTAATTGTTTGGAGGGTATCACCAGTACTCCATGCATAGGTGAATGGAGCTACACCACTAAAGAAGGCTTGCAAATCAATGGAAGAATTCCCTTGTGATACGATATCAATAAAGACGCTACAGCTATCCTGTCCGCCACCACCTTCATAATGCCATATACACGCAGAGGCTGTACATCCTTCAGCGTCGGTCATCGTCACACAGTATTCTCCTGTTTCTGTTGGAGAAATTTCAGCAGTAGTTTCGCCGGTATTCCATACATAAGAAATGGGCTCTGCACCAGAACCACTTGCCAATAATGATCCACCAGCTGGAGGGCAAACGATATTTACAAAACAAGCAGTTGTATCTACAGGGTTATCCCATAAATCAATACAAGAGAATGCTACACAACCTACTGCATCTGTTACCGATACACAGTATAGCGTATCTCCTTGGGGGAAAATGGTTTGAGTGGTTTCGCCTGTACTCCAAGCATAAGTAAATGGAGCAATACCAGAAGCATCAGCTGTAATCGGGCCATTTGGAGATTGGAAAATATCTACCCAACAAGAGTCTTGACCACCTGTCATTACAGTGAAACATGCAGAAGCAGTACATCCGTTAGCCGCAGTAATCGTCACACAATAAGTACCATCTTGATTCGGGAAGATATTGTCAGTTGTTTCACCTGTATTCCACGCGTAGGTATAAGGGCTCGTTCCAGAAGGAATCGCCGCTAAGGCGCCTGCCGGAGTATTTTGAATACTTACTGAACAAGTGTCCTGAGTGATCTCACAGTATGTAAAGTCAATGACCGCATTATAATTGCCGGGGTAATAGGATTGCGCAGCCATCTCAAAGGTATTACAGTTTTCCATAAGTACAGTATAATTACCTTGAGTTACAGGAGAATCAAAATTATCAGAATAAGTACCGTCAGCAGCGGTCTGCATCGTATTGTAATAAAAGAAACCACCTAGAGAATCTGTGAAAAGCGTAATTTCTACATTTTCAACGGGATCTCCAGAAGGGGTAGAAACGGTACCTGAAACACTAACATTGTATTGAGCGAAAAGTCCCAGCGTACCAAGCAACATTAAACAGAGGGTTAAAAACTTTTTCATTTTGTTGTTATTTTTGAATCTAATTGTGTTGTTGATTGTGTTGATTCAATGATGAATAATATTTGCTATTTTCACCCTTATACACGAAAGCTTTTTTACTAGGGTTGGGTCAGTTAGGTATTTTTTTGAAAAAAATTAGAATTCATTGCTCTCAAAGTTTAGATACAACTTTAAAAATATTGATAACCAGCCTATTATAAATAGTTACATGTTTTTTTCAGATTTCCATAAAAAAAAGACTGAGGTATAAACCTCAGCCCCTTGAAGGAAAACTTTATATTAACCGATTTATTTTTTTATGAATTTCTTGGAAAGGACATCTTGATTTTTCCTCAGATTAATGAAGTAAATCCCAGAAGGAAGATGCCCTAAAGTCCATTCAATTTTTTGTTGACCTATACCTAAGTTTATTAATTCTTGTTTCAAAACTTGGCCTGAAGGGTGTAATAATTCAACTTGAAGACTATTTGATTCATATAGGTCTAAATGAATAGTCAATGTTTCTAACACTGGGTTAGGACTAATTTCAAAGCTACTTTCCTTCAAAATCGTATTCAGACTTGTAACCGTAATCTCATCATCATAAATCTCAAACATTATATTGTTAACTATGGGTGTTTCAGGACTCAGAGTTACAAGGTAAAATACCTGTGGTAAACCGGTGATTTCGATACCAATTTTATAAGTTCCCAACGCCAAGTCCTCAAATTTAAATCGACCTTGTTGGTCTGTTTTTATATGTCCAAGAAGATTTTCAAATCCATCCATAATCATTACGGATACATTACTCATTGGGTCATTAGTTATCGACCATCCATCAATGGATTGAACCGTACCAGCAATCTCGCCATCTCCACCTACAAAACCATCCGTTTCAACAAAAATAATATGATTATTTTCGCCGGTTTCTATATTCGGAATGGAGATGATATCTGCTTCGTTCCACCATATTTCAGATAGATGATAAGTAATAACATAATCACTATAACCATTTGATGAAAAATCAAGTTCTGCTTTTACGATATAATCACCTTGTAAAACATTATAAAACCTATAACTCGCCCAACCGCTTGGCGATCCTAAAATTTGGGTAGAGTCTACTAGATCTGTTCCAATCCCAGTCATTTTATATAAATAAACCCAACCTGATAATAAACCCTGCCCAAGAGAATCAGCTAAAAACAAATTACCTCCTATATCATCATTAAAAGGAGAATTGTAATAGTAACTATCTGAACAAATTTGACCTTCAGCATCTGTTACTGTGACCCAATAAACCCCATCTGTATATATAGTTATCATTTCTGTAGTTGCACCTGTATTCCATTCATATGAAAATGGTGCCTCTCCATTTGTAAAAGCTTTTATATCAATTGACATATCCCCTTCACCAACCTGCTCAATAAATATTCCGCAACTATCTTGGTTAATCCCTCCATTATAGGTCATACAACTTGTAGCAATACAACCTTGCGCATCTGTTACGGTAACACAATATGCTAGTTCAACACCATCAGCAAAAATTTGAGAAGTACTTTCTCCAGTATTCCATGAATAAATAAAAGGTGAGACACCAAATGGATCAGCTATTAAAACACTTGGGGCAGATTCATAAACATCTACCCAACAGGGATCTTGGTTATTAAACCAGATACAAGTTGAAGAAGTGCATCCATCTCCATCAGTGATAGTTACACAATACTCGTCTGTTTCAGTTGGAATAATGAAATTTGAAGTATCACCAGTATTCCATTCATATAAAAATGGGGCTGTTCCATAACCACTACATAATAGTGAATCTCCTGATAAAGAATCAATAGCAACAAAACACGCAGAGGTATCTATAGGGTTATCCCATAAATCAATACAGCTATTTGAAACACAGCCTACGGCATCTGTAATCGTGACGCAGTATAAAGTATCTAAATTATTAGGAAGAATACTCTGCGTTATTTCTCCAGTGCTCCATAAATAAGAAAACGGAGCTGCTCCTAAAGATTCAGCCAATATTTCTCCTGAGCCTAATTCAATAATATTTGCTAAGCATAAATCTTGGCCAATACCTCCTTCATCATTCCAAAAGCAGTCAACTGCCACACATCCAAACGCATCAGTCATCGTTACACAATATTGGCCACTGATAACTGGAGAGATAACAGATCCAATTTCTCCCGAACTCCATAAATAAAAAAATGGGGCTACACCATTACCATTGGCTAATAATGAATCACCAGATGAAAAACTGGATATATTTACCCAGCAAGAATCTGCACTATTAGTCAATAAATTATAACATGCAGAAGCAGAACAAGCGATAGAATCTGTGATGGTAACACAATAGATACCATCTTGAGATGGAGTAATGAAGGAAGTTGTTTCACCTGTATTCCACGCATAGGTATAAGGGCTCGTTCCAAATGGAATCGCTGCTAAGGCGCCTGCCGGAGTATTTTGAATACTTACTGAACAACTATCTAGCTCAATTTTACTTATTGTGCAATCAATAACTCCATTATAAAAGCCTGATGACTTAGCAAAAAGGGCATTAGATACAAGTAATACTAAAGAAAGGATAATTAGTTTTTTCATTTTACAATAGTTTCAGCTTAGGTTTTATGGATATCCATGGATGAATAATATTTGCTATTTTCACCCTTGTACACGAGACCTTTTTGATAAGGGTTGGGTTAGTTGAAGTTTTTTTTGAAAAAAAATTATCATGCAGCCATTAGCGGAAAGAATGCGCCCCACAACTATAGAAGAATATATCGGGCAAGAACATTTAGTTGGGAAAGAAAAAGTTTTAGCGGAAGCGATACAGACAGGTCGAATACCCTCCATGATTCTATGGGGACCTCCTGGTGTAGGTAAAACGACCTTAGCTAGAATTATTGCTAATCGTACGGATAGAGCATTTCATACCTTAAGTGCTATCAATTCAGGGGTAAAGGATGTTCGTGAAACGATTCAAAAAGCTAAAAACCAACGCTTTTTTGATCGCCCCAATCCTATTTTATTTATTGATGAAATTCATCGATTCTCTAAGTCTCAACAAGACTCCTTGCTTGGTGCAGTCGAGCAAGGGATAGTAACCCTAATTGGTGCAACTACTGAAAATCCTTCTTTTGAAGTGATTTCCGCATTATTATCTCGTTGTCAAGTATATGTTTTAGAACCACTTGGTAAAGATGACTTAATTAAACTAATCGATCAGGCTATCGAAAAAGATGATTTCCTGTCTAAGAAAAACATCCAAGTCAAAGAGTATGATGCTATGCTCCAATTATCTGGTGGTGATGGACGAAAATTGTATAACATCTTAGAGCTTTTAGGCAATAGCCAAACAGCAGAAGATCAAATTATCGTTGATAATGATTTTGTAACTCAAAAAGTACAACAAAACATTGCTCGCTATGATAAAAGTGGCGAACAACATTACGATATCGCGTCAGCATTTATAAAAGCAATTAGAGGTAGTGATCCAAATGGAGCAGTTTATTGGTTAGCAAGGATGATTGAGGGCGGTGAAGATGTAAAATTTATCGCTAGACGAGTCATGATAGCCGCATCAGAGGATATTGGCCTAGCCAATCCTAATGCACTATTGATGGCAACGACTGCTTTTCAAGCCGTTCAGGCCATTGGTTTGCCAGAAGCTAGGATTATCTTATCACAAGCAGTGATTTACCTTGCTACTTCTCCAAAGAGCAATTCTGCTTATATGGCTATTAATAAAGCTCAGGCACTTGTGCGCCAAACAGGTAATTTACCTGTACCACTCCATCTCCGTAATGCGCCTACCAAATTGATGAAGGAATTAGATTTTGGAAAAGGGTATAAATATGCTCATGACTATGCTGGCAACTTTGTAGAAGAAGAGTTTTTACCAGATGAGTTGATAGGACAAAAATTATTTGAGCCGCAGCAAAGTGCTGCCGAACAAAAGATAAAACAGCGTTTGGCAGCACAATGGAAGGATAAATACAAGTATTAGACCACTGTTATTTTCCTAAAGTTGGGTTCAAAATTAGACGCTTCATAATAATAATGCCCACTGCTTTTGCAGTAGCAAATGGGGGCTTCAAAATCTTCTTTTAGGAAAGCGAGATAACGAAATAACTTAGCGTTAGAAATATTTAATCTACCTGCCAATTGTTGGGGAGTACCTGTTTGTTTTCTTCTGATCAAATCGTGTAGTCGATTGATTGTGACAATTTGTTCTTTGATTTTCATAGCTTTAAAAAATAAAATACACAGGCAATATAGCCTTATCTACTAATAAAGTAACGCAATAATTTCAAATCATTGTACTCCTTACCTGAAAAAATGGCTTCATTTTTTTACAGTCTCAAAAAATGAGAGGCTATCATTGTATTATTGCAATAACAATTCGCAATCAAATTTCTTGCTCGCCTAACTATATATTTTCTCACATTCTAAATTTATAATGTATGCGAATACAGATTGCGTTGTTTTTTATTTTTTGTTGCTTTTTAGTTGTAAATTGTAATAAGGATAAAATTATTCCTACATCACCAAGTCAGAAACTTAGTACCGAGTCCAGATCCATAGCAGATACCCATGAGGTGACTACACTCAAAGAAAAGATCAAGACATTACAACAGCAAGTACAGCCCTACCTTTCTTCTCTTAGTCCTTCTGATATTAAACGATTTAAAGTTGATGGTGGGGCAGAAGGTAGTTTTATGATGAATAATAAGATCGTTGATCCCCTAATTCGAACAACGGTCCTAGAAATGATCACTTTAAGCACTTCCGTAAAAGAAATACATGGAGAAGAAATTATGAAGAATGCCATTTTTGATGGTTCCTTATCCTATTTGATCGATTTGAATAGTGGTGATAACTACGATGTCGATATTTTTGCATTAGGCACGCCTTGTTATGATGCATGGGCAACAGCTACAGCTTATAACCTAGTTGAATTGACTGCTTGTCTTGGATTTGCGTCAACTACTGGTGGGGCAGCTACTGCGGCGTGTATTGTTTATCTCGGAATTGCTCAGCATGGAACTAACCAAGCTTACGAAGATTGCTTGGACAACACCTATGGTGGCGGGTAATTCAAATCCTATCTTCATCAAATAATAAACTGTAAACCATTTAAAATAAGCACAATGAAAGCATTTAAAAAATTTATGTTTGTCATTCCCATGTTAACGGTATTGCTAATTTATTCAGCTAGTTGCCAAAAAAATGATGACGAAGGACTGATATTCAATCGAGATCGATTGATCAAAATTGCAAATGATCCTCTTTACATTGAATTCCATAAGCTGGATGTAGAAAAGCAGAAGCACATTATCAATTCAGCATTTGACCTTGAAATGATTAAAGCTGCCATTTTTGATCTGATAGAAAATCCTGATACGAAAGATGGTAATATGTGTAATGCCCCAGATAAAATTTTTAAGAACATCAAAGGAGGAGCATTGTATAAAGAATTGGGATGTAAGAGGTACCAATTAAAATTAAAAATAGAGGAGAAATATCCTGGAATCTGGCAATCTGGGAGCCAAAATCTTCTTGAATTAAAATTGCTTTGCGATGATAATATCCCAGAAGAAATCGAAGAACGGAGGAATCTATTCGAAAAAAAATTAAAAAACAATAAAGGATACTAAAATGAAAACTAAAAAATTAAATTTTAAAGCCAAAATAGTTGCCCTGCTCTTTTTATTAACAATCATCCCATCTGCTTATGCATTGGCTATAAGTTGCTATGAGGCATGGCTAGCAGCTTTTCATGAAGCAAATACTGAATATTATAATGATATAGCAAACTGCGAAGAAACCTATATTCCATTTGGCGCTCAACTCTGTTTAACAGAAGCAGAAATGAGTTATGGGCAGTCATTGGACCAAGCTGCGGATGAATACTATAAATGTATAGGAGGATAAGTAATACCTTACAAGGCACAGCTCAGAAAATCAAAAGGATCATACCTCTTTCTTGATAGAAAAATTGCTTTGTAAGAATATAACTTAGCTATTCGGTTCTACGGGGAATTCGGCGTGCCGAATTCCCCGTAATGATTAATGATCAGGTAGAGCATCTATTTACCTAGAATAGGATTTGTTGCTACTGGGCGTTCTGGTGAAATTGTAGATTTTAAGGCAGCATAAAGGTGCCGTTCATTGCTTTTTGTAATATCATCAAGGCTATCGTAAAATGTACTTATGTATGCCAAAAGTTCATCCTTGACATTTCGACTTAATCCTTTTTGATCTTGTATGATATTCTCCAATGCTCTACGCTTCACTTTAAAAAGACTAAAAGTTCTTTTTAAATAAGAGTCTTCCACTGGTAAGCCTAAGAAATAGCGATCTTTTACTGATCTAAGACCATAATCAGCATTGGGTTTAGCATAAGCGGTATTGACAAAACCGGAAAAGTCAAAATCATAAGGAACAGGAATGAGTGCTCCACCATTTTTTGGCTGTACCAATTTTAAATTGCGCAGCATTGCCAAACTGTAATCGGTATTTCCAATCATATATTGAAAAACAGCCATGGTATTCTCATTCATGGTAGCGATAATTGATGGATCTGGATTTAATTGCTCAAATTCCTTTCCTCCTACTCTAGCAACCATCTGATCCGTGTCTTCTATTAAAAAGCCATAGCGTTTTATCTTTCCCAATTTTTTATTGCTATCAATGTAAGTAATTCTCACCAGTTGTACTCGGTAGCTATTTTTAGTTAGCTCCTGATACAATTTATAAGTCAGCAATTCTTTTATTACGTTATTCTTCCCTTCCGATCTAGCATCCAAACAATGAGTAACCAGCTTTAGATCATTGTATTTTGGCGCTAAGCCAGCAGCTTTTAGATGTTTCTTTGGAAACTTTAACTTCAGAGGTGGAAAATCACAGATACGACGGCGAAATTTCCCACGAGGACGCAGCTTCACAACTAATTCATTGTCATTACCTTCAGAATCTTCGTAATTAAACATACCCTTTTGGTACTCCTCCGAACGACGATCCTCCACAAGAACGGAAAGGTTTGTCTCGATGGTAATATCTAAGATATCGTCTGATTGTAGCGCATCAAATACGCCGATTTCTTTGTTAAAAGGCTTAGATTCGTTAGTTTCAGCCTTTAAATTGAGCGTGAGTATACTACTCATCATAACGATAAGCATTAATACCAGACGGTTTTGAGGTCGGGTGATCATGGTTGAAATTTTCTTTTTATGTTGAACAGTCGGTTGACTTTCGTCAAAAAATGAAAGTCGTTTATATTTTATATAAATGATACACATAATTACCAAACGTTGCACTTGAAGTGATTTTTAACATTTATTTTAACTTAATTTAAACTAAAGTCTTCGTTTTACAAGCGCTCTACAAATTTACGATAAAACAAAATATAATTCCAGTTTTTGACCAAATAAAGCGTATTTTAAAATTTAATTCTGAACGAGCATACTAAATGGGCTTTTATTCTTATAAAATGAAACTTTACCATATTTAGATTTTAGTTGCGTCTCGACTGTAAAATTATTGAAGCTGATGTATGAAAAAAAAATCTTATTAAGTCTCTTTTTGCTATTTTTTTTAACAAATTGTAAGTCTCCTGAACCATCTGCAGAGACTAAAATTTATACTCCTGGGAAGAAAGCAAAAAATATTATTCTGATGATTGGTGATGGTATGGGCTTGGCACAAATAACTGCAGCCATGTATACCAATAAAAATCGGATCGCACTAGAGCAATTTCCTTATATTGGATTCCATAAACAACATTCTTACAATGATCTGATTACTGATTCTGCCGCAGGGGCTACAGCCTTTGCTTGCGGCGTTAAAACTTACAATAATGCTATTGGAGTCAGCCCAGATACAGTAGCCGTAGAAAGTATATTAGAAGAAGCCAAGCTTCAGGGTAAAGCAACAGGAGTAGTCGTAACCTCCATTATTGTACATGCGACACCCGCATCTTTTTATGCTCATCAACCACTAAGGGTTTTTTATGAAGATATTGCCCTAGACCTTATGGATGAGGAAGTTGACTTTGTAGTTGGTGGAGGAAAAGCTTATTTTAACCAGAGAAAAAATGATAATCGGAATTTATACTTTGAACTTACCGAAAAGGGCTATCAAACCTATAGCTTTGATGAAAAAACAATGAATGGTATTACTATTAATCCATCTCAAAATTTTATTTATTTCACCTCTAACTACCAACCTCCAGAGATTGAAAGTGGTCGTAATTATTTGCCATATGCTAGCCTTTTAGGAGCAGATTTCCTCTCCAAACACAGCGAGGAGGGTTTTTTCCTTCTAGTAGAAGGCTCCCAGATTGATTGGCGGGGACATTCCAATGAAGGGAAAAGGATGATCAAAGAAACTTTAGACTTTAATAATGCCATAAAAAGAGTTCTTGATTTTGCATCCAGACGAGACGATACCTTGGTTATTGTTACAGCTGATCATGAGACCGGCGGTATGGCTATTCAACCAGGTTCAAAAATGAGAAAAATCGAAACCGCATTCACCACAAATAACCATACGGGCACTTTGGTTCCTGTTTTTGCCTTTGGCCCTTCTGCCGAGCTTTTTGCAGGAATTTATGACAATACAGAAATATACAAGAAAATGCGGGAAGCTTATGGTTTTGATGATGCAGTAGCAAAAAATATCGATAACACTGCAAAATAGAAGCTCATTGGTCTAACCAATTTTTAAAACTACTTGTTCGTTCTCGACTGATGATGATATCATCGTCGTTATGCTGAAGTAGTTTTACTTTTAAACGGCTATTGGAATAACTGATCGCCCCTTCAATGCTATTGATGGATGCAAGGTATTTTCTATTTAATCGAAAAAAAAGATTTGGATTTAGTAATCCTTCCAATTGCTCTAAAGTATAATCTATGGCATGTCTTTTGCCATTTTTATGCTTTAGCCAAACGGTTTTGTGCTCACTATAAAAAAATAGCACATCTTGAACCTGAACAGTCGATAAATGACTTCCAGATTTTATAATAAAGCGTTGCTTGTACTCCTTTTTAATCATTTGCATCGCTCTACGAATCTGCTCTAGGCTATCATTTTCAGTTTCTTCCTTTTGGAAATTGGCCTTTAGTTCTTCATATCTTCTAAATGCTCCTTTTAAGTCATCTAAGTCAATCGGTTTAAGCAAATAATCAATACTATTCACTTGGAATGCTTTCAAAGCATACGCATCATAAGCCGTAGTGAAAATAACAGGGCACGGAACATGGATTTGTTTAAATATTTCAAAGCTAGAACCATCAGCAAGTTGAATATCAAAAAAGGCTAAATCTGGTTTTTCATTTTTAGAAAACCAATCAATGGTTTCTTTGACAGATTCCAATTTATCTAGGATTTGGATATCCTTATCAAAATGAGAAAGCATCATTTCTAGCCTTTCAGCGGCCAAAGCTTCATCTTCAACAATAATTACGTTCATAGCTCTTCTTTTAATCGTACAATTGGAATATACACTTTGAAGGTTTCATTATTATCTTCCACCTTCAGTTCATGATCAGATAACAACTGATAGCGTTCCTTGATATTAGGCAAACCAATCCCCATTGATTCTTGCTGATTGTTTTTAATTTGAAGGTTATTTTCTACAATGATATAATTTTCTTCCTGATACATTTTGATCCATAGTGGATCAGCTTTCGAGATGATATTGTGTTTTACTGCATTTTCCACCAGCATTTGAAGCGTTAATGGTGCTACTACCATGTCTTCGTCTGCATCAACCTTCACTTCAAAAGAGATATTCTCACCAAAACGAATTTTTACTAAAAATATGTAAGCATCAATTGCTTCTAATTCCGTTTTTAAAGGAACGACTTCTTGGTCTTTCGTTTCCAAGACATAACGATAGATCCTGCTCATCTGCTTAATAAAGCGAGCAGCCAAATCCTGATCTTTGTAAACTAGTGTAGATAATACATTCAGACTATTAAACAGAAAATGAGGATTTACTTGGTTTTTCAGGCTTTCATATTTCGATGCTAAGGCTACTCTTTTGTGCTGTTCAGCCTCCACAACCGATTCTCGCCAACTAAGCAGAAAACTTCTTCCATGTAAAAATAAAGAAACTACCACTGTGATTCCCGTAACAGGAAGCCAAAATCCCATATTTATTTCTTGGTAAGCTTTTGCAAAAGAGATATGATAGACTAAAGAAAAATAAAGAACAAATACGGCGACTCCTGATATTAAAGTATAAGTAATAGTGGCAATAGTACTGACTATAAACCTTTTTATTGGCTCCTCCAGCCATGAAATATATTTATCAATAAAATTCAGGACAAAGTCATTTCCCATTGCTAAAGTAACCCAAAGACTACCATTGATACCCCATTGTAGCGCAAGTTGCTTGGGTTCCAACCCTTGCCTATAAGAAATGGCAAAAATAACCGTCAGAAGACCTCCTCCTATCGTGAAGTGGCGTATTCCTTCAAATAACTTTTCCTTAATTTTAGATTTTCGCTCTGACATGCTTAAAGTGGTATGGACATCCCTAGGATGTCCAATTTTAGTGATGCTAAAGATAGTTTTTTGTTTAATCATTCTTACCATTGTCTGCTAGCTTTTCCTCCGCTTTCGCTAAAAGATACTCGTTAGTTGATTGTCCCCAACGAGGATGAATACTACTCTCTACCTCAAATTGATTAAATGAAGCTAATGCAGCTTTTAATAATGGATGTGCATTTTTCATGCCTCCACCAAAGAATTCAGGCGTATAAAAAATGTTTTGACCTTTGATGTATAATGCACGTGGATGATTTGGATTTAAGGCCAATGCTTTGTCCGTTTCAGCATGGGAAAGAGGGCTGTATTCCGCACCTTTTGACATTGGGTTTTCCCAAATTCTTCCTTGATAGATTAATGCTTGTAAGGCATAGATTTCCGCATCTTCTTTTTTTACGGCTTTCGCCAAATCTAATGCTGCTTGGGCATTATCGATATGTGCATTGCAAGTATTAATATCTCCTGTTTGCATAGCAATATTGGCTAATCGAAACTGGCAATACGCTTGGTAATAATTAGGTAGCCATTCTTCCTTTTCTGCATTCGCTATGCGTTGAAAAGTATTTGATAATTTAGTTAAAGTGGCTTTTGTTCTAGCGGAATCTAAAATGCTCACTTGTTTTTCCATCATTTTAACGTACTTATCTGATTGTGCAGATAATTGAAAGGAAAAGATTAATGTCAAAGCGAATAATAAGATCTTATTCATGACGAGTGATTTTATGGTTTAATGAAAGTTTTGATATTGTTATTCAATGGAAATAAATAAGCCAACAAAGATGAAGCGCTTTGCAGGCGGCCGTACAGCTATACTCGTAAACTGCCCTTCTGCATTTGGCTGATTGCTAAATCGTTGGCCAAATTCTTGTTTTACGCCAAGTACATTTGTAATCGAAGCATGGATAATGGTAAACTGTCCAAACCAATGCGTCAAATAACTCCAATTCATACTCAAATCGTGATATGCCAGTGTACGACCACTATTGAAAGTTGCTTGGTTGGGATCGTTAAATGCTCTTGGACTAGAGAAGGAATAAGTCAAGCCGAGATTGCTATTTAACTTATTGAACCAATGCTTGTAAACTGCTGAAAAATTATGCTTAGAAGCAAAACTTGGAGAAGCAGCTACAGGAAAATCTAAATAGTCTCTCTCTGTATCCAAGAAGGAATAGGAAAGCCAGAAGTCTCCATTTTTGATCGATTTTTTATCTCTGTAGAAAACATCTATCCCACGAGCATATCCATTTCCATCATTGCTATTCACCCAAGGTTGAGTAGCATCAAACTTTAGCAAGTTTTTATAGTCTTTCCAGTAGGCTTCTATTCTAAAGGTTCTTTTTTCTGTAAGCACTTGATAGTTCAAGATGTAATGATCTGCTCTTTCAAAATCTACGTTTTGATGATATCTCAGATTTGTTTTTTCTGGGTTTTGAAAAAACTGACCATACGCAAATGATACTTGACTATTTTTTCCAGTTTTATAGGCTAATGACAATCTAGGTGAAGCGGCAAATTTCTGTAATAAATCATCATACTCCATTCGCACACCAATACGTGCTGCCATTTTCTTCGAAAAGTGAATATCAGATTCTACGAAACCAGCTCCGTATTGATCCTTCAAATGAGTTGCAAAAAGATCTGATTCTGAGTTTACAAATTCTTCTTGCCAATCATTATTGAAGTACTCTATTCCTGATTTTATGCGAATTTTATCATTGAAATGATAGGACAAAGTAGATTTGAATTGAAGGGTTTGTTCTTGATCAGTAACTTGAAAACGTTCTTTAATTTCATCTTTATTCCAAGCAAAAATAGCACCTGTGAATAGCGTCCATTTCTCACCCAATATTTCTTTGTAGGAAGTATTGATATAGTAATTTTCATTATCTAGGCTCAATCGGTTAGTATTCAATACATTTTCTTGATCTGGATATTGCATTTCCATAGCATTCAAATTACCACTTGCTTGTATCTTCAAAATGCCAGTTGGAGAAGTTTTATGTCTGAATATGACCTGTCCCCCCATGCCTTGGAAAGGTTTTTCCCATTGAATATTTTGAGGTACCATCGCTGCATAAGGCGCCAAATTAGTATAATCAATGGAAGCTGAAATAGAAGTGCTATCCCATCTTTGTGTATGTGCCAATCCTAGGCCTACACTCATTAAAGAAATACCAGTAACTGTTTTTGGAGCTAGATCTTCGGTATCCAGAATCAATGCAGAAGACAAAGCTTGTCCGTATTCCGCAGAATACCCTCCGGTACTAAATGTTGTTCCTTTAAAAAGGAAAGGAGAAAAACGACCGCGAGCAGGAATAGAAGGTACTGAACTAGAATAAGGATTCTGGACCAACAAACCATCTATAAATGTCTGAGTCTCATGTGCAGCACCACCTCTTACGAATAATTGGCCCTCCTCTCCTACTTTTTGAGTACCTGGCAATGTATTTAGAGCACCAGCAATATCCGCTGTTGCACCAGCTGTTGTTACAATATCCAAAGAACGAAGCATTACCGCTTTCTTCTCATCACTTGCTTCAAAAGCTCCTGCTGAAATGACCACCATTTCCAATTCATTAAGCGTTGGGGTCATTTTAATGGACAAATCGATGCTTGTTCCTTTTAGCTCAATAGTTTGTCTTTTATCCTCAAATCCTAGATAAGAAATCACCAATTCATGTGATCCTTCTTCGAAGCTTTCAAAAATAAAAGTACCATCAATATCAGAGGAAGTACCATCATAAGTGCCGTCCAAAAAGATATTGGCGCCAATGATGGCTTCATTCTGATCGTCCACTACGATACCTTTAATAGTAGTCTGAGCGGAAATAAAATTTGCCGTAAGGCTAAAGAAAAATAACAGTAGGGTAATTCTTAGAGATTTCATACGGTTTCGATTAATTACACTTCAAAACTATTGCTAATCAATGCTTTTAGCAATTTGTATTAACCGAACCGACGAATATTAAAACTGAATCTACTGAAATAGATGCCGTAAAATCAGTTGTTTTTTAAGCGAAAGCCAAAAATACCAATCAGAAATATGCCAATGGCCGAGAAAAGAAAGATTTGTTCTCCAATAACACTGAAGATAAAACCACCAGCAATAAGCCCAATAATACTGGCCAAACTACCCGCACTTCCCGCAAAACCCTGAATACGGCCTTGTTGACTTTTATCTCCTAATTGTGATAACATCGATAAGAAAGATGGCCACATCAATCCATTGCCCAAGCCATATAAAATAGCACTTGAATAAACAGCCCAATTAGGAGGCAAAACCAATAAGCCAAAGCTCAAACTGAGAATGAAACATCCCACTATAAAAAGACTCCAATCATTGACCGACTTTGAAAGGCGAGGCAATAGAAAGGTCTGTGTAACGATCATTGAAGAAGCCAAGATGGTAAAAAACACCCCAAGTGCCGAAGAGTCCCAGCCTAAATATTTGGAAGCATACACCGGAAAACTTGCGTAAAAGAAGTTGAACACCAGAAAGATAAGAAAATACAAAAATAGATAAATGGGAAAGCTATTGACTTGCCATACATTAAAATGGGCTTCATTATTTGGCGGCGGAATACAGTCCATATGTTCTCTATTGAGTACCTTTTTCAGGTCTTCTTGTTTTAGATCACTAAGGTCTTCACCACAAGGTTTGACATCAGGCAATAAAAACTGGATAATAAAAATTCCAATAAAAGAAATACCTGCCGAAGCCACCACTGTCCACCATTTGCCGGCAGGCAAAGAAGCCAACAAACCAGCTAATGTGGGTCCAATGATAAAGCCTAAGTTCATAGCTGCAGCCAATTTGCCATAATTGGCTTTACGATCTTCAGCATCTGTGATATCTGCCAAATAAGCATTGGCCACGGAGATATTACCTCCGGTCAATCCATCGAATGCGCGCGCTGCCATTAATATTAGAATAGGAACTGTGATCGTAATCATCCCTATTGATGTGCCTTCTACTTCAAATAAGGAATCAATAGGCACGACAAAAGCAATTAAAAATATACACCAAGATAAGAAAGTACCTGCCTGACTAATCAACAGCACTCGTTTACGACCAACCCGATCTGACCAAGAACCAAGTACGGGTGCACCAAACATCTGAAACAAAGGATAAAGCGAGCCCACCAAACCATACATCACTTCATTTCCACCAAAATCAATTACCAAAAAAACCAAAAATGGAAGGATAACACTATAGCCTAATGCACCAATAAAATTGACAACTAAAAGAGGAAATACTTTAGGGTTTACTCCTAAAAAATATGTTTTTACTTGTGTTGACATAGCAAGTATTTATCAAGTGAATATACAATTCATTCATTTTTTCGGATAAAATAAAGGAGGATACATTTCATCAAATGCTGTCCAATCTTGGAACCATTTAGCGAAAGCTAGAATAAGATCATCATCATAAAGATGGCCTAAAAAGCTAATGCTAGTTGGATGGCCTTTATCATCTAAACCTGTTGGTATGCATACTACAGGGTGCCCTGTCAAATTAGTAGTCATTAATTGGCTTCCGCCAAATGTGGGCGTGATCAGTATATCAATATCTTTCATCACCTGATGAACTTCTTCTATTAAAACCTGTCGATGACGGTTGGCTTGTAAATACTCTACAGCAGGAATAAATCGTGCTTGACGTAAAGAATTAGCTCTAGATCGTGGACCTTGCTGTACCATCTTATCTACTTCGCCAGAACGAACGAGTTCTTCAAAAAAAGCACCAGCCTCAGCTCTAAGAATCACATCAAACCCAGCAAAAGGGAAGTCAGTAGGTAAGTCTACCTCTACCATTTTTATCCCTTTAGCTCTAATCATTTTGATAGCTTCTTTCAAGTTTTCAGCCCGCTTGGAAGTATCCTGATCTACTAAACTTTGTAAAATTCCTATCCGAATAGAAGACCAATCTTCTTGGGGTTTAAAGTTAAAAGGTGCATCCACTGCTGTTTGATCGCCTTCATCTGCACCTTCGATGATAGACATCACAATCGCACAATCTTCTGCTGAACGACACATCGGCCCTACTTTATCCATTGACCAAGAAAGGCTCATGACACCTGCTCGGCTCACACGGCCATAGGTAGGACGCAAACCGGAAATACCATTGCGTGTACTTGGAGCAGTAATTGAACCTAAAGTTTCCGTTCCAATAGAAAACCCGACCAAGCCAGCTGATGTAGCAGAACCTGAACCGGCCGAAGAGCCACTTGCTCCTTGCTTTAAATCCCATGGGTTTAAGGTTTTACCTCCGAACCAAACATCTCCCCTCGCTAAAGCACCAGAAGTTAACTTAGCAACAAGGACGCCGCCCGCCTCTTCAAGCTTTTTGACGACAGTCGCTGTATGGTCAAGCTGTTGATCTTTGTAAGGCATCGCCCCCCATGTCGTTGGATACCCATCAACTGCCAATAGATCTTTTACGCCATAAGGAATACCATGTATGAGTGAACGGAATTTACCAGCAGCTATTTCCTGATCGGCTTTTGCCGCTTGCGCTAAAGCTAATTCTTCCGTAATCGTAATCGCACATTGAAGTGTTGGATTGTGTTCTTTTAATCTATCGAGATAAATCTTAGTTAGTTCAACTGAAGTAATTTCCTTTTGTCGAATTAATTGAGCTAATTGAGGGATGGTGAAAAAGGCTATTTCTTCTTTATTATCAGGCATTTTTACCTTTTCAGGCAAAACGAAATGACTATTCTCCTCTCCTATTGGCATATGAAAACCTCTTGGGTGTGGATCAAAAAGTAAAGCCGGAAAGGTTTGATAATCTAAATTATATTGGCGTAAGCTATCAAAGCCCGCCTTATTTCTTTGAAGATAGCCATACATGGTATCTATCTTTTCTTCTTCAAACTCAAGTCCTATTAATTTCTGAGCTTTATGGATATCTTTCTTGTTAAAATCTTTATAGGATTGGCAACTCACTAATACAAAAAATGAAAAAACGGCAATCAATCTAACCATATCACAAATATTACTTAAACGATCATTTATATTTGTTGAACAAGGGAAATTACTAAAAACCAACAACATGTTACCCAAAACCATAGATGAAGTCATTCAAACCCTAGAAGAAATTATAGCAGATGCTATTCAAAAAAACAGTGCCCTAGGTTTATTTCCAGCACTTTACAAACAAGTAACCCAAAAAGTAAAGGAAGGAATAGAAAAAGGTGAATTTGAAAATGGTGAGCGAATGGAAAGATTAGATGTTACCTTTGCCAACCGATATATCGCTGCTTACCAAAGTTTTCGAGCTGGCAGACCGACTACAAAATCATGGACTGTTGCTTTTCAAGCTGCCAAAGACAACCATCTTATATTATTGCAACATTTATTGATAGGCATGAATGCCCATATTAATTTGGACCTTGGGATTGCAGCTGCAGAAATAGCGTATGGGGATGAAATGGAACATCTATATCGTGATTTCAACCAAATTAATGTAATTCTCAATAGCCTAATTGAAAAAGTGCAGAAAGAAATTGGTTCTGTATCTCCTATGATGTCCGTGCTTGAATGGTTGATGAAAGGGAAAGACGAAGTTTTTGCAGAATTTAGTATGGGTGCTGCCCGCGACTTTGCTTGGCTGAATGCCAATAATCTAGCATCTCTTCCAAAAGAGCATTGGCCAGAGCTTATTAAAGATCTAGATGATAAGGTCTGCCTATTTGGGAAATTTATTACACATCCTGGATTTTTATTAGGACTTGTTATCAAAGCAAGCAAATGGATGGAGAGCAAGAATATCCGCAAGCAAATAGAGGCCATAAATTCCTAAGTACTTATCGAGATACGGTCAGTTTTGTCAATCATTAGATACGAACCGATTGGCGATATCTTACCATAATTAACTACAGGGGTTTGTTTGTGGAGCCCAGCCCAGCCATTTACAGCTATGATTGGATATATTGTATTTCTAATATTTAGACTGATATCCTTTATAAGTTAAGTCAATACTTGCGATGGATTTAAAGATTCCTATTGACTAACTATTCGTAAATCCAGAATCATTGAAACCATCTATTCCATTCTTAAAGTGGCGCCATTCTCGTTCATCTCGATCTTCAGCCGATCGATATGAGCTAACCAATTCATGATTTCAGGGCCAAGGAATTTGGACTTCCACTGCTCACCTATTTCCTCTTCAACTTTTTCGGAATGCCCGCGCAATCTTTTTAAAGTAGACTTCTGAATAACAAGATTGGAAGAGACATTTTCTTCCAAACATTTATGTTTGATAAGTAAGTAAATCATTTCTAAGACAATCTCTGCTCTTGGGTCCTCTTGCTCCTCTCTCGGTATTCTATCTAAGATTACTTGTTCTTCATCGGAAACAGGAATTTGATACATTTCTTCAAATATCTGTCCATAATCATTAACTATTTTCTTTGGAATTCGCCGGTTATGCTTCAATGCCTCTTTACCAGAGTTAACAGATCTTGCAATATGACTAATTAGCTTTTGTGGAAGCACCATTTCTTTTGAATAATTCTTTTGCTTAGCCATTGCTCTACGCCATGCATAAAGACGAATCAAAAAAACCTTATCACGTCTTCTCAAAGAACGCATCAAATTACTATTTAAGGCCTCCTGATGAGGATCCTTTTCATAAAAATCAGCTTTCTCTAGTTTTTTGAACTCTTCCTCCGCCCATGGCAAGCGTCCCAGATCGTTCAATTTATTTGTCAGTAATTGCCATAAATCATATAATGGTAAAACATCATTGATGGCATACTTCAATTGGCGCTTTTCCATGGGACGGCTTTCCCAATCTGTTACAGCATAAGCCTTTGATAATGGAACATTAAGCTCTGCTTCTACTAACTTCCTAAAAGAAATAGGATATTTGTAACCAACAAAACCCGCCGCTATTTGGGTATCAAATATATTCTTAGGCTGGATATTATAACCAATATGAAGCAATCGGTAATCATTTTCACCCGCATGGGTTATTTTAACGATTGCAGGATCTTCAACTAATTTCAAAAAAGGAGTTAGATCTTTGATGAGAATAGGATCTATCAGATAATTTCCAAAATCTGAAGATATTTGTATAAGGCACAGTTGCGTAAAAAAACGTTTCTCTCCAACAAATTCTGAATCAAAGCCTAGCCATTTTGCGGCTTTATTTGTTTCATAAAATTGTACCAAATCGGATTCCGTCTCAATGAGCTGATAGGATGCAATGTCAACTGCCATTCAATTTTTCTTTAATATTTAATCTAATGAAAGCGCTGTCTACTTATTTATTCATTGGCTTATTATAATAAAAAGTAGTGGAATAATAAAGCATTGAAAATAAAGATAAAGCTAAAAATTCGTTAAATGTTTGGTAAATATATAAGTGCTACCCAACTAGAAGGGTAAGTGTTGTAACTTTCAAATACAAAGTAATTGTCTTAAAGCTTTAAATAGTTTTGCATGAGGGGAAATAAAAGCATATAATTTATATATACTATTTTAATATTTTTATTTCACGCTTTACATTTATACTTCAATAAAAACAAAGGTAATGAAAATAATAAAACGCCTACTGCTCGTCCTATTAGTCCTTATCATTATTTTAGTTAGTACAGCGATAGTCGTCCCTTACTTTTACAAAGATGAAATCTTAGAACTTACCAAATCAGAAATTAATAAAAGTATAAATGCTAAGGTCGATTTTAATGATCTTACGTTATCTATCTTTAAAAGTTTCCCTAATTTATCGATTGGCTTAGAAAAATTTTATGTAGAAGGCATTGATCAATTCGAAGGTGTTCGATTGGCTGGAGCCGAATCTTTTAATTTTGATGTCAATCTACTATCCGTAATGAACATTGGCAAGAAGCCTCTAAAGATTAATGGTATCCACTTGGAAAAGCCTGAGATCAATGTGATCGTGTTAAAAGATGGGGAAGCCAACTTCGACATTGCAAAACCTACAGATGAAAGAATAGAGCAAGAAGCTGCTACTACAGATTACAGCGGCTTACAAATTCATCTTAAAGAATACAGTATGACAGATGGTCAGATCATATTTGATGATCGCCAAGGCGATGTATTCCTAGAGCTTAATAATTTAGACCATAGTGGAATGGGTAATTTCACCCTAGAGGTGTTTGACCTTGACACAAAGACCAAGATTGCTGGTATTACAGCTCGCCAAGGTGGAGTGACTTTTTTAAAAAAGGTACAAACTTCATTGGATGCCACTTTCAATATCGACCAAAAAAATAGCAAATACACTCTTAAGGATAATAAGTTAGTCATCAATGCATTGCAATTGATCGCTAATGGATTTATCCAAATGCAAGGGAATGATATCAATATCGACTTCAAAATAGATGCTCCTAGTAACAACTTTAAAGATTTACTTTCTTTAATCCCAAATGCTTACATCCAAGGCTACGAAAGCGTAGAGGCGAATGGCAATTTTGATTTACACGCAGATGTAAAAGGTACTTACAGTGGAGAAAAAGAACAATTGCCTGCCTTCAATGTAAATTTGAATGTTGCTAATGCTAATATAAAATATCCAGACCTTCCTTTAGGAATTGATAATATCAATACAGAATTAGCCATAAAAAGCCCGAGTAGCGATTTGGATCAATTAAAGGTAGATGTGAATCGCTTTGCGATGAAAGTGGGGAATAATCCATTTAAGGCTTCTTTTAAACTAAGAACACCGCTTTCTGACCCTGAGGTTGATGCTGTGGCCGATGGAAAGATTGACCTCAAGGAATTATCTCAAGCCTTTCCAATGGAAGGAATTGATGAGTTAAATGGTTTGATAACAGCAAATCTGAAAGCTCAAACACGTATGTCTTACATTGAGCAGCAAGCCTATGAGAAAGTGAACATGGAAGGTAAGTTACGTATAGAAAATATCAACTACAAAGCACCTGCAACACCAGCTGTCCATATCAAAGATATGCAGATGGACTTTAGCCCACAATATGTGAAATTAAATCAATTTGACGCCAAGTTAGGCAAGAGTGATATTCAAGCCAATGGTACGATTGATAACATCTTGGCTTACTTCAGTCCTGAAAAGACAATGACAGGTAAACTGAATGTAAGGTCTACACTATTTGATGCTAATGAATGGATGCCAGAGCGCACAGATGCTAATGCTACACCACAACCAAGACCTACAGATTCTGAAGAAGAAACGACTTCTACAGAAGTATTTGATCGTTTTGACTTTACGCTTGACGCGGAAATGGATGAAATCCTTATCCAACAATATCGATTAAAAAATGCAGTTGCAAAAGGTCATTTCACCCCTCAAAAATTGACGGTATCATCGCTAGGTACTGAAATTGGCCATACTGATTTTAATGTTTCAGGTGCTATTACGAATCTATTTGATTATCTATTTAAAGATGGGGTACTTGGTGGTTCTGTAAATTTGAATTCAAGGATGTTAGATTTGAATCAATTCATGACCACTGACCCTGCTGCTGCAAATGCAGAAACCGTAGAAGAAACACCCACAGAGAACGCTGCCTTGGAACCTATTCTTGTTCCCGACAATATCAACATGAAGGTTAATGCCAATATTGCTGAAGTACGATATACGAATATGGTACTAAAAAATATTGATGGTGGTTTAAACATTGCCAACGAAGCAGTTGTAATTGAGGGCGTCGATGCAGAAGCCCTTGGCGGCAGGGTAAATATTAGCGGAAGCTATGATACTAAGGATAATGAAAGCCCTGCTTATAGCTTTAAATATAATATTCAAAAGCTTGATGTTCAAGAATCATTTAATACTTTAAATACCTTCCAGAAATTAGCCCCAATTGGTCAGTATATCAAGGGAAATTATACAAGTACACTAATACTTGATGGCAAACTAGGTAAAGATATGATGCCTGAGCTTAACACCTTAAATGCGGAAGGGTTTTTCCAAACAATTAATGGCGTCATTCAAAATTTCAAACCACTACAAGAGTTGGGAAATAAGCTAAATGTTGAATACTTAAAGGAAACTATTAAACTGGAGAATACTAAAAACTGGTTCACAGTGAAAGATGGTGCTGTAGTTGTAGAAGAATTTGACCGTAAGGTGAAGGATATTGACATGAAAATTAGTGGTAGCCACAGCTTCACGCAAGAAATTGACTACATCATCAAATCTAAAATACCTAGAAAATTATTAGAAAGTAATGCTACTGGAAAAGCTGCTGGAAAAGGGTTTGATGCACTTCGTAGTGAAGCATCTAAACTTGGTCTAGACATCAAGAAAAGTGAATTTGTCAATGTCCAGTTTAATCTAACCGGTTCATTAACAAAGCCTAAAATAGGTATGAAGCTGCTTGGTGGAGAAGGAGAAGCATCTGTTGAAGATAGCGTAAAAGGATCCATAAAAGAGGAAGTGAATAAAAAAATTAATGAGGAAAAAGAAAAGGCTAAAGAAGTCGTTGACCAAGCTGTAGATTCTGCTAAAAATGTGGTGAAAGACGAAATCGATAAAGCGGTAAAAGATGCAAAAAATCAGATCGTCGATAAAATCAAAACAGATAGTACTACCAAAAAATTAATGGATGACATCGCAGGCGAAAAAGGCAAAAAAGCTGCAGATGAAATCAAGGACAAACTAGATAAGTGGAATCCATTTAAGAAGAAAAAAAATAAGAAGAATTAAAACATAAGTCAGCCCGTATTTTTTACTAAGTTGAAAATACGGGCTAACTTATGTTTATACTACATGCATTTGTAGTAATTCATATTCCTTGGATAATCGATTGTAAAGTTTTTGATAGTAGGCTTTATTCTTCACAAAATCTGCTACTGAAATTTCAACTTTTTTGATGTTCTTCACAGAAGGGAAAGTGAGTTTTCCATTCGAAAAAGAGTACATCCAAAGTAGATCCAGATAATTGAGATAAATATTAAAGATGTAAAAGGCCGTTGGCTTCGCTAATTCAAATCCCAAACGCTTGGCAGTTGATTCGCTAAAGAAGTAAGACGTACCAATAATCTTAACGCTACCTGGAATTTCACCGGATTCAATCTCCTCAATTATTTTCAAGAAGCCTTCCATATAATAGGCCAGAAGCTTGCGTTTGGCCTTTATGCCTCTATCCGACCATTTCATTACGAATAAATAATCAAAGGAGGTGCCGTTGTGGAGATCATAGGTTTTCTCATTGGCATTATACACCAATAACATGGGAGAATAGTACTTGAAGACACCCGTTTTACGATTCATAGGTGTCGTCAAAAACTGCACTAAAGGAACAATAAAGAAAACCATAAAGATGGCCCAAAGTCCATAAGTATTCGTCATCATCAAAATCCAAAGGATGTATAAACCAAACCCAGCAATGGAGGTTACTGTGGTCCAAAGATGTTGCTTCCACTTAGGCCATCTATAGAAAGGATTCATTAGCGAATATTTATTTCTTGCATAGTGAATGGGTTCAATAATATTCCTTTGACCTTAGCTTCCACTTCTACCCTATATTCTGATTTTACGGATCTGAAATATTTCGCAGCTGTCGCTAAACGTCCGATCAAGAAACGCCCCTCAAATTCATCCATGTCAGATTTCACTAGTTTAATAGGAAGTTCAAAATCCAACTCCATTGTATCATCCGCTTCTATGTTAATGGGACGATCAAAATACAGTTTCGACAACTCATATTCATCGCTTAGGCGTTGCTCCCCTTTTCCACGGCTATACTTTTCTAATAATCGTATCCTAAGTTCAGTAATTTGCTGTTTTCTTTTTGAGTGAAAAATGACACGCCCAATAATGTTACCGTCTTTTTCTTTCACTTCTGAGGGAATTTCCAGCTTAATCTTAACGCCTTCAATGCCCACCATATCTTTGAATTTATTAATCATATATTCTCTTGGTTTGGAATTTTTCAAAAAATCACTTTTCTGCTTTACTTAAGCAACTTTTCAAAAGCCTTGGCTGGCTGAATGAGATGA
The DNA here is from genome assembly GCA_022448955.1 of Saprospiraceae bacterium. GTDB lineage: Bacteria > Bacteroidota > Bacteroidia > Chitinophagales > Saprospiraceae > JALEHC01. Next base: position 33,954 of record JAKVCU010000072.1, read on the forward strand.
CCGGACTGATTACCAGATTTGGTCTTCATCCCTGTTTTATCTAATATTTGGTAAGCCTCTTTTGTGCTAATATCTGGTTTCACTGCTTTCATCATTCCAATAAAGCCAGCAACATAGGGACAAGCCATTGATGTGCCATTGTAAGCGCCATAAGCGTTATTTGGAATGGTGGAGTAGATGCCTACGCCAGGAGCAGCTAAACCCATTTTGATATCTTTCACAAAATTGGAAAATGAAGCCAGCTTTAAGTCTGAATCGATTGCTGCTACTCCGATGACACCAGGCGCATTTACAGGAGAATAATCTTTGGCATTCATTTTTGAATTACCTGCCGCTGCAACCACAATTACATTTTTGTCATTAGCGTATTTTACTGCTTTTGCGTAAGCGCGTTGGCGACTCTGATTAGAACGCCCACCTAAGCTCATAGAAATCACATCTACCCCTTTGTCGGCAGCTTCTAACATTCCTTTAATGATGGTTTGCTGAGTTCCCATTCCAGAAGCACTAAGCACTTTTATGCTTGTGAGTTGAACAAATGAATTGTTTGGTGCATAAGAAGCCACACCTACCCCATTATTCGAGACTGCAGCTGCAATCCCTGCGCAGTGTGTACCGTGGCCGCGTGGATCGTTGTCATACTTCGACTGGATCGAAACAAAATTGCCGTTAATATCTTCGTGCTTTGCATCCACTCCTGTATCAAGGATAGCTACAACCGCTTTTTTCTTAGGTTGAATACTATTATCTCTGAGATAAGTATAAAGCTGATCTACATTCATGGCTTCAAACCCCCACATTTCTTGTAAACCAGGATCGTTGATACCGAACTTTCTATTAACCTTAGGTAATGTTTTTTGCATTTCCATCGGGTCTAACTGAATAAGTTCGTTTTCTTCTAACCAATCAAGATGTCCACTATTTTGTAAATGAATAACAACTTCTTGGAATTGATCAATTTGATGATCTGGAATATTGACTAGGTAATAATCATCCAAATCAGTAAAATCATCATCTGCTGGATAGAATGCACGTTCTAGGCTGAGATCATACTTCTCAACAATTTTTGAAAGTAGTGCTACATTTTTGCCATCTGCTACTTCTATTAGAAGTTCTCCATTAGGATCAAGATTTGAAATATCTGTTTTTGATTCAGTTGTAGTATTAGTTTCTACAAACTGAAAAGATTTGGCTAAAGCCAAATGATAGTAACCATATAGGCCTAAAGAAAGTACGACTAAGCCAATAGTCATCAATTTTCTATTTTTGGAAAGTATTTGTAAGGTCCATCCAAAAGCAGCCATAACACCTAAGTCTCTGATCAGAACAGGCATTTTCAAATCAACCGGGCCTAAATTTAGTGGAAAACTTAGGAAGTATAATCCTAATGCAGTGAATAATCCAATTCTAAAAAACTTACTAATGGCTTCATCTTTATAAAAGTAAAACCAACCAGCCAGCGCAACAACCGTTCCCACGAATCCTAAACTATACAATGTCCAAGCCATAATTATATTTTGGTAAATTTGATGAAAATAAATTCTTCCACTTGCTTAAACTAAGGTATTTTTCATAAATTTTCAAGACAAGAAGATGAGTACAAGGATTTTATCTCCTAAGCGAAACTATAATTCGACTAGCAGTTGCCTTGGTCATCTCTCTAATCATTTTTTTATTCCTTTAAGTTATCCTTCAACCTTCGCAACAAATAAAGCGTTTACATAAAACATGAATAAATGATCATGTATTTTTATAATAAAATGTCCGCAAACAACCTTTTTGCTTGGTAATAATTTTTATTTTTGCGGAGTTATCTTAGAATTTAAACTAACATATCTATGTCTAATAATATTGAACGTCACAACTGTATTATTATTGGTTCGGGGCCTGCTGGCTATACAGCTGCTGTTTATGCTGCCAGAGCGAATATGAAACCAGTACTATTTACAGGTAAGGAACCAGGAGGTCAATTAATGATTACTACAGATGTAGAAAATTACCCTGGTTATCCAGATGGTATTATGGGACCAGAGATGATGGAAAATTTCAAAAAACAGGCAGAACGTTTTGGAACGGATATCCGTTACGAGATGATCACTAAAGTAGATTTTTCAGGTCCAGTACATAAAATTTGGACAGAGGGCGATACAGAAATCCATGGTGATACCATCATCATTTCTACTGGTGCTAGTGCAAAATGGTTAGGTTTAGAATCTGAGCAAAAGTATGCTAATAAGGGAGTTTCAGCTTGTGCGGTTTGTGATGGTTTTTTCTATCGTGGTAAAGAAGTAGCTGTAGTCGGTGGTGGAGACACGGCTGCTGAAGAAGCTACTTATCTGGCGAAATTGTGCCCCAAAGTACACATGATCATTCGCAGAGATGAAATGCGTGCCTCTAAAATCATGCAAGAACGTGTGATGAAAACAGAGAATATCGTAGTTCACTGGAATACAGAAACAGAGGAAATCTATGGAGGTGACTTCGTTGAAGGTGCAAGAGTTAGAAATAACAAAACAAATGAGGTAACGGACTTGCCAGTTAAAGGGTTTTTCGTTGCTATTGGCCATAAACCCAATACAGATATCTTCAAAGATTGGTTAAGCATGGACAATGTTGGTTACTTAGTAACAAAAGCAGATACATCCAAAACCAATGTAGAAGGAGTCTTCGCTAGTGGAGATGCACAGGATAGTGTTTATCGCCAAGCGGTAACAGCTGCAGGAACAGGCTGTATGGCCGCTTTGGATGCAGAACGCTACTTAGTGGAGAAAGGCATTATTTAGTAATCTTGAGATGATGTGGCTTTGTGAGGAAGAGAGTTTGGGTTTAGTTGACTCAATTTTCTCACCCCCTCACAAAGTCTCATACCCCCCCCTCACTCACACTCCCCACACTGTTCTGCCACAAAATGCTGCACATCGGGGAAAAATGTAATGAATTCAGCTCTAAAGATGTCTAAATCTTTGATTAAAGTCATTGGTGCATCATTGAGCATATCTGGAACACTAACTCTAGATTTCATTCGATTAAAAGTAAAAGCTAGTCCTTCTTCTTTTCCATATTCCATCAACCAATTATCTTTTATCCAGTAAGGTAATCGTTGGCCTAATTTGCCTGGCATCAAATCGAGGTTGCGAAGCAATACATCATAAGCTTGAGCGGTAAATTCATTTAGGCTTTGACCAGAAAAAAGAGAAAAATTATTGGCGAGTAAATAGTCGTAATAAATATCGATCACAACTGGAGCATACTTGCTATGATTCGCTCGCAAGCGGCGAACGCCCTGTAAAACGATAGGATGATTGTCTGTGTAGGTATCAATTCCTCTATGCAGGCGAATGCCATCTTGAACCCCACTGGAATAGTTCTGAACATCTCTATTCTTCAAAAAATCGGCAATAAAATTGCCAATCATGAGCTCTTCATTTTGACAAGAAAGGAAAAGATGGGCTAAAAAATTCATGCTTTAATGTAAGGCATGCCAGAGAATAAAAAAACAAAATCAACAACTTAATTTTTCTGCTTTGTTAATTCGGCCTTGAAAAGCTATATTTGCGGCGATTTTGAATACAACAAGAAAGATATAAAAATTACGATATGGGATTACAGTGTGGTATTGTTGGCCTCCCAAATGTTGGAAAATCCACTCTTTTTAATGCGCTAACTTCTGCGAAAGCTTTGGCAGCGAACTATCCATTTGCGACAAAAGATCCAAACTTAGGAATAATTACAGTTCCTGATCCACGTTTGGATGAGTTAGCGAAATTGGTCAATCCTCAAAAGATTTTACCTACAACTATCGAGATTTTAGATATTGCAGGTTTGATTAAAGGTGCCAGTCAAGGAGAAGGATTGGGAAACCAATTCTTGGCCAATATTCGAGAAGTGGACGCTATTTGCCACGTAGTGAGATGTTTTGAAAATGACAATGTAATTCACGTTGATGGAAGCGTTGATCCTTGTCGTGATAAAGATATCATTGACACAGAGCTCATCTTAAAAGACATCGAAACCGTTGAAAAACGACTAGAGAAGCTCAAAAAAATGGCGAAAAGCCAGGATAAAGAGATTTTAAAAAATTTAGCGACAGCTGAAAAAATCTTAACCCACTTAGAAAGTGAAAACCCTGCTAGATCATTAGAATTAGGTGATGATGAGCAGCCATTATTGAAAGAAATGATGTTGCTTACTGCAAAACCTATTTTATACATCTGCAATGTAGATGAAGAATCTGTACATGAAGGAAATCAGCACACTAAAGCATTCAAGGAAAAAGTAGCAGCTGAAAATGCAGAGGTGATCTTAATTAGTGCAGGTATCGAAGCAGATATTGCGGAATTGGAAGATCCGGAAGAACGCAAAGAGTTCTTGGAAGATATGGGATTAAATGAACCAGGTGTGAATCGTGTAATCAGAGGGTGTTACCAACTCCTTGATTTGATTACTTACTTTACGGCAGGTGAGAAAGAAGTACGTGCTTGGACGATTAGAGTAGGTACAAAAGCGCCTCAAGCTGCTGGTGTGATTCACTCCGACTTTGAAAAAGGTTTCATTCGTGCAGAGGTGATCAGATATGCTGATTATGTTGCCCTAGGCTCTGAGCAAGCAGTGAAAGAAGCTGGAAAAATGGGTGTAGAAGGAAAAGAATATGTAGTTGGCGACGGTGATGTGATGCATTTCCGTTTTAATGTATAAGCAATTTGGACTATTTCATTATCAATAAACCTTTTGGCTATTTAAGTCAATTTACCAGGGAAATTCCTGAGCATAAAGTTTTAGGCGATTTGTATGATTTCCCACCTGATGTCTATCCAGTAGGTAGATTGGACAGAGATAGTGAGGGTTTATTGATTTTGACGAATGATAAAAGACTCAATAGTAGGTTACTAAACCCAAAGAATGCCCACCAACGCACCTATTGGGCACAAGTGGAAGGAGAGCCCACTCCTGAAGCCATTAATGCACTTCAAAAAGGAGTAAGCATTAAAATCAACAAAAAGACGCACCATAGCCTTCCTACCGAAGCGACCATTATTCCTGCACCAGCAGAAGTTCCAGAGCGTGACCCTCCAGTACGCTTCCGCAAATCTATACCAACCACTTGGCTAGAATTAAAACTTACAGAAGGGAAAAATCGACAAGTTCGTAAAATGTGTGCCAAGGTGGGATTCCCAGTACTGCGTTTACTTAGAGTGCAAATTGAAGATTTGAAAATCCCATCTTTTGAAATAGGTACAGTTAGGCGAATGGACGAAAAACACTTATTTCGTCTATTGAAGCTGTAAGCTTATTCTACTTCAACAATCATTTCTATTTCAACGGCAATATCTCTTGGTAAAGAGCCCATTCCTACTGCTGCACGGGCGTGTTTGCCCTTTTCGCCAAATACTTCTACCATGAAATCAGAAAAGCCGTTAATGACTTCAGGGTGATTCGTAAAATCAGGTGTCGCATTGACCATACCTAGTACTTTGACGATACGTTTTACCTTATCTAGATCTCCAATTTCTGCTTTCAGGGCAGCTAATTGCAAAATACCTACTCGGCGCGCAGCTTTGTAGCCTTCTTCTTCTGTTAGGTCAGCTCCTACTTTACCCTTGATATACTCGCCATTTTCCATTTTTGGGCCTTTTCCCGCCATAAATACCAAGTTGCCTGTTCGTACAGCGTTTACGTAATTAGCAACCGGCTTGGAAGCTTCTGGCAGTGTAATACCCATTTTTTCCAACTTGGCTTCTATATCTTCTTGGGGAGTGGTTTGTGCTTTGGCTACTTCTGGCTCTGTGGATGTATTTTCAGCATTATTGCCACATGCAGATAATAACATAACTAAAACAACAACATATAATAATCTCATACCTTTGATTGATAGTTAGGAATTACCTAAAATACCGCTCCACTTTCGTAAAACAAAAAATGCGTAGCAAGAATCTCTCTTACTACGCATTTTATTAGCAGATAAAACTTTATTTTAATCCTTCGTATCAAAGAAGTACAATAAATCTGCAATTCTTTCTTTCATTTCAGAACGATCAACAATAAAGTCTAAGAAACCATGATCTAAAAGGAATTCAGAAGTTTGGAAGCCTTCCGGCAAATCTCTTTTGATCGTTTCTTTAATTACCCTTGGCCCTGCAAAACCGATTAATGCTTTTGGTTCAGCAAAGTTTACATCACCTAACATTGCAAAGGAAGCCGTTACACCACCAGTTGTAGGATCTGTCAAGAAAGAGAAATAAGGTAATTTAGCTTTGGCTAATTGCGTAAGTTTTGCAGATGTTTTAGCCATTTGCATCAGCGAAAAAGCAGACTCCATCATGCGAGCACCACCAGACTTGGAGATAATCATAAATGGTGTACGATTTTCAATGGCATAATCGATTGCTCTTGCGATACGCTCACCCACTACTGATCCCATCGAACCACCAATGAATTTAAAATCCATGGCTGCGATCGTTAACGGTTTGCGATTTACCTTACCTGTAGCAACGGTAATTGCGTCAGTCACATCATTTTTCTTTCTGGCTGAAGCCAAACGCTCTGTATATGGTTTGAGGTCTTTAAATTCTAGAAAATCTTTTGATTGATACTCATCAAAAAGAATTTTGTAATTGCCATCATAAATTAAGTCGAAATAATCATAAGATCCAATTCTAACATGATAATTACAGAAAGGACATTTAAAGTGGTTTTCCTTCAATTCCTTCATCGTACTAGTCTGCTTACAAGACTTACACTGATACCAAAGTCCTTCAGGAGTGTCCTTTTTGTTACGAGTAGCTGTTTGAATACCGTCTTTAAGTCGTTTAAACCAACCCATGCAAACGTATTTTGTTTTTCAGCTTTTGGATAGATTCCTAACCAAGAGATAGCTGTTCGAAATAAATTAGGCCTATGCCTAAAACGATTAGAGTTTATTCATCAATAACCATTCTAAGGTTACAATGTCATAAAATCAATGGCCAAAAATAAAACGGAAAGCTTGAAGAGCAAAATAAATGGCTTTCCAAATTCGGAAAAATGCAGATTCAAGTAAAATACCAATGAGCTTTTCAATAATAAAAGAGGGTGAAGAACAACAATCTGCTCTTCACCCTATTATTTTTATTTCTTTAATTCCTTAACTTACTAAAGACGACTCGTATCGATATGCCTTCACCGTATTCACAAATGCTTTCACACTATCTAGTGGCGTATCAGGATAAACACCGTGGCCTAAATTGGCAATATGCTTAGAACCGAAGTTTTGAAGCATCGCTTTGGTAGCCTTTTCTACTTCTGCTGTAGGTGCATATAATTGGCAAGGATCCAAGTTTCCTTGTAAAACTTTATCTGTACCGATTAGTTCTCTAGCCAATTCAGGATTTGTATTCCAATCTAAGCCTATCGTCTGGCAGTTGATTTTGCCTAAATCTTCCAATACAAACCATGCTCCTTTCGCAAATACAGTAACAGGAACATCTTCGATGGACTCTGCAATACGCTTAATATAAGGTAAAGCAAAGGTCTTATACTGCTCAGGAGTAAGAATACCTGCCCATGAGTCAAATACTTGAATCAAATTGGCACCGTGTTTCACCTTCGTTTTTAAGTAGGCAATCGTAGTTGTCGTAATTTTTTCCAATAAACGATGTGCGACAGCTGGCTGACTGTACAATAATTTCTTTGCTTTTGAAAACGTCTTACTACCACTTCCCTCAACCATGTAGGAAAGAATCGTCCAAGGTGCACCCGCAAATCCAATTAATGGAACACGCCCATTCAACTCTTTCTTGGTGATATCCAACGACTCATACACATAAGGCAAATTCGCAGCAGCCTCCTCCCCTTCTAACAATCTTTCTACATCTGCCATCGTCTGGATGGTCTTTGGAAATAATGGCCCTTTCTTTTCCACTAACTCATAATCTAAGCCCATGGCTTCTGGAATCACCAAAATATCAGAGAAGATAATGGCCGCATCAACATCTAACTCATCCACTGGCTGAATGGTTACTTCAGCAGCTAAAGAAGGTGTCGTAGCTAATTCTTTAAATCCAGAAAGCTTAGAGCGGATAGCTCTGTATTGTGGTAAGATTCTTCCTGCTTGACGCATCATCCATACGGGTGGGCGTTCAACCTCTTCCCCATTGGCAGTTCTGATCAGTAAGTCATTTTCTAATTTCATGCTGCAAACATACAGGTGAAAAATTTCCCATGCACCTAAACACTTTGCATTTTACTCAATTTTTACAATTGTCAAAAAAAGAAAATTGCGACTGAGGAAAATATTGCTATAAATTAAGGCATTTCTTAAGAACTAAACGTGCCCTTCAAACTTACTAGACGATGGAGGAAGATGATAAAAGAGTGAAATTTTAGCGATTTTTCTATATTTTGGCAATTCTAATCAACTAACATAACTGCGATGAAGAAACTAGCCTTGCATTGGAAAATCATTATTGGCTTAGTATTAGGTATTATTTATGCGCTAATTGCCAGTTACATTGGTCTCAATCAATTTACTATTGATTGGATAGATCCATTTGGTACTATTTTTATACGATTGCTAAAGTTCATCGCGGTTCCGCTTGTACTTTTTTCAATAATTGCTGGTATTTCTGGCTTAACAGACATAACCAAGCTAGGCAGAATGAGTGCAAAAACTATTACTGCTTATTTGGTTACAACTGTAGCTGCTGTTGGAGTTGGATTATTCGTTGTTAACGTATTCCAACCTGGAAATTACATTGCAGAGGAATCTAGAATTAAGAATAGGATTAAATACGAGCTGTGGGTAGCTGAAACCGAGGGGGTTGAAATTTTAGACGGGAAAGATTTCCTTGCGAATCCAGCCTACAGCAAATTTTCAGAAGAAGCTACTCAAATGCTTCAAGATGAGAAAGAAGAAGGAGAGAATAAAAAGGTAAAAGAAAGATTAGAGAATGCCGAAAAAATGAAAGAAAGCGGTCCGCTTCAATTTTTTGTTGATTTTGTACCAGATAATATTTTTGCTGCTCTAAGTGATGGCGGAAGAATGTTACAAGTTATCTTTTTTGCCATATTTTTTGGAATTGTATTAGTCTTAATTCCTAAAGAAAAAGCAAAACCTGTAATTGACTTAATTAATGGGGTAAATGAGGTTTTCCTCAAAATGGTAGAAGTGGTTATGAATGCAGCTCCTTTCTTTGTTTTTGCATTGATGGCTGGTGTTTTAGCCAAAATGGCAGATACTACAGCAGAAGTCATTGAAATTTTCAAAGGATTGTTGAGCTATTCGCTTGTTCTTGTGGGTGGTTTGTTCTTTATGATCTTTATTTTCTATCCATTATTTATAAAAATATTTGTTCCGAGACTAGGCTATACCGATTTTTTCAAAAGAATTAGTCCTGCACAGTTCTTGGCCTTTTCTACTAGTTCCAGTGCGGCTACCCTGCCTGTTACAATGGAATGTGTAAGAGATAACATGGGGGTTTCAGAAAATATTACCAATTTCGTTTTACCCATTGGTGCCACCGTTAATATGGATGGAACGAGCTTGTATCAGGCCGTAGCCGTAATATTTATGGCCCAAATGCACATGGTGGATTTATCTCTAGGTCAACAACTTACGATCGTTCTTACCGCTACATTAGCCTCTATTGGTTCGGCAGCTGTACCAAGCGCTGGATTGGTGATGATGATCATTGTATTACAGTCTGTAGGATTAAATCCTGCATGGATTGCAATAATTTTCCCGGTTGACCGAATCCTAGACATGTGTCGTACCGTAGTAAATGTTACAGGTGATGCTTCTGTATCGACCATTATCGCAAAATCAGAAGGTGAATTAAACTTAGATATAAACAAAACAACATGAGTGAAAAAGTAGTCCTAGGCGTTGGCTCTAGAGTGAGCCATCCTGCTTTTGGCAAAGGTGTAATTATTCGCTTACACAAAGTGGCATATGATGTTTCTTTCTTGACTTATGGTATTAAGCAAGTAGGAAAGGATTATGAAGGATGGGAAATCATTGAGGCGATTCCAGCTAGCGAAGGCCTTACCTTTAATGATGTTGAAAAAAGCTTAATCAAAGTATTGCGTTCTTTTTCAGATGTAAGTGAAGTGATTGAATTAGGCGATCGTTGGGAAGGTGGAACATTGATTTTACGCCCATCTGACGATAATCTGAAAGAAAAAGAAATTCCAATTGAAACATTTTTCCACAAAATCGTTATGGTAAGAGACCGCTTGCGTGTAATGGAACAAAGAATTAATGCTAGCAAAAACTTATCTGATGAGGAAAAGATTAACTTACAGCAATACGTCACGCGTATCTATGGAAGCTTAACCACTTTCAATGTATTATTTAAATACAAAGAAGATCACTTTATTGGAGAAAAATCTAAGTAAGTTTATGACAAACTACAGGTCTAAAATTGTAATTCTTTTTATTGGACTAGCGATCTCTTCTTGTTTGGTCGTTCAGAACCAATTCTTAGGTTTGGCCCCAGGGCCATGGCGAGCCGTACTCAAATTGGAGTTTGTACCAGTAACGCCTAATCCGAAAGGAAAACCACTTCCTGAAAAACTAAATCTTGAATTTGAAGAAGTTAGTAAAGGAGAGTTGCCATTTACTTTCGAAGTTATTTATAAAGATGATAGCAAAGAAGATTTTCATATCGAAATCATCAATGGAGAAGAACGCATCATAGTGGATGATGTTATTGTTGGTCGAGATTTAAAAACAGCAAAAGACACCATTTTGATTGACTTCCCAGTCTATGATTCATACATCAAAGCCATCTACGAGGAAAATATCATGGAAGGAGAATGGATCGTTCGAAATAGAGATAATTATAGTATTCCATTCGTCGCAAGACACGGTCAAGATCATCGTTTTACTACTTTACGTAAAGAACCAAAACTCGATCTTACTGGAAAGTGGGAAACCACCTTTGAAATAGGTACAGAGGATGAATATAAAGCCATTGGTGAATTTCAGCAAAACGGTAATAAGCTGACAGGGACTTTCCTTACGGAAACAGGAGACTACCGCTTCTTAGAAGGCACGGTGCAAGAGAATAAGATGTATCTGTCTGTTTTTGATGGATCACATGCCTTTTTATTTGAGGCTAAAATCACAGAAGAGGAAACCCTAATCGGTTCATTCCGTTCAGGAACACATTATCGTACCACTTGGGAAGCCAAACGGAACCCAGATTTTAAATTGAAGGACGAAGGCGAATTGACCTTTTTAAATGAAGGATATGATAAAGTAAACTTCTCTTTCCCAAACACAAAGGGAGAAATGGTAAGTCTAGATGATGACCGATATCAAGGAAAAGTAAAGATTGTCAATATTTTCGGTACTTGGTGTCCAAATTGCCGTGATGAAGCGAAGTTCCTAAAGGAATACCTCGATACCCATCCAAATAATGATCTAGAAGTTATTTCTTTAGCTTTTGAAAAAAGAAAAACAGAAGAAGAAGCTTTTGCTGCTATTGAACGCTTTAGAACGAACTTAGGGGTAAATTATGAAATTTTATATGCTGGATATTATAATAAAAAGCAAGCAGCAGAAGCACTACCAATGCTCAATCATATTCTCTCCTATCCAACTATGATTATTATCGATAAAAATGACCAGGTTCGTCGAATTCATACTGGGTTTTCAGGACCTGCAACTAGTAAATATGCTACATTTAAAGAAGAATTTGATACTTTAGTACAAGAAATACTCAGAGAACCGATATAAACGTTATTACTAAAAATTATATACAATCAAAAAACCACTTCATGAGCACGAAAACCGTTGCCATAGCTTATAATACTGACAACCAAAATATAGCCCAGCAGATTGATGATCACATCAGTAAAGCTAAGTATAGCTTTAATCATTTCCAATCTGGAAGTGGTGACCCACTCTCCAAACAATTGAATACAACTTCCACTCCTATACTACTCCTCATTAGCGACAATTTCCTTAAATCAGCTACTTGCATGAGCAAAGGGCTTAAATTGTTACAGGAAAAAAAGAATAACATCATACCTGTTGTAATCAATGGAATAGAAAGGGATGAAAATGGCCAAATTAGCGAAGTCCCTACCGAATTTGATAAAGTAAGTGACATTATACAATACATCAATTATTGGCAAGATCAATACCTCGACTTAAGAAGACAAAAAAGAAAACTCAGAGATTCCGACGATAACTTTAATGAAGAAAAGTTTAATGAACATCTTCAAATAATGCGAGATATCTCCACAGAAGCAGGAGAGTTTCTGAGAATGCTCAGAAATATGGTAAATCGAGTAAATTGGGAAGTGTTTTCAAAAAACAACTACGAACTTTTCTTCAAATTATTAGGCGATCCAGCCTCTTGGGAAAATATTAGACATTTAACTTTCGAAAGGAGTACTCCAGTAACAGCAGCTCCAACTGCTGAGCCAATAGAAGAAGAAGCTATTGATATTTCAGATATACCTGGCATTGATTTGCTACCCAATGAGGCAGACACCATGGTTGAAGATGAGCCATTAGAAGAAGTGGTAGATGAAATAGAAGAATCCTTGGCTTCTCCTGTTTTGGAATTAGGAGATATGGAAGATCAAGAGGAAGAGGATTATGTAGATGACATAGAGGAAGTTACAGATGAAGAAGTTCAGAGCATCATCCAAAAAAGCATTCGATATATAGAAGCAGAAAAACCTTCTGCCGCTTTTGACTATATGGAACAAGCTATTGATGCCTACCCCAATAGTGTTGATCTAAGATATCACTACGCTGTTATGCTTTCGCAAAATGGAAGAAACTTAGATCAGTCCTTGTATCACCTCGATTTAGTTTTAGAGATGGAACCCTCTTTTGCTGATGCACATTACCTCAAAGGTAATATTGCTGAATCTAGGGAAGATTATGCCAATGCTATTCGTTCCTACCAAAAGACGATTCGCTTCAATGATACGCATAGTGATGCCTTTTATCACATTGGTTTGCTCTTTGCGAAACATGTTGAAGACGGAGAAGAAAAAGGTGCAGACTATCTTAAAAAAGCTATCAAATATAACCCAGGGCATCTTGATGCCAACTACCAACTGGGTTCTATTTATTATGAGAATTTAAATAAGCCAAACAAAGCACTAAAACAGTTTGAAAAAGCTTTAGAAATTGAAGACCAACACCCTTTTGCCAATTATGACATGGCTCTAATTTATTATCAAAAAGAAGCTTTTGAATTAGCTAACGCCTTTTATCAAAAAGCAATTGCTATTAATCCAGATATACAAACTGCTGAAAATGACGCTGCTTTTGCACTAGAGGCACCAATTCCAGTATCAGCAGAAGAAGTCGACGATACCAACAAAGCAGATCAACCAGCTGAGGAGCTTGTTTCTACTCCAAAAAGTGGAAAGACTATCAAAAATGAGCAAGATTCAGCGGAAAAAACTGTTGTAAAACCGATTATAAACGAAGATGATATGAATGAGAAAGAGGAAGCCTTAGCTTCTATAAAAGAAATAGGTGATCCAATTAATGCTTTGAAAGCCAATATCAAGCAACTGGAAGAATTACTTCGTAAAAAAGAACAGGACCTCATTAAAAGAGAGGAAAGTTTAAAGGCCGCGAAAAAAGCAGAAAGCAAAACCGTGCTTATCACAGGGGCTTCCGCGGGAATTGGCAAGGCCACAGCAGAAGTTTTTGCCGAAAATGGCTATCGTCTTATTCTTACAGGCAGAAGAAGTGAAAGATTGGAAGAAATAAAAACTAATCTTATCAGTAATTTTGAAATAGATGTAGAAACCCTTTCCTTCGATGTTACAAATGCAGCATCTTGCCAAAAGGCTATTCAACAACTGCCTGATGCGTGGAGAAATATTGATATCCTTGTAAATAATGCGGGAAAGGCTAAAGGAAAAGACCCTATCCACCAAGGTCGTCTAGATCACTGGGAAGAAATGATTGATACCAATATCAAAGGATTGTTGTATATGTCAAGAGCAGTATCTCCTCTTATGGTAAAAAGAGAAACAGGACATATTATCAATGTTTGTTCTTTGGCCGGTAAAGAAGTGTATCCTAATGGCAATGTTTATTGTGCTACCAAACATGCAGTAGATGCATTAACAAAAGGTATGCAATTGGATTTACATCAATATAATGTACGTGTAAGCCAAGTGAGCCCAGCAATGGTGGAAGAAACGGAGTTTGCCAAAGTTCGATATGATGGAGATGAACAGAAAGCACAAATTTATGATGGCTTCCAACCATTAAAAGCTAAAGATGTTGGCCAAACTATTCATTTCATTGCTACTCAACCTACCCATGTAAACATCCAAGATGTTGTAATGATGGGGGTTCAGCAACCCAATAGCGTAACGGTGGATCGTTCTGGTAGAGATAAATTTTAGCACGCAATAATAGATGATTTCGACTGCCATCTCTAAGATTGTCTACTATTCTTATATTCTAAAAAAAACATGAGTTATCCTGACGGATAACTCACATTTTGAAGGAATTGCAGGATGCAAACCCTCTTTTGATTCTTTCTAAGTGGAGGGCATCGCTACCCAAAAATTGGAGCAATGATAAAAATTAAAATAGTAATGTAAGTAGAATTTCTAATCATTGAATATCTTTGGTTTCAATTTATAAAAGCTTTTCCAGCTTGTCAACTATTTGATTATCAAACAATAGGCCAACATGTTTTTTTTAGTTTAAGTCGATAATTTGGGCATTTTTTATGTAATTATCGATCAAAAACCCTGTCAAATTAAACCAATTCTTAGATTCTCTTACCACAATACTATCTGAAGAAGCCACTAAATTTTGCCTTTCGATCAAAGTCTTATCAGGATTAAACACTAAATGTACTTCCCAATCTAAGCTATGCTTTTCAGCATACGCCAATAAAATCTGCTTCAAACGTCCACTATTCGAAACCGGACGATCTAAAAACCAACTTACTTCCGTAATTTCAAGCGCTTCCAAACCATTTCCAATAATTTCAATCGCTTTTTCGGTTTCTAAAACCTTTTTATACGTAGAATGAATACTTGCTAAATCTTTATAACAATGATCGTAGCCTTTTAGAATTAACCCGCCGGACAAAGCACTTTCTACTATAATTAGTACATTAAAGCCATCTAGTTCAATCGACTGCCTGTTCACTGCTTCTTTGGAACATTCCTTTGCTGCAATCGTCTTAGCAGTCATAGCATCACAACCACAACGACGAACCGCCATTCTTTGACGTTCTTTCAAACGAAATCGATCACCTACCAATTTTAAGGAAGCATTAGGTGCATAACCTTTGGTAAGCAAATAAGAAAAGTCTTCAACAGCTATCCGCAAATTGGGAAGCTGCTTTTCAGCAAACAAACTAGCATCCTGTGGATGCTGCCCTCTATGTTTTCTTTTGTCTGGCATTAAATATTTTTTAATGAAAAACGCCAGAATGAAACTGATCGTTCCATCTACCCTATTTTTGCCACGCCATCTCTTCGATCATCACCTGTCGCTAGCCACCTTCCATCTTTCTTTTGAAGGCTATGCACGCCTCCAAAATATAAGGAAGTTTCGTTCCACCAATTCAGTTCATGGCCTAATGCAATAGTACTTTGCTCAAAGCCTTTCTCGATATTATAAATGGTATCTTCCAAATGTACACGGGCAGAATTCACAGCCTGTTCTAATGGCAATTGGTGATCAATCAACAAATGAATAACTTGAGCAATAGCGCTTGCGATTCGACCTGCCCCCCCACTGCCTAATACAATTTCAGGGAACTGATCTGCACCAAGCACCATGGTAGGCGCCATCATAGAACTCAAGCGTGTATCTGCCTCCCAATTATGAAAGCCCATGGGCAAAAGTGCTGCTTCGCCCATCATATTATTCATTTGAATATCTGTATGCTCAATAAAATATCCGTTGCCCTCTCCATTGGTAGAAGTTAAACTAACTGCATTTCCTTGCTTATCGACTACATTAAAATGGGTCGTATTCCCTCGCTTTGTACTTAGCTGTCTTTCGACAAATTTCCAAAGTGCTTCTGGTGTTCGACGGACTTTTAAAATTTGCGCAAGCACATCATAAAGAAAAGTGATTTGCGCTCGGCCTTGATAGTTTTTAGGATATTCAGTCTTCGTTTCAATAGCAGACAGCATAGCTGCTATAAAACTTCCTCCAAGGCTAGGGCCTGGATTAGTTAAAATCTGTTTACCTCGGTATTGAATATTTAATGGAATACGTTCCTGAACCTTGTAACCTTCAAAATCTTGCCGCTGCAATAATCCTCCATCTGCATAATCTGATGCAATCTTTTGGGCAATCTCGCCTTTATAGAATACCTCCTCTCCTGCTCTACTCAAGTAATCAAGAAAGTCTGCTAAGGCTTCCATTTTCATGGAATCTCCTTTTTCGATCAGTTCTCCTTTCGGAAAATACAACCGATTACCTACAGCACCACCTTCCTTCAAAATAGGCTCCAATAATTGAAAATCAAGGAATTGAAAATCATTGATCACAACTCCTCGTTTCGCTAATTCAATGGCAGGTTGTACCAAATCGCGCATAGGCATCGTTCCTGCAAAACGATGTAGGGCGAATATACCCGCTATAGAACCTGGAACAGCAGTTGAAGCTTTCCCGATATGAAAATTTTCCACGGTAGAACCAAAATCTATTCCAATAGGATAAAAATCAAGTTGATCAGGCGATTTATGTCGTTTGGGTGTTTGCACAAAAAAATCAAACAATTTCACTTGCCCTGATTTCCCAAAAGCCATAGCAAAACCGCCGCCACCTGCTGATGACATGCAGGGTTCTGCCACCCAACTAGCCACAAAAGCAGCTATAGCTGCATCAATAGCATTGCCCCCTTCCTCCAATATCATTTCCGCTGCTCTGGCAGTTTCTTCATGTCCTGCTGATATTGCATACATCTATACTAATTTAAACCGGTAACATCTACATTCAACTTTCCTGAAATAGATAGAAACACTTTGATACCCTCTTGTGCCAAATAAGCATTTTGTATGGCTAAATCAGCCAATTCTCCTTTTAAGGTAATTCCCTTAGTAATCGGATAATTTTCCAACTGTTTGGCCATTTGATCTTTTAAATCATTCATATTTGCATCTAAAAGGAAATCTAAGTTTTCTTGCACCTTATTTTTGATCGTACTTTTTAATAACCAACTAGCTGATTTATAAAGGAAGTTACGCGTATCCAATGTAAAATCTAGATCTTTAATATCGATGGTATTCTTTTGGGCATTGTAAACAGGTTTGCCTTCCATATAAATTTCACCGTTATAAGAACCCGTCATTTTTGTGCTCACAATAAGCTTATTCCCTTTTCCATACATATTGAGGTCTTGAATGGTTACTGCACGTTTACCAGAAGAGAAGGTTTCTCCTACTAAATTCATTTTCCCAATACGTTCTGCTTCCTCATAAGTAATTTCTGATTGAATATTGATTTCAAAATCCTCATTCGTATCTCTTCTATACTCAAAGTCTGGCAGTTCAAAAGGATCTTGAGCTGCTGGTTTTTGCCCAATCATTACCCTTGGCTTAGATTGAACCACTACAGTACTCGTGATTTTATCATCATCCAACCGCAAGGGTGTCATTCCTATATCGGTAGGATTGACCGTTAACCACGCATTATATTCGGGTGAAATAAGTAAAGGATCGTGCATTTGTTTCCAAGCATCTCCAATTACCTTTGGTAGATCAAGATTGGCCTTAACTTGTTCATCAATAGCTTTAGTAATAGTGGACTTGCTATTATTTAAAATCAGATCCGCTATAAATCCAATAGGTAAGCTTACGCCGATAAGTTTTACTTTTGGCTTTTGAATCCAATCAAAGCTCACAATTTCTGTAGTAGTCTCTAGCTCCCAATTATTTTGAATAGTAAAAGCTGTTTTAAAGTCTAATGCAATAGCACCTTCCGCTTGCACATTAGTAATGCCTGCATCATACTTAATCCATAAGGCTAATGGAACCTTATACTTGACCAATTGACTATCAATCTCTAATTCAATATCTTCCTTTTTGGAAGCTTTAACCATTAAATTATCATCCTTAATGTTATCATCTTCATATAATAAACCATCCATTTGTTGATTCAAAGAATACTGTAGTTCCTTTGCATCAATACGAATAGGAATATTCAGAATAGATGTTTTTTCTTCAAAAAAGTCATCATACTGTTCCATTGGACGAACAGGTTTTGTGGTTTTACAAGAACTTAATGTAAGGATAAGGATGATCACAAAAAAAGGAAAATAATTTCGACTCATATTAGCATTTTTGGTATCAATCAAGGCACTAAAATAAACTATCTCCATGGAAAATAATTTCATTTGCAACCTTTTTTTTAAGGTACTGTCTTTTAAAAACAAAAGCATAGCGTGCTTAGAGCATATTTAAGTTTTCTATTGTTTGTAAACCAAAGCTTTGACAACTATGGCGTTCGATTGGATCAGTCACTCAGCTCTCTCAGCTACATCAAAAATCGTTGGCCAAAACCCTACCTTGGCTGGTAGGCAAGCTCAAATCGTTGATTCTCACTTTGAATAAAATTTAAATATACTCGCTTAATCACACTATAATTTAAGCTTATTGGGATTTTGAACCAGTTGATTTTTGCTCAACTTGTAGCGCAGCGGAGCCTAATAGTCATAGCTATTAAATCGAGTATCCAAGGCAGAGCTGAGTAAAAAGACACCTTCAAAATGCGCAGTAATTTAGATTACAGTTTGTTAAATTACAGCGCATTAGATAAAAGTAGTTTTCTAAAAAACTAAGCACTCTGCAGTGCTATTAGTTTATTGAATATATCTGTCAAAATCAAATGAGCAAAAGATTGAAACTAGTATAACTCAAATATTTATTCATGAGACTATTTTTTATTTCCATCAGCCTTTTCATATTTTCATTTGCACAAGCAAAGCCAAATAATGGTTTTGATAATGCTTATCTAGGTGTTCAAACAGAAAACATTTCAAGAGCTAAAGCAAAAGTTTTAGGTTTTAAAAATCCTAATGGCAGCTATATCACCATGGTCTATGAGAATACAGCAGCCCACAAAGCCGGCTTACAAGCCTTCGATTATATCGTAGCTGTTAATAATATTGAATTAAGTCAATACAAAAGTCTTGGAAAAGTTCTCGCTAAATTCGATGCTGATGAAGAAGTCACAATTCATTACTATAGACATGGAAAGAGACAAAGTCAAAAAGTAAAACTTGGTAGCCGAGAAGATAGAAACTTTGATTTCAAAGAAGCATCCAAAGAAGCTTTTTTAGGGGTTACGCCACATGAAAAAAATAAAAATGACAAGTTGGGTGTAAAAGTTAATGTAATCAATTACTCTACCGCACATGAAATAGGAATAAAAGATGGGGATGTCATTACCCATATTAATGGCATTAAAATGGTGGATTGGCAAGATATTAACACTGCAATCGATCATTTAAGACCGGGAGATATGGTAGATATGGATTATCATAATGGACTACAGCCTGTAAATAGTCAAATAAAAATCAAATCCTACGAAGAAACCAATGAACTGAGAAAATCTAAAAAATATGATCGCGCATTTTTGGGCGTCAACTATACTAAACTATCCAAGAAAAAAGCCCAAAGGTTAAACATTGACAACCCTTACGGAAGCTATGTTACAGGAGTAGTTCCTAATACAGCAGCAGATAAAGCTGGAGTAGAAGTATTTGATTATATCTATGGCATAGATGAATACCGTGTCGGCGAAAGTCAAAGCATGGGCCGTATTTTATCCAAATATAGAGCAGGTGATGCAGCTACACTCCACCTTATTAGAATGGGTAGTATCAAAAAATTAGATCTTACATTTGGACGAAAGTCCGATGCACAAATCACTAAAAAAAATAAATGTGATGACCCATTTTTTGGCATTCAAAAAAGTCATAAAGCCACTGCAAATAACGGTATCCTTGTAAGCATAGTCGATAATTCTACTGCAAAAGACCTAGGCCTTTTAAATGAAGACATCATCATAGCTATTAATGACTACCCAATGATTGATTGGGAGGATATCAGTGCTGCTATCAACCAATTAGAGGTAGGTGAAATCATTAAGGTAG
>JAKVCU010000073.1 GCA_022448955.1 Saprospiraceae bacterium
AAGTGTACATTTTTCAGATGGCTTAGAATGTAAATAGATGTTTTGTTGAACGTATTTTAAGCCTATTGACTCCTTTGTCGAGATAAGGAGGTGTGAAATTTTATTTTGAAAAGAATTTTATTTTTGGCTTAAATCCAAATAATATAGTTGTTGGTCTCTATTCTCTTCCCGTTCAGCAAATAGCATTGACAAGCCATTCTCTAAGAATTACCTTTGTAATATTGGTTTCAAAATATTACTTCATATGGCAGGAAAAAATAAACTGCAACAATTTTTTATTTGGATTTTTCGACTAGGGTTGATGTTCATCATTCTTGGTTTAATACAATATTTGACTAAGGAGAAAGAGGAGATAATGCCAAAGGAGTATGCTTCTTGTGTTTTAGAGTGCAACCGAGGGGCAGCTGATAATGTGCTATTAAATAAAAATGATATTTGCCTAAGCAGGGCAGATAACCAAGAAAGGGCTTGCTTCGCTCCAGACGAAATCTTGATGATTACTTTAGGACAAGGAAAAACTATAGTGTATGATTATCAAGGAAGAGGGCTTTATGTAAATGAAAACCTCCAGAAAATTCAACAACTTATCAAGCAGGCAGACCGAAATTATATCTATTTGCAACGAGTAAATCGGCAAGAAATAGTCAATTTACGATATACTTTATTATTTAATAAGTGCACGAGACAGCTGGAATTAGAAGAAGAGTTTGAAACGACTGTTGCAAAAGGTAAGGTTAAAGGAATATTGGAACTCCTTTACCGAACCTGCAGTATCATGTAATTAATCACCCGACAATATGATGTTTAAATTTGAATCTATGTCTATCAATTTTAATTTCGATACAGGTAATAGCTTTACCGATGTATTTTTTGAACAAAACCAAGAAGGTCTTGGTGAAAGAGCTCAGAAAGCTAATAAGATTATTCGCCACAATATGGTTTGGTCAATGGGCTTAGGATTTATTCCATTACCCATCTTAGACCTTATCGGTGTGACGGTTGTCCAAATTGATATGGTAAAGGCTCTGTGTCGTTTATATGATGTAGAATATACAGAGCTAAAGGGGAAGGCTATTATTTCTGCATTAGGAGGTGCTAGTGCCGCTCGTTTTGGTGCAAGCTTAGTCAAAGGAATTCCCATTATTGGTACTTTTTTTGGCGGTGTTTCTATGTCTGCTTTGTCAGGCGCTTCTACTTTTGCAGTGGGCCGTGTATTTGTTCAATATTTGAAAGATGGTATTCCTTTAGATGATATTGATATCAATAAAGCAAAGGTTATTTACGAAGATGAATTTAAAAAGAGTAAATCTGCAGCAGAGGAGATACAATCAAAAGTGAATAAGGAAATTTTTCAGAAGATAGAGCAATTAAATACACTACATGAGAAAGGGCTCATCACTAAGGAAGAGTTTGAAGCGAAGAAAAAAGAGTTGTTAGACCGTATGTAAATATAGCTTAATCGTTGTGCGGGATTTAAAACTTTGCACAACGATTAATTTTACCGGTAGGGTAAAATTCTAAATATTTCTCCAGCCTTGTATAGGTCTTTGCCTTTCGGCAATTCTACAAAAACATCTGCATCCACGAGATTCGCCAGATCACCAGAACCATGTCCATGGACAGGATGAACTGTAATTTGCGCATCATTTTGATACACGACTTTTGCTTGCATAAAGTACGTCAAATCTGGCTTGAAGTGTACATCTTCCGCCAGTTTTGCATAAGCATAAGGAAATGGCTCTAGGCCTAAACTAGCATTCAACCAAGGCTTGAAGTAACGAGTAGTGCACATAAAAGAAGATACTGGATTACCAGGGAGCGCAAATACCATGCAGCCATTCGGTGCCTTTCCAAACCAAAATGGCTTACCTGGACGTTGTTTAATTTTGTGGAACAATTTTTCAACACCTAAGTGTGATAGTGCACTTGGTATGAAATCAAACTTTCCTTTTGAAACACCTCCACTCATGATGATGACATCATATTCTTCAATAATGGCCTGAATACGTTCTATAATTTTCGCTTCATTATCAATAAGGTGTGCCGTATCTGCCTCAATACCCCAACTTTTTAAGGTTGCTTGTAAACGATATACATTCGATTTGCGAATTTGGTGAGGGAGTGGAGTTTCATTGATTTCAACCAACTCATCACCACTAGAAATAATAATTACAGTTGGCATTTTGGCTACTTTAATGGTATTTTTACCAACCGTAGCTGCAACGCCTATTTCTGAGGAGGAAAGCTTCATCCCTTTTGGAACAACCAGGGTGCCGGCTTTGCGATCTAAACCTTTCCAGTGTATATTTTGACCTTTGACGATGTCTTCAATGTTAATGCGAGCACGACCATTCTCGATGCTTAAGTCTTCATAACGAATAATGGTATCTGCTCCCTCCGCTAAAACGGCCCCTGTCATAATCTCTACGCAATGTTGTAGGTTTTGAAGGCTTATTTGTGGATTACCTGCAGCGCTTATACCTTGAATAGGGAATACTCTTTGTCCATTTGCGAAAGCATCAAAATGAATTCCAATGCCATCCATTGCAACGCGATTGTAGGGTGGAAAATCACGGTCGGCATGCAAGTCTTCCATTAATACTCGGCCGATGGCTTCTTCAATTGGACAATCTTCAGTGGGCAAGGCTAGACGATGCGCCAACACAATTTTATTAGCTTCTTCTACTGTAATCATGGAGTATATTTTTGCATAAAAGGGAAAAGGATACAAAAAATAGAAATTATGTGGTTATATCCTTAACTGATTAATAATAATTTTGTTGCTAATGCATGTAAAGTAATCGCTCTAAATAATCAATAAGAAATGACGGCCTCTTTTCCAATAATCCAGCTTTATCAAAAGTATCAGTATACAGCGTATAGTTTCACTTTTAATGTCTGGTTTACTAAAAAAAATGCTCAATCACTGATTATCGCTAGCTTTAATCTATTACTTATCTTAACTTAAGATCACTTTCATGCTTAAATTCCAAAGATGTCGAATATGCTAGATCCCTATCAAATAAAAAAAGACTTCCCTATTTTTTCTCAAGCTCACCCAAGTGGTAAGCCTCTTACCTATCTGGATAGTGCAGCAACCACACAGAAACCACAAATAGTGATTAATGCCATGCATGGTTATTACGAAAAAAGTAATGCGAATGTTCATCGTGGTATCCACCATCTAGGCAATAGGGCTACTTTGACTTATGAAGGTACGCGAGCAAAGGTGCAAAATTTTATTCATGCTAGGAGTCGTAAAGAGATAGTTTTCACAAAAGGAACAACAGAGAGTGTTAATTTAGTGGCGTACGGATTTGCCGAACAACGATTAAATGAAGGGGATGAAATTGTCATTTCTGCCATGGAACATCATTCTAATCTTATTCCTTGGCAGATGTTATGTAGAAGGAAAAAGGCAAAGCTAAGGATTATTCCTATGGATGAATCAGGTACTTTACAATTAGACCAGCTAGATGAAATGCTGAGTGAGCGTACTAAAATGATAGCTGTTGTTCATATTTCTAATTCTTTAGGGACGATCAATCCAATTGAAGATATTATTAAATTAGCACATGCAAAAGACATTCCTATCCTGATAGATGCAGCACAAAGTGCAGCTTACTACGATATAGATGTCCAAGCATGGGATTGTGATTTCTTAGTTTTTTCAGGGCACAAAGTATTTGGGCCAACAGGTATTGGTGTGCTTTATGGTAAAGAAAAATGGTTGGAAGAGATGGTTCCTTGGCAGTTTGGAGGAGAGATGATTCGTTCGGTTTCATTTGAGGAATCAACTTTTGCAGAAAGTCCTCAAAAGTTTGAGGCAGGAACACCAAATATTGCAGGTGCGGCTGGTTTAGCTGCAGCCATTCAATATATAGAAACCTTAGGCAAGGAAAATATTCGCCAGCATCTAAAAGCACTACTTGGATATGCAACAGCGCAATTAGGAGCAATCGAAGGTTTGAGAATATATGGTAATGCGGATAAAAAAAGTGCTATCATTTCCTTTATGCTGGAATCCGCTCATGCGCACGATATTGCCACTATTATTGATAATCATGGGGTAGCAGTGAGAGCTGGCCATCATTGTACACAGCCTGTCATGGCGTTTTATGGAATTCCTGCCACTGCAAGGGTGTCGCTTTCCATCTACAATTCGAGGGAGGATATCGACCGTTTGGTGGAAGCACTAGAAAGTGTGCGGCTCATTTTTGGTTAAAGAAAACCAACAGCCCAGGTTCGCTGCTGGTCTTTACGGCTTTTGAGCAGTGTTTTGCTAATGCTATTCTGAGAAAGGATCAGAAAATTTCTCATCTTCCGCCATTACTTCATCACTTAAAGTTTCTAAGAAAGCAACTAATGCTTCTTTCTGCATTTGTGTAAGGTTTAACTGTCGAGGCATGACATTTGGACCTTGTGGTGGACCAACTCTCAAGGTTGGAGATAAATTGGGATGAGGTTGAACACCTGAATTATAGTGCTCGATGACTTCTGCCAAAGTTGCGAAGCGGCCATCATGCATATACGGAGCTGTTGCCGCTACATTACGCAAAGAGTTGACCTTAAAGAGGCCATTATCTTGTGGATTTCCCGTTACTAGACCTAGTCCATTATCTTCATACACCAAATCAAGCCCATTGTTCCTTGCGCCTGGTGCAGTAAAGTTGGTTGTGCCATGGCAAGTGGCACAGTTAGTCTGAGGGGAAAAAAATAATACTTTCCCCAAGTTTTCGAGGCCAGTAAAGTTGCTAAATGGCGTATTTCCTATATTCTGCCCTGGCTGTAAGTTGGCCATGCCCTCATCAAACTTAGAATTGAAAGAAATCATCGAACGAACAAATTGAGAAAGTGCTCTTGAAATACGCTGGGTATTTATTGCTTCACTTCCAAAGGCTTGATTAAAAAGTTCAGGGTAGTAATCTAGTGTGTTTAATTTAGCTACCAAAATATTAAGATCCATTCCCATCTCAATATGGTCCTGAATCGGCATCAAAACTTGGTCCTCTAGCGTTTCCGCTCTTTCATCCCAGAAAAACCGACCATTTGGATAGTATGCAGCTTGCGCCAAACCCATAGAGTTTCTGCCAGTGATTTCCCCTTCAAATCCTAGACTAAATGCAAGAGGGTCTGAAAAGCCAGCTACTTGCTGATGGCAAGAAGCACAGGATAATGTATTATTGGCAGACATATTTTTATCGTAAAATAATACTCGACCTAAGGTTGCACCCCAATCTGTAACAGGATTATTATCAGGTGTATTGATTTGTCCTTGTATGGGTGGGGCATTAAAGTAGTTGGGAAGTAATGGATTGGCATAGTTATATGGTTCATCAGGTAGATGCGGTCGCACCGAAATAGTTGTTTGTTCTTCCGTTTCATCGAGCTCATCTGTAAGAACTCCAAATTCTTCAAATTCATCTTGACAGGCCGTAAAAGTAAACAGCATCAAAAGGAGCGGCAGCAATTTTTGTCTCATATCCTGTATTATTTATTAAAGATTAAATTTTTTGAAATTAGTACAACTCATTCCACTGAACTTGTAATACTAAGATCAATCTAGAGGACTACTTTAGACTTTGGACAAGGGTATCTGATTCAAACTTGCGGCTAGAACAACTTTTTTATAAAATCTTTTTCTTTCGTACCAATTTGCTAAAAAGCACAACCATGATTTTAGGTGAATACATTATTTCTTTAGGGTATTGAATGAGTTTTGTAACTTCTTTATGAAGGAAAAGATCATCTATATCTTCCATTTAGAACCTTATTTACAAGATATCCAGAAAGTTAAAAGCGCTCAAAAGAAGCACCGTCTAATATTTATTTCCAACAGTTTTATACTAATAAGCATGGGATCCACTAAGCTGATGGAACAACTCTCGTTCTATTTTTCTTGAATACATTCTTTTGAAGAAGCACTTCAAGTATACTATCACCAGCCAAGACTATAATTAGACCATTCTGCTTTTAGAAAACTCATTTTCTTGTTTATGGGTAATTAAAAACTTACGTTTCTGTCATCTTGTCGCCGTCTTAGATAGCTAAAAAAGCCATCAAGATAATCCAACATTTCCTTTTTAGATCGACTCTCTAGATGAGGGAATGTTTGAAGGTAGTGGACTATTTCGGCTTCTTTTTTTAGGAAGAATTGCATATATGCTCTTGCTTCACCTCCTTTGCACTCAGGGCCACGATATAGTCTATCTGTTACTTTATCAATCGGGAATGATTCATGAGGAACGGCATAGTCGGTATTGACGATTCCTGCATAATCAAAGTCATAAGGAATAGGTACTACCTTTCTTTCTTCAGCAACTTTGATGATTTTTAGGTTGTGCAAGTTTGAAACACCCCAATCTGTATTGCCAATCATATATTGGAAGATAGACATCCTTTTTAAAGGATCTTTGGCCATGTGTTTCATGGCTGAAGTTTCGCGTTCTATTTCGGTACCAAATAGCCTTTGTTCTATGTCCTTTACTGGTTCTAGTATGATGGCATTTAGTAACCGTTCTTTCGTTTTTCCATTAATATCTATGAAACGGATTTGGGCCAAATGGGCTTTAAAGGAATAAGGGGTGATTTGGTGATACATCCAATAGGTTAAGTATTCTTTGAATAGGTAATCTGCTCCATTGTCAGAAGAACGGCACTGATTAACAATCTTTATTTTATTGATAGGGTGGAATCCACGGTTCTTTAAATCATCCTTTTTGAATTTGATTTTGATAGGTGGATAAACACAAACTGATTTCCGCGTATTTCCACGTGTTTTAAGTTGAATTTTCCAGCTTACTGATGTGCCATCTTCTGAAATATAAGATAGTTGTGCCGCTTGGTAAACATCTTTGGTGCGATCCTTGAGGAGCTTTTTCATATCTGTTTTAATGGTCCATGATATAGGTGTTTCCGAAAAAGCAGACCATTGATTGAAAAAACTAGTGTTTTGGATAGGTTGGGCAGCTGCAATAACCATAAAGATCATTGCGCCACAAAGTGCAATAAGATTTTTCATGTCGAGTGATTTATAAACGCAAAGAACAAGTCGTTCTTTTACTTAATGCCCAAATTGCATAATGATTTTTCAAAAAGCAAGTTCGTCAGTCTAAAGTGAAGAAATTATAGATTTATGATAGAATTTAAAGGGATATGAAAGTAGAAAGGAGCAATTTTGGTCATAGAGAGGTGATTTTTTGTTCTATTAGTCGAAAATGAATAAACTTTGATTGAATAATATAATAAGCAAGAGTATTTTTGCATTTCTATTAAAATTGCTCGAGCAGTTGTCGCCGATTTGTAGTGCGTCGCTTCGTTGAAAGCAAAAGTCAAACTGCTTTTATCAGTATGAATAATAATCGCATATGACCTTAACAAATTCTCTCGTAAAGAGAGGTATGGGACTAATCGAGTATTGGAACCGTAACCATCAAGCTGGAGTGATCCAACAGGAGTTTCAGCTTTCCCAGTTGTTAAAACAGGCTCAGTATACTGAATTTGGAAAAACCTACCAATTTTCGGTTATCCAGAACGACAATGATCTTGTGGGAGCTTTTCAGTCGAAAGTACCTCTACACAACTATCAAGAGATGTTTGACCCTTGGTGGAGGCGTAGCTTTGAGGGAGGTGGCGATGTTCACTGGAAAGGTCAAACGAAGTATTTTGCATTAAGCTCAGGTACATCTGATGCAGCGAGTAAATACATTCCAATCACACCAGATATGACGCGCGCTATGCGTTTAGGAGCACTGCGTATGTTCAGCTGTTTGCCTAAATATCATTTAGATTCTAATCTGTACTTTAAAGATTGGTTGATGATTGGGGGTAGTGCTAGCCTTCAAAATTATGGTCATTGCTTTGCAGGAGACTTGAGTGGAATAAATGCCCGTAAGCCACCTGTCTGGTTAAAAAGACTGTACAAGCCAGGTACGGAGATTGCGCGAATTAAGGATTGGGATAAACGCATGGATATGATCGCTCGCCATGCACCAAAATGGGACATTGCCATCATGACTGGCATACCTTCTTGGGTTCAGCTAACGCTAGAATATATTGTTGATTTTTATGGGCTAGACCATATTCACCAATTATGGCCTAACTTATCCGTCTTTGTTTCGGGAGGTATTGCTTTTGATCCTTATCGAAAGGGTTTGGAGCGATTGTTTGACAAAAAAGTTATTTATCAAGATACTTATTTAGCATCAGAAGGCTTTTTTGCTTATCAAGCAAGGCCTGAGACTAATGCTATGCAATTGATTCTAAATAATGGTGTTTTTTATGAGTTTGTTCCCTTCAAAGAAGAGCATTTTTCTGAATCGGGTGAAGTGCTTCCACATGCTACAGCACTTACAATTGATCAAGTAGAAGAAGGTGTTGATTATGCTTTAGTTATCTCTACCTGTGCAGGTGCGTGGCGATATTTGATAGGTGATACCATTAAATTTGTTAATAAAGAACTACATGAAATTGTTATTACTGGAAGAACTAAACACTTTTTAAGCGTTTGTGGTGAGCACCTTTCGGTGGATAATATGAATCAGGCAATCAAACAAGTAGGAGAGCAAATGCAAGTGGATATCCGAGAATTTACGGTATCTGGAGTGAAATCAGGTAGCCATTTTGCACATAAATGGTACCTAGGTGTAGATGAAATAGTAGATAAACTGACTTTAGGGCAGCTATTAGATCAGCAGTTGCAGGTCGTAAATGATGATTACAACGCAGAGCGTTCCGCAATGCTTCAAAACTTACAATTGGAGGTTGTCCCTACTAAAGTGTTTTATGATTGGCAACGTCATTTGGGGAAGATGAATGGCCAAAGTAAATTTCCAAGAGTGATGAAAGCCCCTCAGTTTAAAGAATGGGAAAAATTTGTTAGTCAAAAAATGCAAACATTGTGAATTTAATCTGGCAGGGCTTTCTGCTAGGACTTGGGCTAAGTATTTTGGCTGGACCTATGCTTTTTATATTGATACAAACAGGTATAGAGCGTGGTTTTAGAGCTGGTATAGCTGCAGGTTCGGGCGCTTGGGTAAGCGATATATTATATATTGGCGCGGTATTTTTTGGACTATCCTATGTTCAAGGAATAACCGAAGATCAAAAAAGTTTTGAGTTTTATGTGGCCCTAATTGGAGGAACTATTTTGATCATCATGGGGATCGGAGCATTGCTCCAGAAGACAGAAATGCGAAAGCCCCAAGAACTCGCAGGAAAAAAAGGATATGTTTGGCTGTGGTTAAAATGTTTTTTGATCAATACCTTTAATCCAGGTGCAGCTTTTTTCTGGCTGGGCGTAATGTCAACCGTGGTATTGGATGGTAATTTGGTGGTAAGCGAAGCCTTTGTTTTTTTTAGTACTATTATGCTAACGATTATTTTGACAGATGTTTTTAAAGTAGCGCTAGCCAAGAAAATTCAACCTTGGCTCAACTTGAAAAGATTAAAAGCTATAAAACTAGTTTCTGGTCTAGCATTGATGATATTTGGTTTAGTATTAATCGTTAGGTGTTGTGTATTATCATTATTTCCTGACTTTTCATAAACAAATATTCTTTCAAATTATATTTTTTTAACTATGAAGTAAACTCCTGCCTATAGTTTGTAGTTTTAAGAATTATCTTTGCTTTCCCGATGGAAATTTAGAGCGTGTACGGATTTTTTATCTTTTAGCTGATTTTGTCCATCATTCGTTTTGTACTGATTGGTAAAGCCCAGTCCAGTTAATCAATTCTAAAGACGCTCTTAGATTATAATTACTAATCAAGCTGACTTCAAATGCAACTTTTACGTTTTAAGTATTTAGGACTAATCTGCTTTTTATTTATTTCAAGCTTTTCTTTTGCTCAAACCACTCAAAACATCAGAGGGCAAGTTGTTGATATTGACACTAGAAATCCATTATACGGAGCCAATGTAATTTTATTACCGGATAGTACTGTAGCTAGTACAGATTCTAGTGGGGTTTTTCGTTTTGATCAAGTGGAGATCGGTAGATACCAGCTGATTATCTCTTATATAGGTTATGAACCGTACTTCGAAGCCGAGATTCTTTTAGAATCAGGCAAAGAAACCGTATTACCCGTAAGGTTAAAGGAAAACCCAAGCTTACTAAATACGGTAGTTGTTTCCGCAGAAAATCCTGATGTGATTCAACCACTTAGTGTTCAAAGTATAAGTGTAGAGCAAATTTTGCGCTATCCTGCAACATTTTTTGATCCTGCCCGATTGGTGGGAACTTTTGCAGGGGTAGTCAATAATAATGATCAAACGAATGGCATTTCCGTAAGGGGAAACTCCCCAAATGGCATTGCTTGGCGCCTAGAAGGGGTAGATATTGTGAATCCAAATCATACGGCTAATGCTGGAACTTTCAGTGATCGACCAACCCAAAATGGAGGTGGAGTAAATATTCTAAGTGCTCAATTATTAGATCGGTCCTACTTTTATAAAGGAACCTTCTCTGCTGAATTTGGAAATGCACTTTCTGGTGTGCTGAATATGGCTCTGCGCCCTGGAAATAATGAGCAAGCCGAATATACAGCACAAATTGGCTTGATAGGAATTGACGTGGCGGCAGAGGGGCCTATTTCAAAAAATAAAGGATCTTCTTACCTAGTTAACTATCGTTATTCTACTATTGGTCTTCTTAGTCAAATGGGCTTAGATTTAGGAGATGAATCAATCAACTTTCAAGATTTATCCTTCAATTTTACTTTCCCTACTAAAAAAGGGGGAGCCTTTACCCTCTTTGGAATGGGAGGATTAAGTGAAAATATCTTCGAATCTCCAAACGATACAACAGAGTGGGAATTTGAAAAAGATCAGTTTAATATTCGTTTTCGTTCGCAAATGGGGGCAGTAGGAGCGACTTACCTAACGCCTGTCGGCAAAAATGGCAATTGGAAAACGGTTATTGCTGCTTCTTCTACAGAAAGTACGCGTGTAGGAGAAGAACTAAGCGAACGCAGAAATATTATCGGTATTGAAACGGACACCCTCAGGCAAACAAGGTACTCTATTCATAGCCGTTTTCAGTTAAAGCTTAACAATGGTACCAATTTGCAAATTGGTGCACTGGCTACTCATCAAGTTTTCTATAATCGCTCCTTTGCTCAAATGCAAGATACCATCGCTTTCGGTGGTGGAGAAGGCCTTTTACTACAGCCATATATGCAGTGGTCGGCTCAGGTCACGCCCAAATTTCGCTTGAATGCGGGTGTACATGCTGTTTATTTTGGTTTGAATAGTAGCACTTCTCTAGAGCCTCGTTTTTCTGCACGTTATTACATGGATAATAGCAGCTCTTTTAATATGGCCTATGGCCTACATAGCCAACAGCAACCATTAAATCTTTATTATTCTACTTTCGACAACGGGCAGTCTAATCGCAGCTTGGAATTTACCAGAGCACATCATTTTGTAGTGGGATATAAAAAGAATTTTTCTAAAGCACTTTCCTTAAATGTCGAAGCTTATTATCAGGAGTTATTTGACGTACCTATTACTTTTCAAGAAAATCCAAGTAGTTTCTCTGCTCTAAATGTTCTGGAGGAAAGCTTTGATGAAGCATTAGTTAATGAAGGGACCGGAATGAATTATGGGCTAGAAGTAAGTTTACAGCAACAGCTAATAGATGATTTTTACTACCTGATCAATGCTACTTATTACGAGTCAAAATATAAAGGAAGTGATAATGTATTGAGAGATACTCGTTATAATGGTAATTATATCTTTAATGCAACTGCAGGAAAGGAATATAAATGGCAAAAAGAAAGTGGTCGAGTGGATATTTTGGGGCTTAACTTAAGAGTGGTTTATCTAGGAGGGTTTAGAGAAACGCCTATTGATGAAGTGGCCTCTGCTTTTGAAGATAAAACGGTTTATTTCGAAGATCAAGCCTTTTCGATATCCTTAGATGATTATTTTAGGACAGATTTGAGAGTATACTTTAAGCGAAATCGTCCTCGATTTAGTACAACACTTGCATTGGATATTCAAAATCTAAGTAATCAACAAAATCTATCATTAAGTTATTTCGACACCTTCCAAGGACAAACCCTTGAACGTTATCAATTAGGTTTAATCCCTATTTTGAGTTATCGAATTGAGTTTTAATCCAAAAAAATATTCATGCAACGCTTCTTTCTCATTTTTTTGTTTTTCAGTATTTTTAATGCCTGTCAATTCTTCGAATCAGATCCTTTGGATAAGCCTTTTGAGATAAGCAAATATCGAAAGCATCTGGGGCAGTTGATCGAAAAACAGCTCATTACGGAGAATGATTACTTCCTGATCAACTATGCTATCATTCGTCAAAGGTCATTTTTTAATTATGATTTGAAGGGACTGACGTATGGTGAGATTTTGGCTTTCGCCAAAAGAGTGGAAAAAGAAGGCCTAGGTATATTAACGACGTTTAATGAAAATGGCGAGCAGGATGAGATTGAGGTAAAAGTCAGGCCAGAGGAAGGTGGCCTAGTGCGTGTTGGTGAGTCAACAAGAATGTTTAAAGCACTCAAGTTTAGTGCGTTTTTTAAGAATACAACCGACAAGGATATTGCTCTTATGACCACTTCCTTTGTGATTAATGGCCCATTTAAGGAACATATTACAACGGTGGGCTATGAACTTAATTGTAAATTGCCTAAAGGGGAACAGTTGGAGGTTAGTTTTTTGGTGGATGCAAGAGAGCTAAGAAAGAATATTCTTTATCAAGGCAATGTAGAGGCTGACTTTTTAATGGTTGATGTCCTCCTGAATGAAATTCAAGCGATATCCAGTGGTTTGAGTTATCATACCAAACCAAACTTTTATGATGAGTGTCTTTTCGGCGGTACAAGGCTATCGCCAAATAACACATTCCTTTATAACGAAAACTTAGAATCTATAGAATGGAATAAAAAAGACGATTCAGGAAAAACCATTGAATTACACTATGGTGATGCTCATTTTCTTCCAGAAAATAAAGAAAAGCCCATTTCAATAGACGAATTACGATAAATGATGAATGATTTTGCTATTCTAAACCGACAGTCAACTATTTCCAGAATGATGCTTGAAAAGGGCATTCAAACTTTTTCGGAGGCTTGTATTTGGGTAGAAAACCTCCCTTACGAAAGGATATCCGATAAAAAAAATCTAGAAATGGTTATTCTAGAAAATAGGGGAACTTGTAGCTCAAAACATGGTCTACTTAAAAGATTAGCAGAAGAAAATAAAAATAGTGAAATAGAACTTTGCGTTGGTATCTATAAAATGAATGGCCACAATACATTTGGCGTAGGCAGTATTTTGAGCAAATACCAAGTCGAATTTGTCCCAGAAGCACATTGTTACCTAAAAATAAATAACAAACGCTACGATTTCACTGGTTTAGGTGCGGATATGGCTAAGATTGAGAAAGACTTAATGGAGGAGGTGATTATCGATGCAGAGCAAACAGGTGTGTGGAAATCTAAATATCATAAAGACTTTTTGCAAAAATGGTTGATTGAGTATCAATTACCCTATTCATTTGATGTATTTTGGCAAATACGTGAACTTTGCATAGAAAGATTAAGCAAGGTTTAAAATCATAATAGAATGAAATACATTGCAAATATCCTGATTGGTATCCTTTTTTTATTGTTTGCTTATTTTCAAATCAATGATCCAGATCCTGCTGTATGGATAGCCATTTATGCTGCTGTAGGGCTGTCATCACTTGCCGCTATTTTTAGAAATTTACCAACTTGGTTGCCCCTGGTGGGCGTTGGGCTATGCATCGCTTGGGTGGTAGCCTTATTGCCAGCATTTATCAATTGGCTGCAAATGGGAGCACCATCTATTACAGAATCTATGAAGGCTGAAAAGCCTCACATTGAATATACGCGAGAATTTTTAGGTCTCATTATATGTGGAATTGGCTTTGGATTTCTTTATTTTCAAGCTAAAAAGCGTAATCATTAAAAACTAGCGAAAATGAAAAGAAGAGTTTTTATTCATAATGCCTGTATGGCCACTGCAGGTGCTTCACTATTCTGGAATTATATGAGACAGTATCAAAAAATTAATGAAATAGGTGTGCAGTTATACACACTTAGAGACGATATGAGCGCAGCACCCGTAGAGACCTTAAAGAAGCTATCAGAAATAGGATATAAAGATGTAGAATGTGCAGGCTATTCAGAGGGTACCTTCTACGGAATGAGTCCAAAAGAATTTAAAGCAATATTAGATGGAGAGGGTTTAAATGTACGGTCTGGTCATACCCAAACAGGGAAACATGCACCTGACCAAAAAGGTACGATGATCAATGATTGGGAAATGGCCGTAGCCAATGCTGCAGAAATCGGGCAAAAATATTTTATCCTTGCCTATATCCATGGCTTCGAACGCCAAAGTATTGATGACTATAAGAAATTGGCTGACCTATGCAATCAAGCCGGAGAAGTTTGTAAAAAATATGACATCCAGTTTGGCTATCACAACCATGATTTTGAATTCCTCGATTTGGATGGTGAAATACCTTACGATGTGCTTTTAGCCAATACAGACAAAGATTTAATGAAAATGGAATTGGATCTTTATTGGATTCGTAAAGCAGAGAAAGATGCACTTACCTACTTCAATAATCACCCTGGACGCTTCCCACTATGGCATGTCAAAGACATGGAGGATAGTGAAGAGAAGTATTTTACGGAAGTAGGAAATGGTGTGATTGATTGGCCGAGCTTATTCCAAGCTGCAAAAATAGCAGGGATGGAGCACTTCTATGTAGAGCAAGATCACTGTAAAAATCACAAACCTATCGAAAGTGTAGAAATTAGTTACAAGTATCTTACAGGAATGGAGTATTAAGATAGATGATATAGTCATTATGCGAATTTGCCCATCGAAATTTTAGTCCCTATTCAAGATCGGTAGGTGAATCGCATAAGGTCAAAAAAATCTTTGATTATATTAATGAACGAGTAGCAAGAGCGCAAGAAAATAGTGAAGGGGTTCTAGCGTTATAAAAAGAAAAGCAATGAAAATCTTTCCTTTTCTATTAATGGCTGTTTTTATTATTTCTTGTGGGACTAGTCGGCCAAATGGTGGAGTTCTTGATGGAAGTAGCGGCGCAGAATACACAGAACCAGAAATTATTACACAATCACTATTTAATGACAAAGAGAGTAACTTGTCAGAAGCAGATATTCAAAGACTTTTAAATGGGAAGATCGTTTTACCTGATACTTTAAGAATAGCACTGCTAAACTATTCTCATAATAGAAATAATCGCTATTACACTTATTATTGGAGCAATGAAGAGTACCTTCAGTTGAAGCAGCGCTCGATTGATACGTTGCGATCCCAAATTAGTGCGTTAGCTAATGTCCAAAAGGTTACGCCAATGCCAGCTATTTTGGCAAATACCAATTCAAAACTGGTGCAAATGCGGGAGGCCGCAGTGCGATTGCAATCCGATTTACTTCTCATTTATCATTTAAGGTCGGATATCTATTATCAGTATAAGTTTTTCCAGAAGGATATTGCCAAAGCTTATGCTACTTGTGAATTAGTGCTCATGGATGTTCGTACAGGAATGATTCCTTTTTCTACAATTAGAACCACCGAGTATACTACTAGGAAACAAGAGCAAGATATCAATATTGATGAACTGCGGAAAAGAGCTGAAGAAAGAGCCATTCTGCAAACCTTAGGAAAGGTCGGTGCAGAAGTGGCTGTTTTTTTGCGTTAGTTTGATTGTTGTATAACAGCATAAGAGAGAAGAGGAATCTCAATTCCCTACTTGTTAAAACACCCTTTATACTTTTGTTCAAATCGAGCTCTCTAGTGAAAGTATCTGCGACATCTTTTACCCAAGCCCAAACGCTTACTGGCGCTGAGCGCTTTAACTTAGCTACTTTTCTTAGGGTATGATTGTCAATGAGTAGAGGGTACTCGGTTACTTCTTCTACCAATTTTGACTAGCCGCTTAAAAAGAATCACTGATTTTTTGATATATCAACTAATAAATCTTCTAAAAAGCATCATTATCACAATTGTACCAACCGCAATTCCCAGAAAGCCACCAAAATCGCTTAAATACGCTAAAAATAACGGATTCATGATGCTCGTTTTTAATCTTTGGGTGTAAGACTTTTGTTTAAAGAGGAAGCCATATGTTATTTATAATTTAATTTGAAAAATGAACCCTCCATTTATATACCTGGATAACAACGCTACAACTCCTGTAGATCCACGAGTGCTTGAAGCTATGTTACCTTACTTCACAGCTATTCCTGGTAATGCAGCAAGTAGAAACCACCCTTATGGATGGAAGGCAAAGGAAGCTGTCGATGTGGCAAGGCAACAAATTGCTGATTTACTATCCATAGAAGGAAAAGAATTGGTGTTTACATCTGGTGCAACAGAGGCGATTAACTTAGCCATTAAAGGTATTTATGAGAGCTATTCCCGTAAGGGAAAACACATCATCACACTTCAAACAGAACACAAAGCTGTCCTTGATACTTGCAAAAGGTTAGAGAAGATCGGTGCAGAAGTGACTTATTTACCAGTCCAAGAAGATGGTTTATTGGATGTAGAGTTGTTGAAAGCAAGGATTCGTCCAGATACGATTCTAGTTTCTGTATTATGGGCAAATAACGAAACTGGCGTCATTCAACCCATGAAAGATATTGGCCACATTTGCCAAGAGAAAGGTGTATTTTTAATGAGTGATGCGACACAGGCAGTGGGTAAAATTCCAGTTTCACCTAAAGAAGTAGGTGTGCATTTGATGGCCTTTTCAGCACATAAGATGTATGGTCCTAAGGGAATGGGGGCACTATATGTAAGTCAACGACAGCCAAAGATTAAGATTGCTGCTCAAATTGATGGTGGAGGACATGAAAATGGTATGCGTTCTGGCACATTGAATGTACCTAGCATTGTTGGCTTTGGAAAAGCAGCTATGATTGCAAAAACTGAAATGCAAAGAGATGCAGAACGTTTGCAAGATCTAAGGGATCAATTTGAGGCAAAAATGTTGAATGGATTGGAGGAAGTGAAAATAAATGGTGAGCCGAATATTCGATTGCCACATGTATCTAATTTGTCATTTAGGTTTATTAAAGGTGAAACTTTAATGGCCCGCTTTAGCGAAAAATTAGGCGTATCCTCTGGCGCTGCTTGCACTTCTGCAACCCTAGAACCCTCCCATGTGTTGCAAGCTATGGGTTTAAATGATTATTGGACCTACGGTGCATTGCGTTTTAGTTTGGGGCGTTTTACAAAAGTAGAAGAAGTTGAACGAGCTAGTAAAATTGTGATAGAAGGGGTTCAGCACTTAAGGAAACTAAGTCCTATCTGGGAGTTGTTCAAGGATGGAGTAGCAGTAGACGATTTGTAAGGTATAAACCGAATAGGCCCTAAAAGCGTTTAAATGTAATTAAAAAAGCTGTGCAAATTTCCTTACTTAGGCTTATATTTGAGCATAGCTATAATAATCGATGCTTATTTTGAGGGTAAATTTTGCGACCCAAGAATATTAAACATCTGGTTTTTTGCAGTAAAAAACATAAATTGTATCATTATGGTATATGTTGCAGACAGTGCAAAAGAAAGAATTGCAGAAATTAAATCAACGGACAATCTAACCGCAGAACATTTCGTTAGGGTTTCTGTAACGAGTGGCGGCTGCTCTGGATTAACATATAATCTGGATTTTGACGATCAATTAAAAAAAGATGATCAAGTCTTCGAAGATAATGGTGTGAAAGTTGTCACAGACTTGAGAAGCTTTTTATACTTGTGCAATACTACTCTCGAGTTTTCGAGTGGACTCAATGGAAAAGGCTTTCATTTTAATAACCCTAACGCAGCACGAACCTGCGCTTGTGGCGAAAGTTTTTCTGTTTAAACTTCATCTTCGGATGAATCCTTATGGTTTTTAGAGCGATCGAAAATATAGGTTCGGCAGTGTAATCTTTTTGGCACTGCCTTTTTTCCCTTTTTACTATTCCCCATTTACTCCGGTTTAATTTTTCCGAAAGCTTTCGAAAGGTATTGGTGTAACAGTTAATTGTAGGTAACTTTATACAGCCAATGGTATAATAGGCATTACCCGATATCTATTTTTTACTAAAATAAGATGTAGTAACTATTACTCCAATAACTACTTAAGCGGCTAGTCAAAATTGCTTGTATAATAAAATTGTCCCTTCGAAAATCATAAGAAACTGACGATAGAAAAGTTACGCATGATTTTTGTAGGGACACTAAAATTTTATTATACCAATTTTCTAGCCTAACTACTTAAGCGGCTAGTCAAAATTGCTTGTACAATAAAGTCCAGCCTACCGGCAGGCACCGTTTTGGACAAATTACTTATACGATTAACTATTATACGATTAAGCAATATGAAATTTCAACAACTACTTGATCATAAACTATTCTACTTACTCCTTGTTATTGTTGTCTTTTTTGCTTTCGCAAAATTGGGTAGTGAAGAAGTTCACCAATGGGATGAAGCCAGAACAGGGGTGAATGCCGTGGATATGATTAAGAATGGAGATATTATTAATCTTCATTTTGCCGGAGAACCAGACAAGATTCGTGCAAAACCACCCTTTGTTGTATGGATGGTAGCGACCAATTTTCAACTGTTTGGCTATAATCGCTTCAGCTTGCGGATTCATTCTGCTCTGGCAACCATAGCTATCTTTTTGCTACTTTATCAAATCATTATTCTTTATAAATCGCATCTTTTTGCCTTTGCAACCTGCTTAACCCTAATTCCTACGCGAGCCATAGTGGGCTTCCACGTGGGGCGGACTGGCGATTTTGATGCAGTGCTAATTGCCTTTATTCTGGCTGGTTTGTGGCAGTTTTTACGCTATCTAGATTTTGATAAAAAGAAGGCTATCTATTGGGCAGCTTTGTTGTGGGGACTTGCCTTTTTTACAAAGGGCCCAGCTATGGGCGTACTCTTTCCAGGCTTAGCTATTTATGTATTGATGCGTGCTCGCTTAGGTTCTATGCTTTCGCAAAAATCAACCTATTGGGCGGTAGGTCTGCTCTTGGCCTTTCCAATAGCTTGGTACTCTATCATCGCGTTTTTTGGAACACAATTAGACGATCCATTAGTAAGTGGACAAAATGCTTTTGAACGGATGTTTCTATATGATCTGCGGGATCGCTTTACGCAAACAGAATTTGAAGGAAAGATAGAAGAGGCTGATCCTTTCTTCTTTTTTAATACGCTTTCAATAACCTATCGCTATTGGCACTGGGTTTTTTATGCAGTTTGTGTTTGGGGAATCGTAGCTATTATACGTCAAAGAGAAAAATTGTTTGGGGAGAACGGATTTGTAATGCAAAAAGAATGGCAATTGCTATTCTTGTCGGTTCCAGTTTGGTTTTTTCTAGGTTTATTTCTATCTATTGCAACGGTTACCAAAACTTGGTATTTATCGCCAGCTGTACCTTTTGTTGCCATTACAACGGTTTATGGATTTGATGCTTTGATCAAATACTTTAAGTATAGTCCTCATATATTCCTAGCCCTTTTGGTCTTTACCTTTATGATGCGCTTTTTAGGCCCCAAGGGAATCCGCTATGAATTTAATCCAGGAAATGAAGATTTTAACACTGAATTAATAACGCAATTCACAAGTGAATTACGCGAAAGCGAAACCATACATCAGATAGGAGAGTGGCCTGCACAAAGAGTATTGCTATGGATATACTTTGAAAATTTAAATATCAATTACTTAAAATCGCCCACAAAATTGGCAGATATTCCTTCAGGAGAACTAGTATTTACACGTAATACGTATCTTGACGAACAAAAACCACAGTTTTCGTCTTTCGAACTAATCGGGAAAGATGAAAATTATGCCATTTTACGTAAGGAATAAAAGATAATATGCTCCGAATTGGTTTTGATGCAAAACGATTATTCAATAATTTCACTGGTTTAGGAAATTATAGCCGCACCTTAGTCCACAATCTAAGCGAACAGTTCCCTGATCATTCTTATCACCTCTATTCACCGAAGGTGAAAAAGAATGAAGAAACCCATTTCTTCCTTAATAGTCCCCATTTTAATGTCGTTCAACCCAAAATGACAGTAGGGGCTTTCTGGAGAAGTTTCACCATCAAAAAAGCATTAAAACGTAATAAACTGAACTTGTATCATGGTTTAAGCCATGAAATTCCTTTTGGTTTATCCAAAACAGGTATCAAATCTGTGGTGACGATCCACGATCTGATTTTTAAGTTCTATCCTCAACAATACGGTTGGATCGATCGCAAAATATATGATGCTAAATTTAGATATGCTTGTGAAAATGCAGACCGCATCATCGCCATTAGCGAAAGTACCAAGAAAGATATTGCTCGATTATACAATATCAATCCAGCCAAAATCAGTGTTATCTATCAATCTTGCCATGAGCGATTTATGCAAGAAAAATCGGATAAACTGAAAGAAACAATCCTTAAAAAATATAATCTTCCCAAGGAATATTTATTTTATGTAGGCTCTATTGTAGAGCGCAAAAATCTCTTAGGAATACTTGAAGCTATTCAAAAACTACCGAGAGATTTGGCGCTACCACTAGTGGTCGTTGGTGGGGGGAGTTCCTACAAAACAAAGGTGATGCAATACATCGCCCAGCATAAATTAGAAAATCGAGTTCACTTCGTCTCACCAGATTTTGAAGACCTTCCAGCCCTGTATCAGCAAGCAGCGGTATTTTTATACCCATCCTATTATGAAGGCTTTGGAATTCCAATTTTGGAAGCCCTGTTTAGTCGTACACCTGTGATTACCTCTAATGTATCCTCTTTGCCAGAAGCAGCGGGGAAAGACGCATATCTCATTGCGCCAGATCAGCCCGTTCAAATGGCTATTGGTATTGAACATATTCTAACAGATTCAGCCTTTCGGCAAAAAATGATCGACTCAGGATACGCCTATGCACAACAATTTAAAGGTGAAAAACTTACTCAACAAATGATGGATTTGTATGAAGAGGTGTTAGCGAAATAATTATTCTGTTAGCCATTTTTTTAACTTACTTGCATTCAACTTACTAACAATGATGTCATTGTTAAATGTTGGTTTGACTTCAAGTTTTAGTTTCCTACTAAAATATATTGAAGCTGATTTTATGGCTTTTTTAGCAACAAGAAATTGTCTGTTTGC
The DNA here is from genome assembly GCA_022448955.1 of Saprospiraceae bacterium. Taxonomy (GTDB): domain Bacteria; phylum Bacteroidota; class Bacteroidia; order Chitinophagales; family Saprospiraceae; genus JALEHC01. The sequence goes on from JAKVCU010000073.1 coordinate 21,185, forward strand.
TCGAAAAAAGTATTCTGGATCAATTTGAGATTGAAGTCGTTCTAGCGATTGATCAATAAAGTATTTTTCATTATGGTGCGTAATACAAAATACGGTATGATTTTCTAAATAAAAATAAGCGATATCCTCAATTGGGATAGGAAGTATTTTGTCTTTGAGATAAACTAGTAGATTCCTTTTATACCTTCTTTTCTGAGCACTTTTTATATCCTGAACGGCTTTTAAGAGATTATTATAGTTGATCGTTTTGGAATAAATAGCCTCATATTTATTCAATGCGATTTCTAAAGCACTTCTTTTAATTGGTTTTAAAATATAGTCAATGCTATTTACTTTGAATGCTTTTAGAGCATATTCATCAAAAGCGGTTGTGAAAACAATAGGAAAAGAGATTTTTATCTGCTCAAAAATTTCAAAGGAGTTTCCATCTGCTATTTGGATATCAAAAAAGGCTAGATCAGGAAGTTGTGTGTCTGATTTTATCCAGCTTACAGCTTCCTTTATAGATTCCAGTATTGCTAGGACTTGGATACTTGGATCAATTTCAAGTAGGATATCACATAGATTTTTTGCTACACTTTGCTCATCTTCTATGATTAATACTTTCATAATAGAGGAAGTTGGACCATAAAATTGGAATCATCTCGCTGAATAATAATTTTTTTATTCGAAAGTAACTTATAACGATTGTCTAGATTGGCCAAACCTAAGCCAAAGCTTTCCACCTGTTCTTTTTCTTGAAGGTTATTAATGATACAAATGCTATCATTTTGAGTAGTGATCGTGATTTTTAGTGGCGATAATTTGGTCATTACGTTATGCTGTATTGCATTTTCAATCAATAATTGAATAGACATTGGTGGAATTCTTTTCTTCCGATCTAAGTCTGAAATATTGATCTCAAATTGCAACTTTTCGCCAAATCGTTTTTGTAAAAGATACAAATAGGAAGTTATAAAATCTATTTCTTGTTTCAGGAAAACTAAGTCTGCTTTTGCTTCAGTCAAGGTATAACGAAAAGTATCAGAAATATCTTGAATAAATTCAAGTCCAGCTTCTTCATTTTCATTTCTAACAATAGTACTTAGCGTACTTAATGTATTAAAGAAAAAATGTGGACTGATTTGTTCCTTTAAAGCTGCAAGTTCGGCTTTTATTTTTTCTTCTTTGAGCTTAATCAAGTTTAACTCTATGGCCTTTATTTTTTCTATCCGCAGCAAAACATAAGGGGTGACAATGGAAATAATTAGAACTAAAGCATGGTTGATAAAGTAATTTTGTAAATACCCTCCTATATCTACAGGATCGGCAATCACTTTGGTAAAGTATTTATTAATGCAAAAATCTAGATAAATAAACCCAATGAGCAAAATCAAATTACTGAGGATAATTAAAGCTAATCGTTGCTTTGGATTGAATTTATGGCTTATGAAATAATCTTTCCAAGAATAGTTATAGAAAATGAATACAATAAGTATAATCAGTTCAGAAATCATCCCTACAAGGCCAATCCTCCAGATGAACCAATATTCCTCTTCTCTAGCAGCTGATAACTCTTGTAATTGAGATAATTTATGAAAACGGTTTAATAAGCCAATATTAGCTAATACTGTTATAAGGATTGCGCCTAAAATAATTAACCATATGTATTGGGTCTTTTTTTGCATTATCCAAGATAAGTTTTCTTACTACATCCTGTGGTTTAATTTGCTATTTGATATTCAAACGTTTTAATCGTCGCAATAAAGCAAATGCTCGTAAATCGATATTAGTCATACCCCAGTTATAATTTCTCATAATTACCACACCAAATCCTTGTTCTTTTTCAAACATAAAGTTCGCAGTATAACCTGAAATAGCTCCAGTATGCCCAGCTGTTGAAAGGATGCTATCTCTAAGTAATCTAAATCCTAGGCCATAACTTTGCCACCATGCTTCATTTTGGATGATTGCTGGTTTTTGCATAACTTCTAACTTAGATTCCTCGAGTAAATCATAAAATCCCATTGTACCCATCATAAATTTTGCGAGATCATTTGGCGTAGAATAAATAGCACCATTGGGAACTTTATATCCTCTTCCTAAGTGCTCTTTTTGAGGTGTATCTATGTTGAGTTCTCCAAATGGGCCTCCTTCCATCCCTTTTGCTAATTGCTTCAATTTTTGTTTGGGAATAGAAAAATGAGTGTTCTCCATTTGAAGAGGTTTAAATATTTTTTCTTCTACCAATGTAGTATAAGGTTTATTAGCAGCACGTGCTAATGCTAATCCTAAGATACCATAGCCGATATTTGAATAACTATATTTTTCTCCAACTTTTGATTGAAAAGAAGTTTTAGGAATGGCTTCTAATAGTTTTTGTTCCCATTCATCGACACCACCTGAAAATACGCTTTCTAACTGAGGCTCTCTTTCTAAACCAGAGGTATGAGCCGCCAATTGTTTAAAGGTAATCTTTGTTGAATCTGCATATCCATCTAGCTTTTTTATTTCAGGAAGATATTTTTCTATGGGTTCTTCAATATTGAGAATTCCATCTTCTTCTAATTGCATCATGAGTAATGCTGTAAATGACTTGGTCACTGATCCTACTCTATAAATGGTATTAGAGTCTGCTTCTATTTTTGTGATTCGATCTGTAAAACCAAAGGTTTTAGACCAGATAATTTTGTTGTTATGTACGATGGCTGCAGAGATGCTTCCATCGATATTATCATCTTCTAAATCTGCTTCAAGTTGATCTTGAAAATCTTTAATTACAATTTCAAAAGAAGGTTTGTTTTTCAGTTGATGATCAACTTTACCAATGCCATTGCTAAGAATAGCTAATATGATAAAAACGTTAATTGTTTTCATGATTGTAATGCTTTATAAAATAAATGGAACTTAGTTCTTAGAATACTCTAACTACTTTTGGTAAGGCACTTCAATTAAAGTGCTATAAGGAACCCCTCCACTGGCATTGTTGAAATCGAATACCTTAGAAAACGTTCTTCCATCCTTTGTCAATGAAAAAATTACACCCATGTTAGATGCTCCTCCAAATCTAGTAAGGCCCCAAAGTACTGATCCTCTTTCCAATAGGTTCCCTTCGGGAAAACGACCGTTTTCACAATCAAAATCATGAATCTTTTTATAGCTAGTTTTAATTGGATCAATACTAAAAATTATTCCACAATTTTCTTCTCCTCTTAAAGCAATCATACCCCATAAATGCTGATTACTTTCAATAAGTTCACCTAAAACAGGATATACTAAGTCGTGAATTTTAAGGAATGTATTATTGGTCGGATCGAAGCTGAAAATACTACCCTCATTATTTTTGCCACCTCTAGCAGTTGTTCCCCATAATTTGCCATTGCTAAAGATTAGCCCAGCTTCTGGCTCAGCTCCCTTTTTTCTTTCAAAATTATAAACTTGCTTTATCCTACTTCCGTCAACATTCAAATTGAAAATTACACCTAAGTTATTGAAACCTCCTTTAGTGGTTGTACCCCAAAATTTACCTTTGTGGAAAAGCAGACTATTTCTTGGATAACTGCCATTATTTCCATCAAAGTGATGAATAACTTGGAAATTACGACCATCTTTAGACAGATTAAAAATCACCCCTTTGTTATGTTTTCCTCCAAGGTTTGTCATACCCCATAACTTTCCATTTTTTTCAACTAACTCTCCTAAAGGATGACTTCCGTTATTTCCATCAAAATAATGGGCAATTTTAAAATTTGTTCCATCATCATTTAAATGAAAAATTACGCCATGTTTTCCTTTTTTTTCTTGATTTCCACCAGTAGTCATACCCCATAATTTATCTTCTAGATGCAGTAATGCACCAAACGAATATCCTATATGAGGTTCGAAATCATAGACTTTAGAGAAATTAGTTCCATCATTATTAATACAGAATATTGTCCCTGAGTTATGAATCCCACCAGTTGAAGTGACTCCCCAAAGTTTGCTGGATTGCCCAAAAGAAAATTGAAGATTGGATAGAATTAGAAGTATGATTAAAACCTGTTCCATTTCAAGAAAGCTTAGATGAATAAATGAAAATTTCATTCTTAATCCTTGATACATCGGATACTATTTTTTGCGTGTTTACTCCCAAACCAACGTTGTAGTTCTGATCCAGATGTAAGTTTCCAATCCCAAGCTGTATTTTCATCTCTTTCGTTTGAAGACCAAAAAATGGCCATCCAACCAATTCTATAGTAGGTATTCATTTTTGAGCCTAAACCACTTGGAATAGCATTAAACATACTTTCATTTGTTCCTCGGCTATTCGGACTTTTCCATAGAGTGGAGTCACTTTTTAAAAAATCACCACACTTACAATTTCCTCCAAAGTGGAAAGCTAAAAGATACCATTCTTCATCTGATGGTAGGTGCCAACTATTTGGACATGCTTCATTTGCAGCTTCCCACGTATATAATCTTCCATAAGTTTCACAATGCTCTTTTATATTATCATAACAATAAGAGCTATCCATTGCATAATTTAAGTTACTTGCCATCCACGTAAATGAGTGGTTCGTTTTATCAGGATAAACGACCTTATAGGTGATTGTTTCATAAACCTGTCCATCCCGTTCATCTATAAATGGTTCAGATAATTCTGTTGTTCGAAGTATTTGGCCTTGTTGTGCATTAATACTAATGGAAAATAGCAACAACAAAATAATTTGAGTATGTACGTTCATCTGCTTTGTTTTCTGTCAAAGCTATATTCAAATCCTTTAACTCATAAGGAAAAAAAGGATGAAGTGGACAAACTAGATTTTAAACTGGACAGGATTTCTATTTCAATAGGTAGTAAGAATAAAGAGAAGGATAAAATGCATCTATATCCACTACTGTTTTCAAGCGAATACAGATGCAGATCGATGTTTAGTTAGTTGCCTTCAAGTATTGCTCTGAGCTTGGGATCATTCACCTGATCATCCTTTTGCAAAAACAAGACTTTCATCTAACAACCAATAAGTTTTAATGCGATGACGTAGGTCTTCAAAAATGGTATTTACTCGCTTGAATTCAGCATTGATTTATTTTCTTCATTCGTAAAGCAGCCAATAAGTCCTTTGGTGCTTTGCTCATTTCCTTACCGTTGACGATCCATTTTTTACTAAGTTTTCCATTATTGAATGTAAAAATTGCACTAATTTGGTCATTCACTTTTAACATTTTCTCACTTTCGTGAAATCCAAATTTTGGAATAGCTCTATCGGCAATAGCTTCTCCTGGCGAGTCCGATGTTTCTTTAAACTTATCCATTTATCTGTCAATAGTTTTAACGAAACGACTGTATTTGCTTCTATTGCGCATTAGATTAAGCATACCAAATGCGACCATTTCGCCAGAGCTTGCGAGAGCCCCTATACCTAGCTTACCTGCGACAGGCAGGTTTTAGCCTTACTACTTAATACTTGAATAGATTGGTCTTATTTAACGGAGGACCTCTTTTACATCTTTTGCTGTAAGTCCTCTTTTGTGCAATTTGTAAGAAATTTTTAAGAGTTGCTTTCTAAAAACTTTAGGGAAGATTCTGGAAAGCCAAAACATACGTCTGGCTTCTTTAGGTAATACGATATTCAACTTGCCCTTTCCTGCTTCAGTAAGTATCTCGTAGGCAATTGTAGATGCCTTGATCGGAGAATCTTCTACCAACTTGGATGCACTCTTCATGATTTTGCTACTTCCTCTTGCATTCTTCATGATATTGGTCTTGAAGAAAGTAGGCATCACTACAGAGACATTTACGTTCAATGGATGCAATTCGTAGTATAAAGTTTCTGATATCGAACGCACAGCAGCTTTGGTCGCACTATAGGGTGCCATACCTGGTGAATTAGAAAAGGATGCTGCACTCGCTATATTGATAATATGACCGCTTTTTTGCTTTCTGAAAGTAGGCACAAAGAAATAACAGCCATATACTACTCCCATCTGATTGATACCAACCATCCAGTCCCAATTATCAAGGCTATATTCATGAAATAATTCTCCATCACCAACACCTGCATTATTAATTAAAAGGTCAATCCCTCCAGTTTCTCCAAGGAAATCATTTGCAACGGATTCGAATTGTACCCGATTAGCTGTATCTAATAAATAGGGAAGGGCTTTGCCACCGGTAGCTTCGATTTCTTTTTTGACCTGCTCTAAACCACTTTCATTGATGTCACACATTCCGATCGTCCATCCATCTTTAGCTAAGGCTAAACAAAATTCTTTACCCAGACCAGAGGCTGATCCTGTAATGAAGGCTCTTTTTTGTGGGAGGTGCTTGCTTAAAGACAACATATACTTATAACTCAATTTTATATTAGATGCCAATAATAAGACTTTGTGCCTTAAAAAGGCAAGGTTACGCTTAAATTGTTTTAAAAATTAAACTTGTTTAAGCTTTAATATACTGTAATTTGAGTTTATTGAAATGTTGAAGCAGTTGATTTTTGTTTAGCTTAAGGCGCAACGAAGAGCTGAGTAAAAAGACGCCTTCAAAATGCAAAGTAATTTAAATTACAGTGTAATTAAGCATTAGTTTGGAAAGAATTGTCAAATAAAGTAGTAAATTTTATAGAGATAATCCTCTGAAAATTTAAATTTGTAATTACTGAGTTGACTTTAAGTCAAAAATCTAATAAATGAAAGCTATCCTCTGTAAACAATTCGGTCCACCTTCTAGCTTAACATTAGAAGATATACCCTCTGAGCCTATCAAAAAAGGGCATATTCGGATTCAAGTGAGAGCTTGTGGCCTGAATTTTCCGGATACGCTTATCATTCAAGGTAAATATCAATTCAAACCAGATTTTCCCTTTTCTCCAGGTAGCGATATTGCAGGTGTTGTTACAGAAGTAGGTGACGGAGTAAAAAATTTTAAAGTAGGAGATGAAGCGGTTGCAATGATTGGTTGGGGCGGATTTAGAGAAGAAGTGGTGGCTGCTGCAAAGGTCTGTTTTCCAAAGCCACCAAACATGGACTTTTCCATGGCTGCGTCATTTATGATGACCTACGGAACTTCTTACCATGCTTTGAAAGATCGCGGCCGATTAAAAGAAGGGGAGACATTATTGGTACTGGGGGCGTCTGGTGGTGTTGGTTTGACGGCAGTCGAACTGGGAAAGAAAATGGGAGCAAAAGTAATTGCTGCCGCATCCACTGCTGAAAAATTAGCACTCTGCAAAGCATATGGTGCAGATGAAGTCATTAACTATACCGAAGAGAATATAAAAGAACGGGTCAAAGAATTGACAGAAGGAAATGGTGCTAATGTCATTTATGACCCAGTCGGAGGCGTGCAAACGGAGCTTGCACTAAGGGCTATTGCTTGGAAAGGTCGGTATCTAGTAGTCGGCTTTGCAGCAGGAGATATTCCTAAGATTCCTCTGAATTTACCTTTATTAAAGGGCTGCCAAATTGTAGGTGTTTTCTGGGGGGCTTTCGCCCAAAAAGAAGCTGCAAAAAATATGCAGAATACCATGGAATTGATGCAATATTTTTTTAGAGGAGAATTGAAGCCGCATATTCATGCTACTTATCCCCTTGAAAAAACACCAGAAGCATTACAAGAAATTATGGATAGAAAAGTAAAAGGAAAGATTATTCTAGAACTGTAACTTTTCAAATTTCTAATCACATTAATAAAACTATTAAAAACAATAACCTAATAGACATCATATGGAAATTAGAAGAATATTTGATACCCTTTCCTATCAAAAACAACACTACCCTCTACAAAAATCTTTAGGGTATAACAATAATGGAAAATGGACTTACTTCAGTACACAAGAAGTTCATGAAATGGCTGTAAAACTTGCTGGAGGCCTTTTGAGCCTTGGTATTCAGGCTGGTGAAAAAGTGGCGATTGCTGCTTATAAAAACCGACCAGAATGGACAATCACAGATATTGCTACTCAAATGATTGGCGTGATTAATGTGCCATTGTATCCTACCATCTCTCCTAGAGAATATGAATATATTCTGAACGATGCAGGAGTAAAATATGCATTTGTAGGTGCAATGGACTTATACGATAAGGTTACAGAGGCTAAAGCGAACGTGAGTACTTTAGAAACTATCTATACATTCGATCGTCAAGAAGGGCGTCCTTATTGGGAAGATATCTTTGATGCATCAAATGAGACAGAGGTCATGTCGATTAGTGATCAAGTAAAACCCGAAGATTTAGCTACCATTATCTATACCTCTGGTACAACTGGAAATCCCAAGGGCGTCATGCTGACACATAATAATATCGTCAGCAATATTGTGAATGTAAAAGAATTGCTGCCGCTTAATCCGGGTCAATTGGCGTTAAGTTTCTTACCATTGTGTCATATCTTCGAGCGTACAGCTTCCTTTTCTTATCTATACAATTGTATCGAAGTCGTATTCACAGGTACGGATAATCTTGGAGGAGATGATGGAGACTTAAAAGCAATCCGTCCGAACTTTTTCACTACGGTACCTCGTCTACTAGAGAAAGTGTACGAAAAAATTTACAATAAAGGTTTGGAGCTTACTGGTGTGAAAAAAAGTTTGTTTTTCTGGGCTTTGGGACTTACTGAAGCTTATGCTTATGACAAGCAATATGCCGGACTGGCAAAGGTTAAAAATAATATTGCTGATAAGTTAATCTTTAGCAAGTGGAGAGAAGCATTAGGTGGCCGAGTTCAAGGTATCCTTACAGGAGCAGCACCTTGTCCAGTAAAAATGGCTCAAGTCTTTTCCGCTGCAGGTATTCCGATTCGGGAAGGCTATGGTTTGACGGAAACATCCCCAGGTTTGACTATCGGGCGTTTTGAAAAAAATGGTGCTTTACTAGGTACTGTCGGACCTGCACTGCCAGGAGTTGATATATTTATTGATCCATCAGATGGGCATTATAGAGAAGGAGAGGGAGAAATTCTGGCCAAAGGAGATAATGTTATGCAAGGCTACTACAACAAACCAGATGCGACTGCTGCTGTCTTTAAGGAAATAGATGGTGAAAAATGGTTCTGTACTGGGGATGTTGGTACCTTTGTGAAAGGTCCTGATGGCAGTCAATTTTTAAAAATTACAGATCGTAAAAAAGAATTACTGAAAACTTCTGGTGGTAAATATGTTGCTCCTGCACCAATTGAAAATAAAATGAAAGAGGACTTCCTTGTAGAGCAAATTATGGTAATCGGTGATAAACGTAAATTTGTTTCTGCCATTATCGTTCCTGCAGAAGAAGCATTAAAAGATTGGTGTGAAAATAATGGTGTTTCTTGGTCTTCCTGTGCTGAGGTGCTCAAGGATGATAAAGTAATTGCCGCTTATCAATCCATAATCGATCGCTTTAATCCTGAATTTAGCCATATTGAGCAAGTGAAAAAATTTGAATTAGTAGCTTCTCAATGGGAACCTATAAAAACAGATGGTTCAGCGGCTGAATTGACACCAACGATGAAGTTGAAGCGTAGGGTCATCCGAGAAAAATATGCGGACATTATTGATGGCATTTACGCTGAATAATAAAAATATAGTTAATAAACAGAGGTGGGGCCATTCTTAAAGATGGTCTCACTTTTTTATTTTTTTACCATGAATTTAGTAACGACAGAAGTTAAAGGGCATGTCTTGCTTATAGGCTTAAATCGCCCAGATAAGATGAATGCATTTACAATGGAAATGCTTCATGAATTAGCGGAAGCTTACACAATCTTAGAAAAAGATGATCATCTAAGATGTGGTTTAGTTTTTGCAAATGGTTATCATTTCACAGCTGGTTTGGATTTGGGTAAGGTAGCACCTCATGTGCAAACAGGAAAAAACTTATTTCCAGATCACTTAGTTGATCCATTTAATTTGAATGGGCAGCAAAGAACTAAACCCGTAATAACGGCTGTAAAAGGTTATTGCTTAACCGTTGCTATAGAGTTAATTTTAGCGGCTGATATTTGTGTAGCAGCCGACAACTGCAAATTTGGCCAGATTGAGATTAAAAGAGGTATTTTCCCCTTTGGTGGGGCTACGATTCGATTTCTTCAACGTTCAGGCTGGGGCAATGCAATGCGTTATTTGCTGACAGGTGACTACTTTGATAGCGTAGAAGCATATCGTATTGGCTTAGTACAAGAAGTGGTGAAGGGTAGTCCTTTCGATAGGGCCTTGGAGCTTGCACAAACAGTTGCGGATCAGGCGCCACTTGGCGTCTATGCAACGCTGAAAAATGCTAGGAAAGTTTTAGCGGAAGCCGAAAAAGCAGCTATCCCTGATTTACTCCCAACGGCTATTCAACTTATGCAAACAGAAGATGCCGCGGAAGGTCTTCAATCATTTTTGGAAAGAAGAAAAGCTCAGTTTAAAGGAAAATAAATGAAGAAGTTTTTACTCTATGGCGCCAATGGCTATACTGGTCAACTAATAGCTGAAATGGCAGTAGATTATGGTTTGGAACCTATATTAGCAGGGCGATCAGAGGCAAAAATCAAACCTATTGCTGAGCGACTAGGCTATGCTTATAAAGTTTTTAGCTTAGAGGATCAGCAAGCAACAGATGATGCACTAAGTGAGATAGAATTGGTACTTCATGCTGCAGGGCCCTTTAAGTATACAGCGGCTCCAATGATGGATGCTTGTTTGCGTACGCAAACGCATTATGTAGATATTACTGGAGAAATTGATGTTTTCGAATTGGGATTCAGTAAGGATATCGATGCCCGCAAAGCGAGTGTCATGATTCTACCCGGTGGAGGCTTTGATGTTGTACCTACAGATTGTATGGCTGCATTTTTAAAAAGTCAAATGCCTGATGCTACGCACCTACAATTAGCATTCGCGTCTGTTGGAGGGGGGGTATCACATGGCACTGCTTCTACTATGGTAGAGGGCATGGGAGAAAACGGAAAGATACGAAAGGATGGAAAAATCATTAGTGTTCCTTTAGGTCATAAAGGAATGACTATTCCATTTTGGGGTAAAGAATTGTTTGCTATGACTATTCCATGGGGTGATGTCGCTACTGCTTATCATTCAACAGGTATTCCTAATATAGAAGTATTTACCAAGATTCATCCAAAGACTTTTAAACGCCTGAAATGGCAAGCACTATATAATTGGATCTTGCGAACTCCTATGGTAAGAAACTATATGAAAAAGCAGCTAAAGAAAAGACCTGCAGGTCCTTCCGATAAGAAACGAAGTCAAGCTGAAAGTCTAATCTGGGGTAAAGTTTGGAATGAAAAAGGAGAGGAGGTCGTCGGTAGAATGATCGTTCCAGAAGGTTATACCTTAACGGCTATTACAAGTTTAATGATTTGTAAAAAGGTCTTAGGAGGTAATGCTCCAGTTGGTTTCCAGACACCTTCCAGAGCTTATGGCGATTTGATTATGGAGGTTGATGGTGTACAACGAGCATTATTGTAAAAAGGCCATCCCATAGGATAGCCTCTACAGCAAAGATCTAAAATTATACCACTCTTAGCGTTTTTTGGTATTTAATCATCAGCACTAAATGATTGCTAGACTTGACTCAAAGAATGAATTTCCAAATAAACGATTAGAGAAGAATGGTATAACGAAGGGCCATCCCCAAAGATAGCCCTTACCAACAAAATGAGTGTAATTTTAAACTTCAGCCATTTCGTTTTGATATGCTTGGATTAGTGCTTTCTGAACATCATGTGGAACAGCTTGGAAATTCGCAAATTTGCGACTGAACTTTGCTCTACCTTGAGATAATGATCTCAGTGTAGAAGAGTATTGGTAAAGTTCAGCAAGTGGTACTTTAGCCAATATTTTCTGATATCTGCCTTCTGCATTCATGCCAGATATCATAGCCCTACGAGTTTGTAAATCCCCCATAATGTCGCCAGTAACATCATCAGAGCATTTGATTTCAAGATCATAAATTGGTTCGAGAATTTGAGGCCCAGCATCTTGGAAAGCATTTTTAAATGCTTGAGCACTTGCTATCATGAAGGCCATGTCATTGGAGTCAACAGGGTGCATTTTTCCATCAAAAATGCATACGCGAATATCTTGGCAATTAGAGCCAGTAAGTGGACCATTTTCCATTTTTTGGAGAATACCTTTTTTTATGGCATTAGCATATTTGGAATCAATGGAACCTCCTACTATACACCAATAAAAGGCTAGTTTGCCACCCCAAGAAAGTTCTTCGATTTCTGTTTTTCTTACACTAAGGTCAGATGGATCAGGCATACCTTCGTACCAAGGTTCGATACGCATATGGACTTCTCCAAATTGACCAGAACCGCCAGATTGTTTTTTGTGACGATAACTAGTATTGGCTGTTTTTGTGATGGTTTCGCGATAAGGAATTCTAGGTTTGATGAATTCCATACTGACGTTGTTAACTAATTCAATACGGTATTTGATGAGATCGAGATGTAATTGGCCTTGTCCGTGGAGTAGAGTCTGTTTAAGCGTTTTTGATTGTTCTACAATGAGTGTTGGGTCTTCTTCTTCAATAATGTGAAGTGCTTTCATCAATTTCTCCATATCATTTTTACTTGGAGGATTGACTGCAACACGCATTCGTGGATCTGGGAAATGCATTTTTTCGATCTCTCGATCTGTCCCTTTTGTATTAAGAGTATTATTTGTATGTGAATCTTTCAATTTAACAGTTACACCAATATCACCAGCCCTCAATTCATTAATATTGGTACGATTTTTTCCGTTGGCGATAAATATTTGACCAAAACGTTCTGAATTACGAGTCTCTACATTGACTAATTCACCTCCGGAGGATAATTTTCCGGCATATACTTTAAAATAGGAAACATTTCCTACTCTTGGTTCAGAAATTGTTTTAAAAATAAAAATAGAGGTCTTATCACTTGTAGAGCAAGCTAATGTGCCTCCGTCTTCTAATGTTGCTTCCGGACGGTCAGCAGGGGAAGGGCAAATATCGTTGATGAAGCCCATCACTCTTCCCGAACCCATATTGCGTACTGAAGATGAAATAAAAACAGGAAAAATTTCTTGATGTGCAATAGCAATTCTCAAGCCTTCAGCTAAATCACTTTCAGATAAAGTCCCTTCATCAAAAAATTTCTCCATTAGGCCTTCATCATTTTCAGCTGCTGCTTCTACAAGTGCATTATGCATTTCTTGGGCTTGGTCCATAACATCGTCAGGAATGGGATGCTTTTCAGGACGACCACCACCATCTGGGAAAACATACATTACCATACGTAATGTATCAACTATCTTATTAAAACCAATTCCAGAGTTATAAGGAAATTGTACTGGAATTACTTTGGCTCCAAAGTGTTCTTGTGCACTGGACAGTGCGCTTTCATAATCTGCCTTATCATGGTCTAACTGATTGATCACGAACATAGCAGGCGTTTTGAATCGCTCGATATATTCCCAAATCAGTTCGGTTCCAACTTCGACACCATTTTTTGCATTTAGAACCATACAGCCAGTGTCTGCAACTTTTAAGGCAGAAACTACTTCACCAACAAAATCGTCCAAGCCTGGCGTGTCGATAATATTGATTTTGGAGTCTTTCCAATTTGCATGCATGAGCGTACTAAAGATAGAGCTACCCCTTTCTTGTTCGATGTTTGTGTAGTCAGAAATAGTGGATTTGTCCTCTACTCGTCCAATACGATTAATTTCTCCGGCTTCGAAGAGCATAGTTTCTGCGAGAGAGGTCTTACCCGAGCCGCTATGCCCAAGGAGCACAATGTTTCTGATGTTCTTGGTGTCGAAACTCATAACTTGCATTTTGATTTGGTTAAAAAATATATTGAAATGCCTGAGAAAAAAGCAGAAGGCTTTCAACAGAATTGAGTCATTTAATACTTTTCTTTAAAAGTAGGCAATGAAGATACCAGGCATTGTAAAAGTCAATGCTATAAATAGATCTTATCCAGCAGTGAATAAGAGTGTATATAGTGCGTGAATACTGAAGGCAGAAAGTGAATTTTTCACTCTTTAGCCTAATTGTACTTAAGTGAAATAGTTTTTATTTCGGGTTTTTGAGTCGAAAAAGAATTAAATTTTTAGAAAATATCTATTTGCATAATGAAAATAAAATTTTTTTTTGAAAAAGCAAAAAAAGAAGAAGTGAAGTTCAAGTAAGAGACAAAAAAAGGGCACAAATCTGCGCCCTTTTTCCTAAAACAATTGCCTAACATTTTATCTAAAAAACATGCGATTCTTTTTGTAGGTTAAAAAGGGTGGAGGCTAGTTCCTCCACCTTTAAAAGTCCTGTATGAGAAACCCTTTACAAACCTACTTATTTCTTTGTCACCTAGACTTTTCTAGGTTTTCACTGAGTTTTGAGGAGAGCGGTTCCGAGCTTTGCTCGGAACCCTTGTATTTTCATTTGAGATAAAGCCTATTTTAATAGGCAGTTATTTGAAAAGTGCGGTATGAGTTTGATAAAAAGTTGTGTTGTTATAACTATTAATAAGCATGATAATTCTGCTTAATAATCTGTGTGTTTACGGATGTATTGCCCGCATTTGCATCTTTGATTATCCATCGGCGTTTTATGGTTCGTGTATCTTTAGTCTTCGAAATTTCAGTATCTTTCCATTGGACACTCCAATCAAAGTAGCGTTCAGATATAATGATCTGATCTTCGACTGTGCTAGGGTTACCATCCATATCGATGAAGGGGTAGCCCGTAAAATCCGGGTGAGTAGAACCCCTTGAAAGAACAGGACTTTCAATACCATCCAGATGTTTTGGAAAAATGACATCGGCTAAACTAGCATAATCGCTATCATCAGAATGAATGGATCTATTTTTATGTAAATAAAGATTGGAGCCCCCAATATAGTGCTGCAAGAACAGCACTAAATTAGCCCCTTCAACTAATTGTTGTTTGGGAGCCCCGGTGACATCTACCCCACCGTCACCACAAATCTTTACAAAATTTCTTTTGGAATTAGGATATAGAAATGTTCTTTGTGTAGTCAGCGCTACACAAGGATTAATATCGTCAATCGCCTTAGTGAAAAGAGTAGGATCTTCCCAACGGATATTCGTTCCTTGAGGAGGAAGGTTATTCCTAAAATCGGCTTTATATTGTTTTGTTGTGCTAACGATTCCTTTGGCAGCAGTGCATACGTTGCATAATGCAAACATGAGGAGGAAACAGTTAGCAATAACTTTTTTGTTTATTGCTATTTGTAGCATGGGATTATATTCTTTTCTATTGTTTTCTCAAGTTATAATACATCAAAAATTATTTCTAGAACATCTTTGCAGATGCCCAGAAGTAATAACAGAAATAATATTAATTGGAGTAATGATGAGAAAATGGAAAAGAAGTAAATCTCGGACGGATTAGTTTAATGCAGTTTTTTTTATTAGTCATGGGATTACGGCTAAAGGGATTTTTGAAATCGGTTTTATCTAAATCTTTCTTACCTGTATAGTGTTTCGAATACCTCTCGATATTCTAGCTCTTGGGAAACAAATGTGTACTGAATATCTAATTTATGTTCATGTATAACGCAAAGATATGATATACTCAAGTTAAAAACATACCATATTTAGGGTATTTTTCACATCTATTTTTATTCTATCTGATATCGGTTTGTGGATGAACTTCTACCATAATTCTTACTTTTTTTTTGAACAAAAAGCTGCTACAGCTCTTTTCATGTTGATACTTTTGGATTAATAAATTCCTTTTGTAAAATGAATGTAAAGCGTAAAGAGTGGGTGCAGCTTATCCCTAAAGATTTAGACGAAGTTTGGCATTTTTTTTCTCGTCCAGAGAATTTAAATGATATGACACCAGATGATATGGATTTTCATATACTAACTGACATTCAAGGAGTTGAGATGTATGAAGGTATGGTTATTCAATATAAGGTCAGTCCAATGTTAGGCATTAAACTCAATTGGGTAACCGAAATAACGCATGTTAGAGATCGGCAATATTTTATTGACGAACAAAGGTTTGGGCCTTATGCACTGTGGCATCATCAGCATCATTTTGAATTAGTAGATGGTGGTGTAAAAATGACGGATATTTTGAACTACAAAGTTCCTTATGGAGTCATAGGAAATATTGCAAACGCGGTATTCGTAGAAAATCGAATCGAAGAAATATTCCAATACCGTATAAAAGCAGTAGAACGCATTTTTAACTTCCAAGAAGTGTAGATGCCTCGTGTAGAACTGCTGAGTTTGATTTTAGCAGAATAATCCACCAGATCTGGGCGGGTTAGAATGCTCAAGTCAAATTCAGCAGTATTATACTACATTTATATTTTGACTGTTTTCCACTTTCCGCGACGGAATAACAAAATAGACAGCAGTGTCATTAATGATTCGCTTGCGGCAATAGCCCAGCAGACACCTGCCAATTCCCACCCAATAGAGATTGCTAAGAAATTAGCCAGAGGAATTTCTACTGCCCAAAAGCAGATCAAATTGATAATCATGGGCGTCCGAGTATCACCTGCACCATTAAAGGCCTGTCCAATAACCATACCATAAGCAAATAAGGAGTAGCTTATCGCAAAAATTCTTAAGCTTTTTATCCCTGCTTCTACAACAGCAGGATCTTCTGTGAAAAAGTAGATGATCGGCTCTGCAGCCAAATAATAGATCATAGCCACTGAGGCCAAAAAGATCATACTGAAAAAAGCCGCTCGCCATACTGAAGTGGCAGCTCGATCGGCATTTCCTGCGCCTAAATTTTGCCCCACCAAAGTAGCAGACGCATTTGCAATTCCCCAAGAGGGAAGAAGTGTAAATATAATTAATCGAATAGCAATGGTATATCCTGCGACAGCTTCACTTCCAAAACGAGAAACAATACGCATTAAAACGATCCAACTTGCGGAGGCAATCAAAAATTGAAAGGCACCATTCATGGCAATCTTTAAAAGTCTAGTAATAATCGTCCACCTAAAACCAAGCTGTCTGAAATAAAGCCTTACGACACTTGCCCCACTTAGTAGAAGATATAGTTGAAATACCACACCTATTCCTCGGCCAATGGTGGTGGCTACTGCAGCTCCTTGAACACCCATCGCAGGAATTGGGCCCCAACCAAAAATAAAAATGGGATCCAAAATGATATTGATACCATTCGCCAACCATAAGGCTCTCATCGCCAAGTGTGCATCACCAGCTCCTCTAAAAATTCCATTGAGGAGGAATAGTAGCATAATAAAAATATTACTCGCAAACATGATTTGAGTATATCCTACACCAGATGCAATCAAAGTGTCATCTCCACCCATCATCGCCAAAATCCGGTCAGCATAAAAATATCCCGGAATTCCAATCAGTACGGCAAAGCTCATAGCTAAATAAATGGCTTGCATGACTACTTTGGATGCGGCAGAGTGATCACCTTCTCCAATATATCGAGCAATCATCGCCATTGGTGCAGTACTCATGCCTATGGCTACTGCATAAACTAAAGTGATAACAGATTCGGTAAGTCCGACAGTTGCTACAGCATCAGGGTCTAATTGAGAGACGTAAAAAACGTCTACCAAAGCAAACAAGGATTCCATCGCCATTTCTAATACCATTGGAATCGAAAGCATAAGGATGGCTCGGTTGATACTACCTGTAGTAAAGTTTTTTTCTTTGCCATTAATGGCATCCAGAAGCGTCTTGAATATATTCTGCATAGTTGTCGGGTGTTTATAGCTTAGTCAAGCTGTTGTAATATCCAAAGCCACACTTTAATAGTTCCAGCAAACTTATTTTTTTGTTAAATAAATTTCAAATTTAGAGATAATGTCGTCCCCTAGAGATGAAGTGCCGATATTATATCAATTTTGTCTTAATTTGGTAACTTAAACATTCGTTTTTATTAACCCCCTATTTTTATGCGCAATTTATTATTAAGTTTTTTTGTCTGCTTTATCTGTTGTTTTCAAATAAAAGCGCAGACCCCCACTATTCAGGATTGTCTTGGGGCAATCCCAGTTTGTCAAGAAATTTATATGGAAGCCAATTCTCCAGTAGGTGATGGCAATTTCAATAGTGAAATTAATACTTCAATCAGTTGTACTGCAGGAGAGTTAAACTCTATCTGGTACACTTTCACCGCTAATTCAAATGGTGATCTAGGATTTGTTATTACGCCTAATAACGCTAATGATGACTATGATTGGACGCTTTTTGACATCACTGATGCAGAATGCGAGGATATTTTTTCTAATGAATCCTTACAGGTAAGTTGTAATGCTGCAGGAGGAAATCCTTGTCATGGTCCTACAGGTGCTAATGGGCAATCCTCTTGGGATGTACAGGGAGGGGGGTGTAACGGTACACCGCCTAGTACGGGCAATACTCCTTTTAATGACTTTGTCCAGACACAAGCAGGACGTACTTATGTTCTTATGGTTTCTAATTGGACAGGTTCATCTAATGGTTATACGATCGATTTCAGCCCTTCTTCTGGGATAGGTATCTTTGATGAAACTAATCCATTTGTACTAGGGCTAGAAACACCTACGGAATGTGAGCAAGATATTATTACTATTGAGTTTAGTGAAAATATACAGTGTAGCTCCATTAATGGTAATGATTTTCAATTGACTGGCCCTGGGGGGCCTTATGAAATTACCGTATTTTCAACGGCCTGTGCTCTTGGAGGAGAATATGATCGTACCTTTTCTTTGATTATTGATCCACCGATTGCATCAAGGGGTGCTTTCGAGCTAGAGCTACAAGGTAATAATTCTTTTAACTTTTTAGATTTGTGTGATAATCCGGCAGATGCCATTACTTTTAATTTTGATGTAGATGACTCTATCGATCTCGATATTCAGATCGGTACTGATACGTCCTTAGTTTGTGAAGGGGATACATTATTGCTGGATGCATCAAGCATTGGTCAAAGCTTTCTTTGGCAGGATGGTAGTACAGGACCTACTTTAGCAATTACTAACGCGGGTGATTATGCCGTAACTATTGAAAATGAGTGTGGAGTGGGAACAGATTCTATTGAAGTGTTTGTTCAAACTGAACTCCCTAATATAGAATTGGGTGCAGATGTTCAGATTTGTGAAGGGGATGTAGTTGTGCTAGACGTCACTAATGAATTTGCAAGTTATTCATGGTCAAATGGTAGCACTAATGCCGTTCTAGAGGTTGTTGAAAGTGGATTGTATGTGGTCGATGTTACTAATTCTTGTGGAACCGTATCTGACCAAGTTACTATTGATGTCGTGCCTATGATTGATGCCAATATAGGTGATGACTTATACCTTTGTGAAGGAGAAACCTTAGTACTTGATGTAGATCAAAATGCTGCCACTATCAGTTATTCTTGGCAAGATGGAAGTACAGCACCTACATTTACGGTGACTCAAACTGGAGATTATGCAGTGACAATTACTTCTGATTGTGAAGAAATGATAGAAGATATCCGCATTACCTACATCGACGCACATGATCCAATTGATTTGGGCATAGATACAACACTTTGCCCTGGAGATTCCATTGAATATAATATCGATATTGTTGGAGCAAGCTATGCTTGGTCAGATGGCAGTTCTTCTGGGAATTATGTTATTAAGCAAGCAGGCAGTTACGCCATGACGCTTACTTCTGCATGTGGTACTTCTGAAGATAGAATTCAAGTCGATTACTATGATGCGATCATGACAGATATTGGTAGAGATACCTTTATGTGTCCTGAAGAGCGCATCTTATTGGATGCAACAGCAGGAGTATCCGCTAATTATTTGTGGAGTGATGGTTCCACAGCCGCAACCTTACTGGCTGAAGAACCTGGGAGATACAGTGTCTCTGTCTCAAATGACTGCGAATTCATTATCAATGAAATCATGATCACAGAGTGTGAAATATGCGATGTTTATGTTCCTAATATTTTTTCACCTAACCAAGATGGATTTAATGATTTATTTATTCCTCTATCGGATTGCCCCTTTGAACGTTTTCACATGCGTGTTTTTGATCGTTGGGGAGCTTTAGTATATGAATCAAAAAATGCTTCAGAGGGTTGGAATGGGAAGAAAAATGGCGCTGAGTTGGCACAGGGCGTCTATGTATGGTGGGTGGAATATAGTGTCATCGAAGATGGTTATTTAAGAAATGTATCCGTAAGTGGTGATATTACTTTAATAAAATAAGTATGATTGGGTAAGATTTAGACGAAAGTCAAGAAAGTTCTAAGCGATCATGGTTTTGTGGTAAAAAGGATTTAAAAAGATAATAATTCTTTTGGTGATCAGTATGAAAAGTGTAAATTCCGAAAAGAAATTTAAAACACTATAACTTAAGTTTATTGGAATTTTGAACCAGCAGACTAGACAATTTAGCTATAGTGTATTTGAGTTTTATTAGAGCTACTTGTTTTCAACAGATGAGCTGAAAATCCTATATTATGCCCACTTCAAGTACAAAAGTTAATCTTTGGTTTAAAGAAGCTATTTTCTATACGCTACATATTCGATCTTTTTTTGATAGCACCAATAATGGAATCGGTGATATTAATGGGCTAGTTTATAAACTCGATTATCTCGAGGACCTAGGGATTAATTGTATTGCACTCTTACCTTTTTATCCTTCTCCCATGAAGGATAATGGTTACGATATTACCGACTTTAGGAATGTCCATCCTGATTATGGCACATTAGAACAGTTTGAATGCCTCTTAAAAGAGGCGCATAAAAGAGGTATTCGTGTAGTAATTGATTTGAGCATGAATCATACTTCTACGGCACACGAGTGGTTTCAACGTGCTAGGAAGGCAGCTAGAGGTTCTTCCGAACGTAATTTTTATGTTTGGAATGAAGATCAGGATAAGTTTCAAGATGCCAGTATCCTGTTTAATGATTATGAATCTTCTAATTGGGAGTGGGATAGCGCTGCACAATCCTACTATTGGCATAGGTTTTACAGCCACATGGCTGATTTGAACTATGAAAATGAGCAAGTCCGTGCAGAAATACGAAATATAATTGATTTTTGGTTTGATAAGGGAGTAGACGGCTTACGCCTAAATTCTGTGATGTTTATCCAACAAAAGGAAGGTACAAACTGCGAAAATTTGCCAGAAGTACATTCTTATCTAAAAGAACTTAGAGCCTATGTTGAGCAGAAATATCCAGATCGTATTCTAATTGCAGAAACCAATTTATGGCCTGAAGAAGCAGCCCAATACTACGGCAAAGGAGATGAATGTCACATGAACTTCCACTTTCCATTGATGCCTCGATTATTTATGGCACTGCAAACGGAAGATAAATATCCTATTATTGACATCATGGAACAAACGCCCGAAATTCCATACAATTGTCAATGGGCATTATTCTTGCGAAATCACGATGATTTGATGCTTTCTATGGTCACAGAAGAAGAAAGAGACTATTTGTATAAAGTATTAGCGCAAGATCATGGCGCAAAGATTAATCAAGGGATTCGTCGTCGATTAGCTCCTTTATTGGGTAACGATCGAAGGATGATTGAGTTACTCAATAGTCTATTATTTTCCTTACCAGGCTCACCAGTAATTTATTATGGTGATGAAATTGGGATGGGTGATAATATTTACCTAGGTGATCGAAATGGAGTGCGGACGCCGATGCAATGGAGTGCGGATCGAAATGCTGGTTTTTCTAATGCAAACCCGCAAAAGTTGTATCTTCCAGTTATTCAAGATCCTTTATTCCGCTACGAAGCGGTGAATGTGGAAGTGCAGAATGAAAATCCTGCTTCCTTGTTGTGGTGGATGAAGAATATCATCACTATGCGCAAACGATTAAAGGCATTCAGTCAGGGGAATATTGAATTTTTAGAGTCTGCAAATAGCAAGATATTAGCCTTCATTCGGGCTTATGAAGGAGAGAGTATTCTGGTAGTTAGTAATTTGTCAAAGTATTCCCAAGCAGTGGAGCTTGATCTAAGTCGATTTAAAGGTATAGAACCAACCGAAATCTTTAGTCAAAATAAGTTTTTCAAAGTTAGAGATGATTCCTACCGTTTTACGATAGGTCCTTATCAGTATTATTGGTTTTTGATGGAGCAGGGGGAAGAAAAGGAAGCGATACCCAGAGAGCGCGCCATTCCAGAGTTAGCAATCGATGTAGAGTGGGACGAACTCTTTGAAACCTATACAGCAAAGCGAAAATTTGAAAAGAAAATATTACCCAACTATTTGACATCTTGTCGCTGGTTTGGGGGGAAGTCCAAGAAGATTGTTTCGATTGATATCAATAAGTATCCTGCTATCGATTTGCCAGATTCAAAGGCGTATTTCTTGAATGTGGAAATGCGTTACACGGATGGTTTACCTGATACTTACTTTTTGCCTACAATGGCAGTGTTTGATGCATCAGAAATGGTCCAATATTTAAAGAATGAGACGCAATGTGTTATTTGTTACCTCAAAACACCTGATACAGAGTGCATATTGATAGATGCAATTTATCACAAGGACTTTAGGAATGAATTATTCTGGAAGATTAAAACTAATGCAGAATTGACGACATCTTCTGGGAAATTAAAGTTTGAAGCAGGTAAGATTTTGATGCAGTTAGATTTGAAAAAAGAAGCTATTCAATCAGAGGTTCTAAAAGCAGAGCAGAGTAATACTTCGGTAATTTATAATGATCAATTCTTTTTCAAAATTTATCGAAAACTGGATGTTGATATTAATCCCGACTTAGAATTGGTTCGTTTCTTATCAGATCGTACTGATTTTGGAAACTCTCCCAGATATGGTGGGGGGATTCAATTGGAAGATTTGAGTAGTACTTCCTTTACCATTCTCGGATTGCTTCAGAATAAGATTCCTAATCAGGGAGAGGCTTGGGAGGTAATGCTAGCTTCTGTCATTCATTTTTATGAAAATACCCTGCAAAACGGTAAAGAGCAAATGGCGTTTCCGGAATTGATTCGTAAAAAACATCTCAGTTTTAAAGATATTCCAAAAGAACTGCGAGAATTAGTAGGTGAAAAGGCATTTAGCTTAGCTGCTTTACTGGGGCAACGTACTGCAGAAATGCATATCGCTTTGGCTTCTTTAGAAGATGATCCAGATTTTTACCCTGAGCGATTCTCCCAAAATTATCAGCGTTCGATTTATTCTGGACATCGTAAATTAGTAAGTGAAAAGTTTAGCGTGTTGGCTAAAAAGTTGGATACTTTCCCTGAAGAAAGAAAAGAGGAAGTAAAGCTGATCTTAGAAATGAAAGAAAGGATATTAGCTTCCTTTAGCGAAATCTTTGAAGAAAAGATTGAAGCTTTTAAAACGCGTATTCACGGAGACTATCATTTGCAACAGGTACTCTTTGATGGAGATGATTTTTTTATTATTGACTTTGAAGGCGAGCCAATGCACTCTATTAGTGAAAGACGCTTAAAACGCACGCCTTTCAAGGATGTCGCAGGAATGGTACGGTCTTTTCACTATGTGGCTTATGGTCAGTTGTTACTTAGTAAAAAGTATAAAGCAGAGCATATGCCATATTTGGAGCAGTGTGCTCAACAATGGTTTCATTATATAAGTCAAAGCTTCTTAAGTAGTTATTTCAAAACGGCAAAAGGGCAGGTCTTTATTCCTAAAGAAGAAAAAGAAAAACAAATTTTACTTCGAACATACATTCTTGAAAAAGCAATTTATGAGCTAGGGTATGAAATGAATGCTAGGCCACACTGGCTTGGTATTCCTTTAAAAGGTGTACTTTACGCTATGAAAGAATTTAGTTAGTCTTTTCGGTTTTATCTTAAATCGAAGGTATTGTTATATATTAAAATCATATTTTGTATAAATTTAATAAAATGAAGCGCATAAGCCTCCTTCTATTTGTGTTTTTTACGATCAACCTCTCTGCACAAGATATTATGGATGTATTTGCACAAGAAACTTGTGAATGTATTTCCAAAAAGAATATTGAGTCTTTAAGCCAAGAACAGATCAACCTTGAATTAGGGTTTTGTATCATGCAAAGCTTAAGTAAGCACACAGGTGAGTACGAAGAGAAATATCCAGTCAATATCAATGACCCTGTCAGCTTTTCTAAGTTTGGAGAGCAAATTGGCTTCCGTATGGCGGCAAGGTGTCCTGCTATATTACAAAAAGTAGCTACTACAAATGGCAATTCAGGGCAAGAGGCGAACAAACCAGTGAGTGAAATGGTTGGGACGATAAAGGCGATTAGAGGTACTGATATCAGCTTTTTAGTGATTAAAGATATCAAAGGCCGTGATCAAACCTTTGTTTGGTTGAGATATTTTAACGGTTCTGACTTATTGATGGATGATTTTGACGACTTGATTGGCCAAAAAGTGAAAATCACTTATGCATTGGTCGAAATGTATTCTCCTAAAGCAAAAGACTATTATAATCAAAAAGAAATCAAAGGTATTCAATTAATGGAGTAAGCAATTTAGGTGTTGTAGGAAACCTTTTGCTATGACACCTAAAAACTTCACTTAAATTTAAACATTACTTTACCTTCCTTTTGAGTGGAGCTTTCTAATATTGGCGTAAAATAAAATTAACCAGTATGAAAAATTTGCTTCTCACAAGTATATTACTATTCCTTTCCCTTTCTGGCTTTTGTCAAAATCAAGACGATTTAAAAATTGAAGTACTAAAAGGGGCTAAGCCTTGGACAAGTTTAAAACTAAATAATGATTCAGATAGATTTCAATTCGCTGTAGTGACAGATCGAACAGGTGGTTTACGTCCTGGTGTTTTCAAGGAAGGTGTACAAAAGCTGAATTTATTGCAGCCAGAGTTTGTGATGAGTGTTGGGGATTTGATTCCTGGATATACAGAAGATGTTAATCAATTGAACAAAGAGTGGGATGAATTTAACGGTATGGTGCAGCAGTTGGAGATGCCATTTTTTTATGTTCCAGGTAACCATGATATTACCAATCAGGTTATGGAAAACTTGTGGAAAGAGAAGTTTGGAGCTACGTATTATCACTTTGTATACAAGGATGTATTGTTTATGTGCCTCAATACAGAAGACCAGAAAAGAGGTGCAGGAAGAGGAACCGTATCAAAAGATCAGTATAAGTATATCAAAAAGACTTTAGAAGAAAACCAAGAAGTGAAATGGACTTTGATTTTTATGCATCAGCCGCTATGGATACAAGAAGATACCAAAAAGTGGAATGATGTAGAAGAATTACTTGCGGATAGAAAGCACACGGTTTTTTCAGGGCATTATCACCGATATACTAAATATGAACGCAATAATGGTAAGTATTTTGTATTGGCAACTACAGGTGGCGGCACGAGTCTGCGTGGTGCCAAACTAGGAGAATTTGATCATGTAGCTTGGATCACCATGACAGAAGATGGGCCGATTATTGCTAACCTAGAGCTTGGCGGAATTTGGGATGAAAATGTTTCAACAGAAGAAACAAGAGCATTTTTGAATAGCGTTTGGGACAGTCAGCCCCTTAAAATGGAGCCTTTTTATACAGAAAGAGATTTTACAGAAGGGACTGTGAAAATTCGAGTTACGAATGATAAAGATGTTCCAATGGAAGTATCCATCGATGATAAATTCAGTTGGGATACTAAGTGCGATTTATCTGAAGCCAAATTGATAGTGCAGCCCAATGATGTGAAAATTGTAGAAGCAGTACTAAGTCCAAAAAAGCAAAAAGCGATCGAAGATTATGATGGAGTAACAATAAAAATAGAAGCTAAGTTTGTAGGAGAAAATACGCCTGATATGGTCATTCCCTTTACGGCAAAGATCGCACCCGAAAAAAAAAATCTGCTAAAAGAAATTGATTTCAACCTAAACTTAGATGGTGACTTGAGAGAATGGGGCGAATTACCTTATCATATTAACACAGAAAATAACAAAGATATTTCAGCTGCTTTTAATATTGGTTATGATGAACAATACTTGTATATCGGAGCACAAGTAACAGATGATGATATCCAGATAGATACAGCAATGGCAGCATGGCAACAAGACTATATAGCCTTTATCGTTAATGCTCATCCATTTACTAAAAGTGTGATGGATAGAGGTGAAGGCTGGTTTAAAGAATCTGTTTTTGAAACGATTAGCCCCGCTTATAATGGCCTTCCTGCAAATGCATTTTACAAAGATCGTATGCCAACAGGGGCCAAATGGGAATGTAAAGCAATGAAAGGAGGATATGTTTTAGAAGCAGCTATTCCCTTAGAATATTTGAAAGAAGAACAAGGTGGAACTTTAGAGACTATTCGTTTTAACCTAGCACTGCAAGACCGAGACAAGGGCGAAGAAAAAAGGCCAAGGTTTAATTGGATGCCAAATTGGAGAGGTAAAAATAATAGAGTTGGATCAGGTATGTTTTTCCTAAAATAGAAAAAGATGCGCGATCTCAAAAAAAAGTGAGATCGCACCTTATCTACTTTTTGATTAACTTTTCTATACCTAGTGAACTTCCATCTTCATCTCTAATTTCTAGATAATAAACACTAGCAGGAAAATGACGGATAGAAATGGAAGTATTTGAATCAAATAATTGCTTTTCCATAACGACTTGCCCTAATTGATTCCTAACAATTAAAGACATAGGAAGCGAGGAGATATCTTCCAACTGAATAGTAATCCCATCACTACTAGGATTAGGAAAAACTTCAAAATCCAATAGTGCTGGTTCAGCAGTATTAGTGGTTCCCATTCGTTGGTACAATTCATTACCTACTCCTGCAAATCCATTTTCTTCATCAATGAAGTGTAGTTGCTCTACAAAAGTATTCTCGAAACTAGCATCTATTGTCCATGATTGACCTCCATTCTCTGTTTTATAAATTCTACTTCTGAATTCTTCTGAGTCGGAAGTACTTAAGTAAGCGACTTCATTATTAACTAATTCGAAGCTTAATATGGTTTCTTGATCGGAACCGACAGTGTATTCTTCCCAGCTTGTACCTCCATTTTCAGTTTTGTATAGAACATTATCTCGGAGGATTAAGTAACCTATTTCAGGGGAATAGAAACTCATGTCAAATATCTCATTATCAATTAATGGCATTTCAGATATTTTTTCCCAATTTTCTCCTCCATCTTCTGTTGAAAGAATGACATTATTCCATACATAACCATCAGGTGTTATTTCGTACCCGTCAATGAAAACTATAAACCCAATTTCATGAGTAAGAAACTGTGCAGCAATAAAAGAATTAGGGGAATATTCACTTGGTAGATTGACTTCTTCCCAGTTTTCGCCTGCATCTGATGAGTGTAATAAACCGTAGGCATCTGCAAGTATGTAAATATCATTTTCACTAGGTAATGAAATGTATTGAAAGACTCCTGAAGTAAAAACGTTAGAAAGTAAGTTTTCCCAATTCTCTCCTCCATCAGTTGTCTTATAAAGGGTAGTAGATGGACAATCTTCGGTTACAAAGTAACAGCCTCCACTCAGGTAGCCGACATCTTGATTCAAAAATTGAAGATCGGAAAGGAAACCAAAGTTGTCAAAACTAGTAACGTGAACATTTGCATCTTCTATCTTAGTTAAAGATGTTTGGAATTGATTGGCAAACCACACCTCTTCTCCAGATAGAGAATGGATGACACCTACACTACCTTGTTCAGATTCATGAATTTTTGACCATTGAGCATTCAAATGAGTAAACGAATAGATAAAAATTAAGGATAGGTATAGACTTTTCATATTTATTTTTATTTCTAGACGATCAACTACTATAAAAGGGTTGCTTGTCCTATCGTATTAAGGCAATATCTCCCTTTCGAATAATTTGCTCACCATTCGGTAATTGTATTTGAACGAAATAAACAAAAATACCACTTCCTAATGGCTCTCCATTTGCTTTTCCATCCCAAGTTGCATCATTACTTTCACTTTCGTAAACTAGTCCTCCCCATCGATTATATACTTGGAAATTATTAATAACGACCCTTGGGTCAGAAGGAAAAATGGTAAATAAATCGTTGAAGCCATCATCATTAGGGGAAAAAGCATTTGGGATATAAATTTCAACAGGAGGTTCTACAATGACTTGAATACTCAAGGTTGATAAACAATTAGTGATAGGATCAAAAAGCTCTAAAGTATAAATGATATCTTCTGTAGGACTTGCTATAGGATTTGGGCAGTCATTACACGAAAGTGTAGCATTTGGCGACCAGCTAAGTTCAAAGCCCTCAGTAGAAAATGGTATTACTAAAGGTAGACGATCACCTTCCGTAATAATTATAGTGGTATCACCTGTGACTTCAAAAGGTATCTGATTTGTAATAGTGATTAGAGAATCAAAGATCGTACAGCTAGAAGAGATAATTGACAATTGGTAGTCTCCTGGAAAAAGAGCTGTTAAGTCTTCTTGAGCAATAGTTTCTCCATTGAGTAAAATTTGATCATCTAATGATACACCTGAAATGATTTGAATACTCCCATTATCATTATCACAGAAGGCTGTTTGTGTATTAACTGTAGGACTTGGAAATATTGGACTTTCGATCGTATAGAATACAGAAGTTTCACAATTGTTCGCATCTGTCACTTGTAGTTGATATTCACCATTGGCGAGATTATTCACTGCTGTACCAAATTCAATGATATTTGCCATATCATTGATCCATGTAATTTCATAAGGTACTTGTCCACCTGTGATATTTACAATAATACTTCCATTTTCGTCATTAGGACAATCGTTATTAATGAGTTCCACCAATGCAATTTCAGGTGCATCACTATTTGTAATATTGAAATCAAGGTTAGAAGAACAACTAATGATGCCTAGGTCGTCAATGACTTCTATATTGTAAGTACCTGCTGTTAGATTATCGATATTGTTATTTGTACCAATAATGGCTCCGTTGTCATCGCGCCAAATGACGCTCCAATTATTTTGGGCGTTGGTCAAATTGGCGTTTCCAGAAGCTGTGTTACAATCTGCACTGTTAAGTGATAATTCAATAAATGGCGAGGCGAACGCTTGAATACTAACTTGATCCGTTGTGCTCCCACAATCATTAATTACTTCCACAATGAAAGTGGTATCCGATTCGATCGTTGCGGTTAATGTACCTTCTGCAAGAATGTTCCCTTCTGCATCTCTCCAGTTGATTTGTGTATTATCTCCGAAGTTGGTTGCTTCAATTTCAATCGTTTCGCCTTCACAAATAGCATCAGGAGCATTCGTTTCTATACTTACCGTACCATCACTTTCTACCGAAATTACATGTTCAAGTGGGCAACAATCGTCGGTTAAAGTAACGATGTACGTACCTGCAGTACTTACGGTAATGGAAGAAGTCGTTTCTCCTGTTGACCATTCATAGCTTACACATTTATTGGTGAGTGCTTCAATTTCAACTTCATCTCCTTCGCAAAAAGAATAGATATTTGGCGAAAGCACTTCAATTGCCTCATAGGGAGGGCGTAAGAAGAAATTGTTTGGAAAGTTAGTTAGTCCTAATGAAAAGATAGAAAAGTCATCTGTGAGAGATAGGAAGCTATCATCGATAACAGGACATTCTGATTCTGGACAAGTTATTTTACCAAGTAAATTACTAGCAACTCTAAAATATATATCGCCTGTTGGAGCTAATTGAACCTGTCCTAATAATGGCCCTGTTTGGTTTTCTAAGGTACCAACTTCTTCTAATGTATTAAAAGGCGTACTTGGATCAATTCTAAAAACCTTGTTATTTATATCAGACGCGAGTCCATAAAAGTATTTTCCAGATCCTGTAAAGTCGCCAAAGAAGAGATTGGGCCAAGCAATAGCGAAAAGTTGTTCAATATTTCCATTAGCATTATCAAAATCAAAGAAAGCCAAGCTACCCCCACTGACTGGAACTGCTATCCTGTTTCCAGCAGGATCCACTTTTATCCAACCACCTATTGTATTTGTTGGACCCGGTAGAGGAAGACTAGTAAATTGTTCTACTCCTGATTCTGTTGCTAAAAAAACTATTATAGAGTTGACCGACACGGAACCATCTAGGATAAAAATCCAATAATCTTCTCCGTTGGCATGCTGAGTCGCTGCAACACCTTCAAAAGAAGGTACATAAAGTCGTTCATCAGCAAGGACAACACCTCCTAATCCACCATTTAAAGACATGTCAACTTCAAAATAGGAGAGGCCCCGACCTTGTGGTTGGTCAGGAATGTTTCCATCTACACTATATTCAATTTCCTCCATTGTGAACAAGTAATAATTGGTCGTAGATCCAGGCTTAGGCACAATTACGCTAGACTGAGTGGCACTGAATCCTCCCCCTTCTTCACCCATCATATCGTACATCACTTCATTATTTGCATTCCAAATGTTTCCCGTGTTTTGCATAGCTGAAGGAAGTCGTCCACCTCCATTTGAGTAAAATAGGATTTCGCCATTTTCATCACAAATTGCAGAGGAACCTTCAAAAGAATCCATAGCCGAGTTGTCAATTACTTCCAACTCCCCACTATTAAAATCTAGTGCCATTTCAATACCAAAATGCCAAATATTACCTCGCTTACTAGCGGGTTCTGCTTCGCATTCGCAGTCATTTTGGTCAATCCAACCATCATTATCATCATCTATGCCATTGTTGCAAATTTCTTGTCCATAGCTTATCGCAGACAAAAGAACGGAAAGGAAAAGTAGTGTGATCCTTTTCATGGAGTTAAGTTTTAAGTCGTGAGTTCTTACAAATTGCTAGTGCCCGCTGTATTGTTACAGGGAGCTTATAGCAGAAAAATTGTTAGGATAGAATCAATAACTAGACAATAGAAGAGTAGATATGTTGATATAGCTTTCGCTAAATAATTGACAGTTCTTGAATTTGGACAAAGTAAATTCAAGAACTGTCAAATTACTGCATGTTTATCGTAGTAATGTGAGATCACCTTTTCTAATAATTTGCTCACCATTGGGCAATTGTATTTGGATGAAGTAAACAAAAACGCCACTTCCTATTGGTTTACCATTGGCCTTTCCATCCCATGCAGCTTCGTTATTTTCACTTTCGTAGACAAGGCCTCCCCATCTATCGTACACTTGAAAAGTATTAATCAATACGCTGGGATCGGATGAGAAAATGGTAAATAAATCGTTGAAGCCGTCATCATTTGGAGAAAAAGCATTGGGAATGTAGATTTCCACTGGAGGTTCTACAATAACCTGAATACTTATAGTTGACAAACAATTGGTAAGAGGGTCAAAAAGCTCCAAGGTGTAAACAATATCCTCCGTAGGGCTGGCGATAGGATTCGGGCAGTCATTACACGAAAGTGTAGTATTGGGCGACCAGCTAAGCTGTAGTCCTTCAGTAGGAAATGGTAATTCAAGGGGTAAACGATCACCTTCTGTAATAATTATAGTGGTATCCCCTGTAACTTCAAATGGTATTTGATTAGTAATAGTAATGAGTGAATCAAAAATTATACAGCTAGAAGAAATGATAGATAATTGATAGTCTCCTGGGAACAGTGTTGTTAGATCATCTTGAGTTATGGTTGTACCATTGAGTACAATTTCATCATCTGATGATACCCTGAAATAATTTGAATACTCCCATTATTATTATCACAGAAAGCGGTTTGTATATTAATTATAGGACTTGGAAATATTGGACTTTCGATCGTATAGAATACAGAAGTTTCACAATTGTTCGCATCTGTCACTTGTAGTTGATATTCGCCATTAGCAAGATTGTTAACTGCTGTACCAAATTCAATGATATTTGCCATGTTATCAATCCATGTGATTTCATAAGGTACTTGTCCACCTGTGATATTTACAATAATACTTCCATTTTCGTCATTAGGACAATCGTTATTAATGAGTTCCACCAATGCAATTTCAGGTGCATCACTATTTGTAATATTGAAATCAAGATTAGAAGAACAACTAATGAGGCCTAGGTCGTCAATGACTTCTATATTGTAAGTACCTGCTGTTAGATTATCGATATTGTTATTTGTACCAATAATGGCTCCGTTGTCATCGCGCCAAATGACGCTCCAATTATTTTGGGCGTTAGTCAAATTGGCGTTTCCAGAAGCTGTGTTACAATCTGCACTGTTAAGTGATAATTCAATAAATGGCGAGGCGAACGCTTGAATACTAACTTGATCCGTTGTGCTCCCACAATCATTAATTACTTCCACAATGAAAGTGGTATCCGATTCGATCGTTGCGGTTAATGTACCTTCTGCAAGAATGTTCCCTTCTGCATCTC